>JBGCFW010000070.1:0-3337 GCA_045107155.1 Ilumatobacter sp. | reverse complement strand
TGCGAGTGCGCCCAGCAGCAACGCGGCGAGCATGCCCGCGACAGCGGGCGGGAGCCATGCGGGCATTCGCGGACCCTGTTCGAACACGCCCTCGAGCTCAGTGGTGTCGCCCTCGATGTTGGCCACGTTCAGCGTGAACGGATGCTCGATCGTGGGTCCGGTCCAGAAGCGGTCGCTCGGCGTGAGCCGGAACTCGACCTTGGCGGTCTTGCCGGGGTCGACGCTCACGACCGGTGCCGCGAGCTCAGCGATGACGTGGGACTCGGTGATCGCGGTGAGCTCGACGGTGACCGGCACGTTGCCGGCGTTGTCGATCGCGACCTTGTGGCGTCCGGAGCTCCCCGACTTCGAGCGCGGCGGCTCGAGTCGCGCCGACCACTCCTCGGTGGCCTCGACCTCGACGTAGGCCTCGGCGCTCGAGGTCTCCGACCCATCGACGACGTCGATGACGCACGTGTGACTGCCGACGGGGATCGTGCCGCTCGAATCGACGCTGACCGGAACCTCGAACCGCTCCTGGGGATCCAGGAAGATCGTCTCGGTCTGCAGCGAGGTGCGGTCGGCCAGGGAACCGCCCGGCCGAAGCGTGATCATCCGCTCTTCGTCGGAGTCGTTGTGCAGGTGCAGCGCCAGCGCAGTGGCCTGGCCGGGCGAAGCGCTGACCCGGTCGGGCTGGAACGATGCGGTCACGGACATGGCGACGCACCGTAGTCCGAAACGGTCACCGGTAGCATGACAAGCATGTCTCAGACCGGTCCTGCCCCGTTCGCTCTCGAAGCCGGGTTCGATCCCCGCTCCGCCGTGTTCGACCGGTTGCTCAAGAACCGCGTCGTGATGCTCGGCTCTGATGTGAACGACGACATCGCGAACCAGATCTGCGCACAGCTGCTGTACCTCGAGGGCGAGGACCCCGCAGCCGACATCTGGCTCTACATCAACAGCCCGGGCGGTTCGGTCACCGCCGGCATGGCGATCTACGACACCATGCAGTTCGTCGGCTGTGACGTGGCCACGGTGTGCCTCGGTCTGGCCGCATCGATGGGCCAGTTCCTGCTGACCGCCGGAGCCGAGAACAAGCGCTATGTGCTGCCCAATGCTCGGGTGATGATGCACCAGCCGCTCGCCGGGCTGCGGGGCCAGGCCTCCGACATCCAGATCCAGGCCGAACAGCTCCGCTACACGAAGAAGCGGATGGCCGAACTGATCGCACACCATTCCGGCAGAGAACTCGAGCAGATCCAGGCGGACTCGGAGCGAGATCGTTGGTTCACTGCCGAAGAGGCCAAGGAATACGGTCTGTGTGACTCGGTGATCCTGCGTCGCGGCGAGATTCTCTGATTCGAAGCGGGCGCTGCGTTCGTTCCGGTGTCGTTCAGCCTGGTTGCGGCACGAGCGTTGCCACCGGCCCGATGTCGAGCGCGCAGTTCTCGACCAACCAGGTCTTGACCCGAGCTGCTGATCGCTCGCTCTGGAGCGCAACGGCGATCGCCGCTTGCCGCGATTCGTCGTCGCCCGGAACGACCGTGCTCGCGGTCTCGTAGTTCACGATCAACTGGTCCCACTCGGCTTCGATCGCGAGTGGGGCGAACTCACCGATCTCGCGGTACAGCTCGAGCAACGACGTCACCTGAGCCGAGGTGGTCAGCTCCGGCGTCGTGAGTGCTCGCTGGTGCGCAGCGACTTCGCCGCAGAAGCGGGACGCATCGCTGTTCCCGTCGGCCGAGCAGGCGGTCATCCAGAGCGCTGCGAGCACGGACGCGCACACGGTGCGTGAGGGCATTCGTCGAGGAGCATCGCGGCGCACGGAGCGATCATGTCAGCTCCTGCACGCCACGCCACGTCGCCCGCCCGATCGGGGGGTCGTGATGGTCCGGTGCCTGTCGGGAGTCGCGTTGTCGTCGTCGGCGACTCGGGCCGTTGCGCTTCTCTCGGTACTGCGCCTGGTCGGCACGATCGAGCAGATCCTCGAAGTCGGTCGACCCATCGTCGGCCGATGCCTTCCCGACGCTCGCCGTGACGGTGATCCGACGACCCGCCGCCAGGTCGATCGGGTCGGAGATCGAGTTCTCGATCGATCGAACGAGCGTTGCGAGGTACACGTCATCGGTCGTCGCGACGACCACGACGAACTCGTCACCTCCGAAGCGGCCGACGACACCGTCGAGACCGATGACCTCCTCCAGGCGCCGAGCCACCGTGATGAGCACGAGGTCGCCCGCCCGGTGGCCGAATCGGTCGTTGACGTCTTTGAAGTGGTTCAGGTCGACGAACAGCGTCGTGCGAGCAACCGAGGGTTCGAGAGCGTCGTAGTGCTCGTGGACACCAGACCGGTTCAGCGCCTTGGTGAGCGTGTCGTGGGTGGCCGCGACACGCTGGGCGTCCGCGTCGATCTGCAGCAGGAGGCGAACGCGGACGAACTCCTCCCACACCACACGAGAGTGGGCGACCTCGGTGAGGAGGATCGCGGCGAAGAGCGCGAAGGCGGCCGCGATCCCCAGGCGACCGCTCACGACGAGTGCAGGACACGCGACGAGGCTCGTCGCAACGACCAGATTGCGGCCGAGGACGTTCGATCCGGGAATTCCGGCAGTCGCTCCGGCGAGCACGGCGATCACGATCGTGAGGGCGATCCACACCAGCGGTCCGTCACGGATCTCGTCGATGTCGAGCCACAACGTGGCGCCCCAGCCGAGTCCGGTCCCGACATGTCCGACGTGGGCCGTCACGGGGAGGCCATCTCGGGCCACGACTCGGGTGGTCGGGCCGACGAAGGCACCGATCAGGAGCAGCGTCATGGCCACCATCACCGCGAGCCACGTCGCACGCATCGCGGGGGAGAGGTGCTCGTTGCTGAGTCCGGCGAAAGCGACCGCAGCTGCGAAGACGCCGAGAGGTGCCGTCACGCGCTGGCGATACAGGAGTCGAAATCGCTCTTGGCGGAGTTCGTGCTCGAAGCGCGCGTCATCGAGTTCGAGGTCGGGCGCCGAGGGCGCAGGCGTCGGGTCGGCGCTCACAGATCATGTTTCGGCCGTACTCCGACGCTTCTTGATCAACCTGATCGGAACGGTCGTCCGTCGCCTCTGACACACCCCCTCGGTAGTGTCCACCCCACGTCACGTGTCGTCGGGTCGCGAACCACCCGTCCTCGATCAGAATCCTCGATCCAGGAGACCGTGATGTTCGCGTCCATTCCTTCCGCTGTGCTGCTCGGCGCCCAGGGCCACCCCGTCGCCGTCGAGGTGCACGTCGCAAACGGACTGCCAGCTTTCCGTGTGGTCGGGCTGCCCGATGAGTCGGTCCGAGAGGCACGCGACCGTGTGCGCGCCGCGATGATGTC
>JBGCFW010000007.1:0-3746 GCA_045107155.1 Ilumatobacter sp. | reverse complement strand
TGCTCGGCGTCGAACGAGTCACCGTCTTCGGGAAGTCCGTAGTAGATCCAGTCGAGGCGCGTCGACCCTTCGTCGATCGGCCAGAACACGTTGATCGGAAAGCCGAAGGCGCCGAGCGGGATGATCACGTTGGGGAAGATGCTGACCGCCGTGCTCGTGCACCGAACCATGTCGGGAAGCCCGTCGATCACCGGGAACGGTCCGAGGTCGACAGGCTTCCAGTCGTCCCATCGCTCCATCCCCAAGCGCTCGACGTTCGGCGCCGAGAACGGTGTGATCATCCGGCTGTGACCGTTCGGGTACAACCCCATCGCCGCGCCGCGGTTGTCGAGCACGCTGACGCCGTCGTGCGCGTGGATGTGCTTGAAGTGATACACCTCGAGAAAGGCCTCGGCGGTCACCTTCCAGTTGCACGGGATGACCCGCGACTCGCGGTACACCTCGCGAAGACGCTCACCTTCGAACGGATCGAGCATCTCGGCGAGCGGTCCGATCCACTCGGCGAGCGGCGGCGCATTCTCGTCGCGGTTCACGAAGATGAACCCGCCGTAGGTCTCACACGCCGCTCCCGGCAAGCAGCGTTGTTCCCGGTCGAGGTCGACGAAATCCCGCTCGTCAGGCACGGAGAGCAGCTGGCCACCGTCGATGTCGTAGGTCCAGGAGTGGTACTGACAGCGAAGACGCCGAGCCGAACCGCGTTCGTCGCGGACCACTGGCGCGCCCCGATGCTGGCACGTGTTGGAGAAGCTCCGCACGACGCCGTCGGTCCCTCGCACCACCAGCAGGGGGACGCCCAGATCGTCGAACGTGAAGAAGTCGCCCGCGTTCGGGACGTCTTCGACACGGCCGGCGAGCACCCACGTCTTGGGCCACAAATGCTCGCGCTCCAGATCTGCGAACTCCCGGCTCGTGTGCCGTTGTGTCGAGATGTCCGGGAACGCCGGGAAGCCGTCGGGAGGAGCCGTCCGCGCGAACTCGTACGCCATGTCCGACTTGATCTGCTCGACGAGTCTGGCGTCCATCAGCCCGCCTGTCAGCCGACGAGTTCCTCGATCGCCGAGACGCCATCGAGATCGACGATCGCCTCGACCGAGCGACGCAGCAGCTGATGCGTCATCTGCTTGCTGGTCTCGGGGAGACCCTCGTACTCCGGGTACGAGGCGAATCCGTACATGATGCAGAACGCCGTCGCACAGCGCACGTCGAACATCAGTCGGTCGACATCGCGCTCGACACCGTGTGCGGCCAGCTGGTCGACATAGCGCTGCACGAGTTCGCGCTCCCGCCCAGCACGCGTCTCACGTTCGAGGGACTGGCTGAGGAAGTAGGCGAGGTCGTACGCACCGTTGCCGACAGCGGTGATCTGGAAGTCGAACACCACGACGTCGTCGTCATCGTCGAAGAACATGTTGTCGGTGCGCCAGTCACCGTGCAGCACCGACGGCGACGTGCTGACGAGGTCGAGCATGTGCGGAAGGTGGTCTGCCCAGGCGTCACCGAAGCCGATCAGCTCGGGTGTGAAGAGCTCGGCGGCGTGAAGCTTCGCTGCAGGCCAGCCTGCGGCGTGGATGCCCGGTAGCCCCGCGAGATGCAGAGGGTTCTGGAACGAGATGAACGTCTCGGACATCGCCTCGAGGTCGGGTGACTCGAACCACCTCGCGTGGAGCGCAGCGAGCGCGTCGACTGCGTTGATCGCCTGCTGCCAGGTGGCACCCGCGGACGGGTCCGCTTGGCGCAAGCCGCTCAGGTCCTCCATCACCAGACAGCAGTTCGTGCGATCGGGAGCCATGAGCGCGGCATGGACCTGAGGGGTGCGGATCGGCGAGTGCGGCACGACGTCGGTGTAGGCCCTGACCTCGCGCTCGTAGATGTTGAACGCATCAGCGATCGCACGCTGGTGGGGCAGGACCGTGGGGAACTTGACGATCACGGTCGCAGGCCCGTCGCACGCCGAGTCGTAGGTCAACGCGCACCGATGCAACTCCGAGAGCAATCCGACGCCGACGGCGAACGGTTCGCTCGTGAGCGACGTCACCGAATCATCGGCACCGATCGCTCCACTGGTTCTCAGCACCGTGGTCATCCACGCCGCGGTGACGTGATCGATGTCGGCTGGGAGCCCGACCTCGAGTCCTGCGATTTCCCCCATGGCAATCCAATCTGTGTGTCGTGGACGACCACACGAAAGTGGTGTCGTCCGGTCTCGCTATGCGTCGGATGCGGCGAGGACGTCGGCAACTGCTGCGACGACCTCTTCCGCTGATGCCCCCGGCGTGATCACGGCGCCGATGCCCGCGGCGCGTAGCGGCTCGATGTCGGGATCCGGCACGATTCCCCCGACGATCACGGGGATGTCGGCGCCCCGAGCGCGGACTGCGTCGACGACGAGCGGCGCCAGGGTCAGGTGTGCTCCCGAGAGCATCGACAGCCCGATCGCGTCGACGTCTTCGTCGACGGCTGCGGCCGCGACCGTTTCCGGCGTTTGGAAGAGGCCCGTGTAGATCACCTCGTATCCGGCGTCGCGCAGGATACGCGCGACGATCTTGACCCCTCGGTCGTGTCCGTCGAGACCCACCTTCGCGACGAGGACGCGCTGACTCAAATGACCGGAACTTCTGTGTGGCGGCCGAAGACGTTGGCCATCGTGGTCATGATTTCGCCGAGGGTGGCGTAGGTGCGTGATGCTTCGATGAGTGTCGGCATCAGGTTGATCTCGGGGTCGGCGGCTTCGGTCGCGAGTTTGGCGAGGACGGCATCGACAGCTTCTTGGTTGCGGTCGTGGCGCACCGCGTCGAGGCGTTTGCGTTGACGTTGTTCGTCTTCGTTGCTGATCCGCAGCGTGTCGATCTGTTCCTCGTCGTTGCCCTCGGTGAAGTCCGACACGCCAACGATGATGCGTTCACCCGAGTTGAACTTGCGTTCCAGTTCGTACGCGGAGTCCGCGATACGACTCTGGAACCAGTTCTCGTCGATGCCCGCGATACAGCCCTCCAACAACGACCCGTCACCAAGCTCATCGAGGTGCGCAAAGATCTCCTCGGCCTGGCGTTCCATCTCGTTGGTGAGCGCTTCGACGTAGTACGACCCGCCGAGCGGATCAGCGACATGGGTCACGTTCGTCTCGTGCGCGATCACCTGCTGGGTGCGCAACGCGATCCGTGCTGCTTTCTCGGTCGGCAACGCGAGCGCTTCGTCCATCGAGTTCGTGTGCAGGCTCTGGGTGCCACCCAACACTCCTGCGAGCGCCTCGATCGCTGTCCGCACGATGTTCACCTCGGGCTGCTGCGCCGTCAACGACACCCCTGCGGTCTGGGTATGGAACCGAAACTGCATGGACTTGGCCGCCTCAGCGCCGTAGCGCTGCTTCATCCAACGCGCCCAGATTCGCCGCGCCGCCCGCAACTTCGCGATCTCTTCGAAGAAATCGATGTGCGCATTGAAAAAGAAGCTCAACCGCGGCGCAAACGCATCGATCTCCAAGCCCGCCTGCATCGCCACCTCCACGTACGCGAACCCGTTCGCCAACGTGAACGCCAACTCCTCCGCCGCCGTCGAACCCGCCTCACGAATGTGATACCCCGAAATCGAAATCGAGTTCCACCGCGGCATCTCCGCCGCCGTGAACGCAATCGTGTCACGCACCAACCGCATCGCTTGACGCGGCGGGAACGCGTACTCCTTCTGGGCTTGATACTCCTTCAAGATGTCGTTCTGCAACGTGCCACCACGGCGAGCCCGATCAACCC
>JBGCFW010000069.1:0-9094 GCA_045107155.1 Ilumatobacter sp. | reverse complement strand
CGACGAAGTGGGTCGAGGAGACCCTCGACCTAACCGGGGGGTCCGGAAAGGCGGAGCCCACGGGCCCGCCACCGTCCGACGACGAGGACGCGCCGGATCTCGTTCGCCGCGACACCACCGTCGAGGTGAACGGCAAGCGCTTCGACGTCTCCATGTGGGTCCCTGATCAGCCGATGGTGGCGGCGGCTGGCGCTGCTCCGGCGAAGAAGCGCGAGCGTCGCGCTGCGGGAGGGTCGGGCGGTGCCGCGGTATCGGGTTCGATCGAGGCGCCGATGCAGGGCACCATCGTGAAGATCATGGTGGAGGTCGGCCAAGAGGTCGAAGCGGGCGCCGGGATCCTGGTGCTCGAAGCGATGAAGATGGAGAACCAGATCAACGCCGAGACCTCCGGCACGGTCAAGGAGATCAAGGTCGCTGCAGGCGACACGGTGGGCGGCGGCGACGTGCTCGCCGTCATCGAGTAGCCGGTCGGCGCTCACCCGTCATCCCCCCCACCCACTCTCACGACCCTCGCGACGACCAGCCCTGCCGCCCGGGCTACCAAGGGACCACGGCACCCTCGGTCGATTCGTCGTCGAAGGACTGGCGTGCCTTCCACTCGGCGAGACTCGCTCGTTGCTCGCGGGTCTCCTGCTCAGCCGCGCCGAGCCGCCGGCTCGGCGGCAGCAACTCGTCAGGCGTCATCACCCGGTCGTGTTGTTGTTGCACTGCCTGACGGCTTCGTCCGAGGAGCCGGCCGATCGCCGACCACGACATGCCGTCGCGCCGAGCTCGATGAACCAGACGCCGCTCGACCCATGGGAGATAGTCCTTCGACAGCCGGGCCCACGCAGCGAGCGCTGCGACGTTCGGTCGACGCACCACGTCGTACCAGAGCTGCAACAGCTCGATGTCCGCCCGACCGTCGCCAGCGGATCCTCGCAGCAGCAACCGGAACGCATCGTCCGCTCCATCCGACCCGTCGCCATCGACGAGCCCATCCTGCTCGCCGGAATCGCCCGGCCGACCCCGGCCCGATCCCGAACCGGCACCACCCGCACCCGCGCTCGCATCCGCACTCGGACTCGCATCCGTCGCTGCATCCGCACCCGTCCCTGCCATGTGGGACATCCAAACGAAGGGGTACCTCAGCACGCGATGAGTGCGAGGTGTCGGGAACCGAGCGGCGGCCGAATCCGTCGCGGCACTCTCGATCGGACGGTGTCGGGAGCGAACTCACAAAATCGGCAGGTCTGCTTGCGGGCGGGTGCAAGGAAACTTGCCGATTTCGCTGAACGACCCTCGACACCCCTCGACACCCGCTGCACCGGAGCAGGCGGCCGTCGGCGGCCGTCGCGCTACTCCGCTGCTTCGGCGAGCGCTTCGCTCAAGGCCGGATGCACGAGGATGCTCTCCATCAGATCGGTGACCGTGAGCCCGGCGGTGACGGCCACCGCGATCACCGAGATGAGCTCCGCAGCATGGCGCCCGACGATCGAGCCCCCGAGGATCACCCCGGTCGCCGGGTCGGAGATGATCTTCACGAACCCGCGGGTGTCGGCGTTGATCATCGCCTTCGCCGTTGCCGAGAACGGCACCTTCGTGACGCGGATCTTGCGTCCCGATGCGAAGGCTTCTGCTTCAGCAAGCCCGACGTCGGCAATCTCGGGCTCGGTGAAGATCGCCGAGGCCGCCTTGTCGTAGTCGAGGTGGCGGTGCTGCCGCGTGTGAAGACCCATCACCTTCTCGGCGACCTTGCGGCCCTGCACCGACGCCACCGAGGACAACGGCAGCTTCCCGCTGATGTCGCCCGCTGCATAGATGTGACCGACGTTCGTCACGCAGTGGTGATCGACGTCGATGTAGCCCCACTTGTTGACCTCGACACCCGCCGCATCGAGGCCGATGCCGTCGGTGTTCGGGACCGAACCGATCGCGAGCACGGCATGCGACGACGTGACCGAACGACCGTCGTCGCAGCTCACCGTCACTCGGTCCCCGTTCGGGTCTTCGTTGCCGTCGGCGTCGACGCGCACGATCGACTGGGCACGAGCGCCCACGAGCAACTTGACGCCCCGATTCATGAACTCCTCCTCGAGCACGGAGGCCACCTCGGGATCTTTGCCGGGCAACACCTGCTGGCGGCTCACCACGAGCGTGACCTCGGACCCGAACGACGAGAACATGTGGACGAACTCCACCCCCGTGACGCCGGAACCGACCACCGTGACGCTCTCGGGGAATACGCGAGGTGGGTAGCAGTCCCGAGTCGTCAAGATGCGCTCGCCGTCGGGGAAGCACCAGTCAGGGACCCGCGGCTGTGAGCCGGTCGAGACCAGCGCCGAGTCGAAGTCGATCGTCTCGATGCCGTCGGCGGTCTCGACCTGAACCGTGTTCGGTCCAGTGAAGCGCCCGGTCCCGTCGATGAGCCGTACGTTCTGCCTCTCGAGCAGCTGGCGCGTGTTGGACGCCATGTTGTTCTGGATTCGGCTGATGCGCGACGTCAGCGCCTCGGTGTCGATCGCCGGCGTCTCGTGTTCGAGACCCATCCCCTCGGAGCGACGCATGAAACTCATCGCTCCACCGGTTGCGATCATCGACCTCGACGGAATGCAATCCCACAGGTGGGCCGCGCCACCGAGCACATCACGCTCGACGACGACGACCTCTGCGCCCATTCGAGCTGCATAGGTGGCTGCGACGTTGCCCGCAGGCCCACCGCCGATGATGACGAAGCGTTCTGGCACGTCGCACAGGCTACGCCCGCCGGCGACCAGGCACGGGACCTTCCGAGGGCTCAGTGATCGTGATGTCCGTCGTGCCCGTGGTCGTGATGGGCGACCAGGCCAGCATCGGCGAACATCGTCCCTCGCTGGCTGGTCTCGACGCGCAACGCCGCCGACCCGGCGACCTCGTTCGCGCACCAACGCGACGGATACGCGAACTGATCTCGACGTTCACCCACGTACTCGAAGTGCATACCGTCAGGGGTGAGGAAGTTGCCTCCCCAGGCGAAGCCGTGCTTGCGGAAGATCCGAACCACGTCACAGCCTCCGACACGAGTCGCGAAGCTCGGCGGCGAGCAGCCCTGGCAGGCGCTGACCGTGTTCGTGTCCATCGCCATCCCCCACGTGTGGCGCGACAGGAACCCGATCGTGCTGTTCGGCGTCAGCCTGTTGAAGCGCGGCGTGTAGCAACCTCCGGCGACACGCCAGTCGCCGACGTCGAACACACCGGACAGGCCCCGTGCGACGACCTCGTCGATCGCAGCGGCCATCTGCGGCTCGACGACCCGGTGACACGACCGGGTGATACCGGGAAGGTACTGACGCGTCGAGAGGTTCTGCGCCTTCCACGCGTCCTCGACCGTGACCGATCCGTTCGAGTTGGCGCGGTATCCGAATTCGCCGAGCGCCTCCTTCGTGCGAGCCATGCCGATCGTCGAATCGGGGTCGAATGCGTCCCAGCTCCGCCGGATCCTGATCGAGGTGCTCTCGAGACCCGCCGAAGCGAGAGCGGCGTTGATCGCGTCACGCGACCGGAAGTCCCAGATGATGACACCGCTCTTGCGGTCGAGGCCGATGCGCGCCGCGGCGCTCGGATCGATCAACAGCTCTGTTCCGCCGGTGACCTGGTCGGCGACCACTGCGCCGATCGTGAACGCGACGTCGGCGCCGAACGACGAACGCAGCGTCACGACGTCGCCGGCACGAGCGCCCCGCAGCGAGGCGGTCAGTTCACTCATCACGATGCTGCCCGAGTCGAGTGATCCGGCGACCTCGAAGCCCATCAGCGTGGCGACGGTCGACTTGTCGAGCACCGTGGTCCCCATCGGAATCGACATGCCCGCCGGCGCGAGCTGGATCGGAGCACCGTCGCGGGTGACCGACTGCATCGCAATCGAGGCAGAACCCCGGATCGAGAACTGTGCGCCGGCGCTCGTGGCCGCATTGATCGCCCGTGTCTCGGTGTCCGAGCTCAGCGCTCCGCTGTTGAACACACTGACGAAGTCACCAACTTCTGGCCGGCGGCGGACCGCGACCTCCGTCACCGATGCGCCGCCGGGCTCGAGCGCCTCGACCGCCGAGGCCGCGAACGGCACCGGCCCGTCCTCGCGCACTTCGGCTCCCGGCTCGGCCGCGGGTGGTGCCGGGTCGGCAGCCTGAGCGACGACGGTCGCGGGCACGCCGAGCAGCGCGAGCCCGGCGATGATCACGCCGAGTCCGCGTTGATGACGAGGAGCGGAACGCTGGTGCTGGTCAAAACGCACGGACGACACTGTAGGGAGCGGCACTGCGACGCCGACGTCGTGGCCACCAACACGTGCTGGTGCAGGCCCCGACCCTGGCTAGCGTTCGGTACTCGTGAGCGACGAGACCCCTGCCTCCCCCACCGACGACGAGACCCTCGAGGGCAGCGGACTCGCCGCCGAACGCCAACGGCGACTCGGACTGCTCGACGAAATGCGGTCCGACGGGACGAACCCGTACCCGTACCGCTTCGACCGCACCCACACCCTCGCCGAGGTCCGAACGGGCTGGGGGGAACTCGAGCCCGGGGTGGAAACCGACGACCACGTCGTGGTTGCCGGCCGGATCATGCTCAAGCGCGACTCGGGCAAGCTGGTGTTCGCGACGATTCGCGATCGGACCGGCGACGTCCAGCTGTTCATCTCGAAGGCCGTCGTCGGCGACGACGCGTTCGCCGGCATCAAGGCGCTCGACCTTGGTGACTGGGTCGGCGTGTCCGGAACCGTGATGACCACCCGCAAGGGAGAACTGTCGGTCAAGCCCGTCGGCGACGGCGGTGTGGTCCTGCTCTCCAAGGCGATCCGCCCGATGCCCGACAAGTGGCATGGCCTCTCCGACGTCGACACGCGATTCCGCCAGCGCTACGCCGACCTGATCGTCAACGCCGATGCTCGCCGGAATTTCGAGATCCGCCACGAGACCGTGGCGTCATTCCGCCGCACGCTCGCGGCGAACGGCTTCATCGAGGTCGAGACACCGGTCCTGCATCCCGAAGTCGGCGGCGCACACGCTCGACCCTTCACGACACACCACAACGCCCTCGACATGCCGCTGTACCTGCGAATCGCGGTCGAGCTGTACCTCAAACGACTGATCGTCGGCGGGATGGAGCGCGTCTACGAGATCGCTCGGACATTCCGGAACGAGGGCGTGTCGACGCGCCACAACCCCGAGTTCACCATGATGGAGTCGTACCAGGCGTTCGGCGACTGGAACGACGTGATGGACCTCACCGAGGGGCTGATCACGACCGCCGCCCGCGATGCCCTCGGCACGACGGTCATCGAGGTTCGTGGCGAGGCGGTCGACCTGTCCGACGCATGGCCGCGCACGAGGATGATCGACTTCGCGTCCGAGGGCACCGGCGTCGAGCTCCATCCGTCGATGCCGATCGACGACGTCCGCAAGGTCGCCGCCGATCACGACGTGTTCGTCGAGTCGTACTGGGGCACCGGCAAGATCATCGAGGAACTCTTCGAGGCCACCGCCGAAGCCTCGATCGTCCGGCCCACGTTCGTCACGGGGCATCCGGTCGAGATCTCGCCGCTCGCCCGCGTCGACCGCGACGATCCTCACCTCACGGAACGCTTCGAGCTGTTCGTCGACGGTCGCGAGATCGCCAACGGCTACTCCGAGCTGAACGACCCGGTCGAGCAGCGGATGCGTTTCGAGGAGGAGCAGGCATTGAAAGAAGCCGGCGATGCGGAAGCCGGCAGCGTCGACGAGGACTACCTCCGGGCCCTCGAGTACGGCATGCCGCCCACCGGAGGGCTCGGCATCGGCATCGATCGTCTTGCCATGCTCCTTGCCGGCGTCGATTCGATCAAGGAGGTCATCCTCTTCCCGACGCTGCGCCCGGAGGGCGGTTCGGGAGCGGATTGAGCACCGTCGGCCACACCCTCGGCCGCCAATCGTTCCTGACGGTCCAGATCTGTGTCGCCCCTCGTTCCGGGGCATACGATCTCGCCGCATGACACGGATGGCTTGGGGTGCTGGTCTCGCGACGGTGGATTCGAACGGCGCAACGCTCGACACCTGGTATCGATGGCTCGGGTGGGGTGAATTCGGCAACACCGAGATGGACGCGAAGGGCGTGCTCTCGCAGATCGAATCGAAGTTGACCCGACGCGAAACTCGCGATGACGTTCGCAACGTCACGATCAAGCCGGTCCGCATCTCGGTCGACGTCGACGAGGCACCCGGCTCGCCCGAGGACGCCTACCTCCGGTTGCACCTGCTGTCGCACCGACTCGCCGCCCCGCGCTCGATCGTGATGGACGGTGTCTTCGGGAAACTTCAGAACGTCGCGTGGACGAGCCTCGGCCCGGTCGCCATCCACGACCTGGACGACGTTCGCTTGAACATCAAGTCGACCGGCGGCACACTCGGCGTGCACGGCGTCGACAAGTTCCCGCGGATGACCGACTACGTGATCCCGACCGGCGTGCGGATCGCCGATGCCGACCGCGTTCGTCTCGGCGCTCACCTGGCGGAAGGCACCACGGTGATGCACGAGGGCTTCTGCAACTTCAACGCCGGCACACTCGGCACCTCGATGGTCGAGGGTCGCATCTCGGCCGGCGTCGTGGTCGGCGACGGTTCGGACGTCGGTGGCGGCGCATCCATCCAGGGCACGCTTTCGGGCGGCGGTACCGAAGTCATCTCGATCGGCGAACGTTGTCTGCTGGGCGCCAATGCCGGCATCGGTATCAGCCTCGGCGACGATTGCGTCGTGGAGGCCGGTCTGTACGTGACCGGGTCGACGCCGGTCACCACCCCGGACGGAGTTCGCAAGGCACGCGAGCTGTCGGGGATGAACGGTCTGTTGTTCATCCGAGACGGCCAGACCGGCCAGGTGATCGCCCGACCCCGCACCAAGTCCTGGGGTGAGCTGAACTCGGAGCTGCACGCCGGCCAGTAGGCGGTTTCAGCCAGCCGCTTGCACCACGAGGCGGTGGACGCTGTCGAGCTTCTCGATCACCGTGCGGCTCAGTACGAACGGATACAGATCGTTCTGCCCCATCGCGCGCGACATCCCGTTCAGCGCCAGTGTGAGCGCCAACCAACTCGCGATCTCGTCGCCGAAGATCCTGGACTCGGCGACGTCGAAGGCCGCACGCGCGGCGGAGCGGACCGGGTCACCAAGGTGGAGTCCGAACTGTTCCGCGGTGTCGACGCCGGCCCGAATGTGGAGGTAGTGGGCGAAGGTCTCGGCCCAGTCTTCCCACGGGTGCATCGTCGCGTATCGACTCACGTGCGTGTCGACCCACTCCAGGTCGTCGACGCGGTCGACCTCACCGTCGCCGTAGTGCGTGGCGAGAGCCTCCTCGTACGAGACGCGTTCGTCACCGAAGAGCCGGCGGAACCCCGCGAGGTTCGACGTACCCGCGACCAACCGATCCCAGTACCAGTGGCCGATCTCGTGGCGCAGGTGTCCGAGCACCGTGCGGTACGGCTCCCCGAGCTGCTCGCGGACGAACACGCGGTGGGCATCGTCTGACTCCGACAGATCGAGGGTGATCACGCCGCCCGCATGCCCAGTGGTGACCGGACGTTCACGCGAGGACAGGAATTCGAAGGCGACGCCGCCGTCGGGGTCGACGTCACGGCCGACCACCGGCAACCCGATCTGGCCCAGCTGGTCGAGGAGTCGCCGCTTCGCGCTCTCCGCTTCGGCGAACTGTTCGATGGCCTCCGTCTCGTGAGCGCCAGGGCGCACCGACGTGAGTCGGCAGCTGGCGCACAACTCGCCGGGTTCATCGGCTTCCACCGCCCAGTTGCACCACACCTCACTGCGATTCGCACACCGCCGAGCATGATCATCGACCGTGAGTCGAGCGGCCTTCGGGTCGAACACCAACTCCGAATGACAGCGCAGACACTCGGTGTTGTGAAAGAAGACCATCTGGGAGCAGACGGAGCAGCTGAACGGGCGCACGACTGGGTTCTACCTCGGCTCGGCCCGTTCCCCCCGTGCGACCGGACGCGAGCGCGCGACCCGAAGCCTCAGCGACGAGTCGTTGTCGGGTCGGCGCTCGTCGCGCCGTCAGAGCAGATGTGCGAACCTGCGCAGGTCCAGCGTGCGCGGGTGCTCTTGGGGAATCCTCGTCGCGATCTCGTCGAGCGCCTCGACGTCGACGCGGCCCGGCGTGTGACCGACCGTGCGGAACCGGCTGCCTCGACGTGTCTCGGCTTCGGCGGCGTTCACCGGGAACCAGTCGTAGCCGCGGCCACCCGGGTGCACCACGTGATACGTGACGCCGCCGATCGACCGTCGGCTCCACCGGTCGATCACCTCGACGTTGAGCGGACCCGACTTCTCGATGGTCGGATGCAACGCCGACCACGGCGCCCACGCCTTGAACCGCACGCCCGCCACGCCGGTCCCTTCGGTCTCGGTCGGTCGCAGCGGCAGGGGGATCCCGTTGCACGTGAGGACATGACGCTCCGGGTTGATCCCGTCGACCTTCACCTGGAGTCGCTCGACCGAGGAGTCGACGTAGCGCGCCGTGCCGCTCCCGGAGGCTTCCTCACCGAGCACGTGCCAGGGTTCGATCGCCCGCCGGAGCTCGATGTGGACGTCGCCGCCACCACCGCCGATGGTGGCCTCGCCGATGAGTGGGAACCGGAACTCGAGGAACGGGTCGAGCCAGGAGGCCTGGAAGTCGAGGTCGTGTTCGCGCAGGTCGTCGACCACGTCGTGGATGTCCGAACGGACGAAGTGCGGGAGCATGAACCGATCGTTCAGTTCCGTTCCCCACCGGACCAGCGGTCCGGTGTACGGGTCCTCCCAGAATCGGGCGACCAGGGACCGGACGAGAAGTGCTTGGACCATCGCCATCTGCGCGTGCGGCGGCATCTCGAACGCTCGGAGCTCCAGGATCCCGAGGCGGCCTCGTTCGGAGTCGGGGCTGAAGAGCTTGTCGATGCAGAACTCGGAGCGGTGAGTGTTGCCGGTGAGGTCGACGAGCAGGTGGCGCATGAGCCGATCGACGATCCACGGCGGCGCCGCTCCATCGCCCTCGCTCGCGCGCTCAAGCTCTGCGAAGGCGAGCTCGAGTTCGTACAGGGTGTCGGCACGGCCC
>JBGCFW010000068.1:0-3826 GCA_045107155.1 Ilumatobacter sp. | reverse complement strand
CGAGTCGAGCAGGCGCGCGGTCGCCTCGGCCGGGTGGGTGGCGAGGTTGAGCGGCGGACGCGCCTCGAAGGTCACGAGGTCGGCCGTTGCGGCACCGTTCACCTCGAAGGTCCACACCAGGTCGGTGCCCTGAATCTCGGGATCGGCGTCGCCTGCGCCCGGGAACGTGGTGGAACCGGGAACGTACGGCGACCCCGGCGGCAAGGTCACGCGCAGCTCCACGGTCTCGCCCGGAGCGTCAGCAGTCTGCACGAGCGCGCTGTACTCGACGTTCGAGCTCGTGTCGTCGAACTCGACGAGGTCCTCGGCGCCGAAGTCGACGATGTCCCACGGGTAGTCGGTGACCGCCAGCAATCCGACGAGGAGTTCGCCCAGGACGATCGCGTCCAGCACCGGAGGGTTGGCCAACGCGAGCGCAGCAAACAGGTCGTCGAGCGTGGCGCCGCCGTAGACGAGGAGTTCTCCGAGCGTGAGGTCGTCGAAGTCGCTGACGTCCGAGAGCGTCCCGGTGATGCCATTGAGATCCTGTGCCAGCTGCGCTTCGTTGACACCGAAGATCGCAGCGAGATCCGACATACGGAGTCCGGTGAAAGCATCGGCAATGTCGTTCAAGACCACCTGGTCGAAGAAGGAACCGGTCGGCGGGTTCTGGTCGGGATCGGAGAGCAGCTCGCCGAGCGTGGCGTCGTCGACGTCGACGACGTCGGTGAAATCGACGAGGTCGCCACCGAGGGTCACCTGTGCGAGCAGCGACCCGAGCGCGCTGTAGTCGAAGCCGGCAAGGCCAGCGAGCAGTACCAGGAACGGCGTGCTCGCCAGCTCGACGAGATCACTCGGCAGGTCGCCCAGCACCAGGTCGTCACCACGACCCTGCGCGAGCAGCTCGGCCAGCGTGCTGGCCGAGCCGGCGTCGAGTGCGTCGCGCACGGCCTGTTCGTACGCCTCGCGATCCACACCGGTGATCGCCGAGGCGAGGTCGTCGTGGCGGGTGCCGCCGAACGCTCCCTCGAGGTCACCGAGTTCGGCATCCGGCTGGATCGCATTGTTGAGCACCGCCTGGAACAGTGTGTTGCGCTCGTCATCGCAGTCGATCAGATTGCAGTCGACGACGTCACCGATCGACGACAGCGGGATCGACGACAGGGGCACCGACGACAGCGGTGAACCAGCGATGTCGACCGACGACAACGGAACGCTCGACAACGGCGAACCAGCGATGTCGACCGACGACAACGGAACGCTCGACAACGGGACCGAGCTGAGCGGCAAGCTGGACAACGGAACGCTCGACAACGGCGAACCGGCGATGTCGACCGACGACAACGGAATGCTCGACAACGGCGAACCGGCGATGTCGACCGATGACAATGGCAGGCTCGACAACGGTACGCCGCTGACGAACACCGACGAGAGCGGCAGCGAACTGAGCGGCAGGCTCGACAGCGGCACCGACGACAGCGGAATGCTCGACAGCGGCAGTGTCGCCAGGTCGAGCGACGACAGCGGGATCGAGCTGAGCGGCGAACCCGCGATGTCGACCGACGACAACGGAACGCTCGACAGTGGCGTGCCGGCGAGGTCGAGCGACGACAACGGGACGCTGCTGAGCGGGACGCTGCTGAGCGGGACCGAACTCAGCGGAATCGACGACAGCGGCGACGCCTGGAGTTCAATCGAGGAGAGCGGAATGCTGCTGAGCGGAACCGAGCTGAGCGGCGTAGCGCCGAGCTCGACCGACGAGAGCGGGATCGAGGACAGGGGCAGCGAGCTCAGCGGCAGCGAGGAGAGCGGCACGGAGCTGAGCGGGATCGACGACAGCGGGGCCCCTTGGACGGCGAGGTCGACGATGTTGACGTCGGTCTCGGTGTCGCCGGCGCTGATCCCGAAGTCGGCGATGCAGTCGAACCCGAAGTCGGGTGATTCGAGGAGGTCACACCAGGCCTCGGGGAACGGGCCGATGTCGATCGACGACAGCGGCGTGGCGCCGAGCGCGATCGAGCTGAGCGGGATCGAAGACAGCGGCGTCGCGGCGAGGTCGATCGAGCTCAGCGGCAGTGCCTGGACCTCGGAGAGCTCTGCGACGTCGGCGAAGGTGACGTTCTGGAGCGGCGCACCGATGAGCTCGGTCTCGCCGGTCGCCCGGGCGCGTTCGAGCACGCCGTCCCATCCGCCGGGGGCGTCGATCGGCACGTCACTGAGCGGGATGCTGCTGAGCGGCAGGCTCGACAGCGGGATGCTGCTGAGCGGGATGCTCGACAGCGGTGAGGCCTGGATGTTGGGATCGTCGCTCGGGAGCAGGTCGATACTGCTCAGCGGCAACGCGGCGATGTCGGAGTCCACTCCGTCGTCGGACGCCTCTTGGAGCACCTCGGGTGCGAGGGCGTCGAGAGGCACGGCACTGGGGCCGGAGTCGGCCAGATCTGGCGTGACGGTCAGCGTGACGTCGACGGTCGGCGTTGCGGCGATCTGCGCGAAATACTCCACCGTGAGGGTGCCGAGCGACTGGCGTGGTGAGTTGCCGAAGTCGAACAGTCGATCGTCGGCGAACTCGGTGCGGAACGCGAGCTCGTTGCCGACCGTCGGGAAGGTGAAGGTCTCCCGTTCGTCGACTCGGTACCAGTTGACGCCACCGTTGTTGGTGAGCCACACGTCGAGTTCGTTGGGGCCGACCTCGGCGAAGTCCTCGTACACGACGGCGGCCTGGGTGATCGGATCCACCGGGTTCGCGACCACGATCGAACGCACCTGATTGCCCGCTTCGGACACGAGCGCCGGATTCTGCGACGTGACGATCGCTCCGAGGGACTGGTCCCACACCACGATCTCGAGTCCACGATCCACGTCGAGCTCGAACGCCGTGATCTCGCTGAAGTCGCCGCCGACGACGACTGTCGACAAACCGCCATCGAATGCGGCGGTGCCGTCGCCGTACGCGACCTCGACGAACCCATCGGCGGCCGATGCGGTGACGAGGTCCAGGAGCCCGTCGGCGTCCACGTCCGCGAGTTGCACGTCGTCTGCGGTGGTCGCTGGTGCGCCGCTGATCGAGACAGCGATCGAGCCCGTGAAGTCGGCGCCGTTCGCCGGGAGGTTCAAGAACGCCACCGAGTCGCCGTTTTCCTGGCCGAACACGATGTCGGCGTAGCCGTCGTCGTCGACGTCGCCGAGATCCACGGATGTGGGCCCGCCGACCGGCGTGGTCAGCTCGACCTCGGAGCCGACCGTGCCGCCGTTGTTGACGAGGACCTGATGACCGCCGGCGAGCACCGATGCGACGACGATGTCAGGGTCGCCGTCGCGATCGATGTCAGCGATCGCCATGTCCCTCCCGGCGTCGGGGACCTCACCCCAGTACACCGACGGCGTTCCCGGGAAGAGGCCACCGCCGGTGTTGATCAGCGTGCGCACCTCGGTGAATCCACCGCGGCTCTGGAGAACGACGACGTCGAGGTCGCCGTCGACGTTCAGGTCGACCAATTCGAGCTGATGGGTCTGGCCCGCCGAGTCGAACGTGAGGTCGACGGTCTGCGCGATCGAACCATCGCCGGCGCCGCGGAAGAGGGTGATCTGCCCGTTGTTCCTGGCAGCCACCGCATCGCCGTCACCGTCGTTGTCGATGTCTCCCGTTGCGACGTGCACGTAGTCGGCGTCGGCTCTGAGCACGGTCGAGTTCCCAGGCGTGAAGGGGAACTTGTGGCCGAACTGATTCTCGTACAGCACGACGCCGTCGGCGCCTGCGGGGTTGATGAGGCGGAGGCCGGCGCCTTCGAGGTCGACGGGCGCGATGACAGCGCCGATGACGGACATCAAGGGCGCGACAGCACGG
>JBGCFW010000067.1:0-4056 GCA_045107155.1 Ilumatobacter sp. | reverse complement strand
CAGGGCAACGGGCCCGAGGTCGAGTTCTTCGGGGAGCGCACGACGTTGCCCGGCGGCGCCGCCACGGTGTCGCTGCGAACGGGCGCGCCGATCTTTCCGACAGCGGTCTACTTCACGGACCGGGTCGATGCTCACCTCGGTTGGGTGCGCGCCCCGATGCGGCCGCAACGTGAGTCGAAGCGGTTGCGCGACGACGTCAATCGGATCACCCAGGACCTCGCACAGGAGCTCGAGATCCTGATCCGTCGAGCACCGTCTCAGTGGCATCTCTTCCAGCCGAACTGGCCGTCGGACCCCGGGTACGGGGCGGATCGACTCGACGTCGACGGCCCGACGGAGCGCCGGCGATGACCTTGCGAGTCGGCATCTTGTGCCCGTACAGCCTGACCGTTCCCGGTGGCGTCCAGATGCAGGTGATGGCGCTCGCTCGGGAGTTGCGGCGTCGCGGGATCGAAGCACGCGTGCTCGGCCCGTGCGACGGCCCGCCGCCGGCGAGCTTCGTGACACCGTTGGGCAACTCGCTGCCGACATCGGCCAACGGATCGATCGCTCCGCTCGCTCCGGACCCGCCGGCGATGTTCCGGACGCTGCAGGCGCTCGCCGCCGAGCGATTCGACGTCGTTCACTTGCACGAGCCGATGGTGCCGGGTCCCACGCTCACCGCCGCGGTGACACATCGATTCCCGACGGTCGGCACCTTCCACGCGGCGGGCCGCTCGACGAGCTACAAGCTGATCAAGCCGTGGCTGCTGTCGTGGATCAAGCGAATCGACCACAAGGTCGTCGTGAGCAAAGACGCACTCGCGCTCGTGCAGTCACACCTCGGCGGCGAGTACGAGGTGCTGTTCAACGGCGTCGAGGTGCGAGCGATCCGCGCAGCGCCGGCATACGAGCGCTCACCGGATTCGCCGCCGGCGATCTTCTTTTGTGGACGCCACGAGGAGCGCAAGGGTCTGAGCGTGTTGGTGTCGGCGTTCGAGCGGCTCGACGTCGATGCAGAACTGTGGATCGCGAGCGATGGACCGGACACGTCCCGCCTCACCGAGCAGACCGCCGGCGACGATCGGATCCACTGGCTCGGTCGAATCGACGACACCGAGAAGTTCGCCCGCCTCCGCGCAGCCGAGGTGTTCTGTGCGCCGTCGCTGGGTGGTGAGTCCTTCGGCGTCGTGCTGATCGAGGCGATGGCTGCCGGGACGACGGTGGTGGCGAGCTCGCTCGACGGCTACCGCAACGTGGCCACCGACGATCGTGATGCGTTGCTGTGCGCTCCTGGCGATGTCGATCTGCTGGTTTCGGCGCTGCGACGAGCGCTGACCGAACCCGAGTTGGCGGAGCGTCTCCGCGTCGCGGGCTCGGCTCGGGCGGAGGACTTTGCGATGTCCGCGCTCGCCGACCGGTACGTCGAGATCTATCACGGACTCGCCAGGCACTGACCCGTACACTCCGACCATGCTCATCGTCCTCGTGATCGCGGTGCTCGCCGCGGTCCTCATCGGCGTGGTGCTCGACAACGGTCTGGTCCGCTCGAAGAATCTGGTGGAGAACGCCTGTTCGCAGATCAGCGTCCATCCGAAGCGCCGACTCGACCTCGGATCCACCGAACGCACTTCTTTCGTGGCCGACGAGGCCGCCTGCTCGTTCCTGAGCGTCGAGTTCTGACCGTGCTCGACGTCATCCGTTCGAACAAGCGACGCAGCGTCGCGCTCGTCGTCTGCTTCGTCGCTGTTGTCGCCATCGTCGGTGCGGCCGTCGGCTGGCTCGTCGGCAACGTTGCGATCTTCACCCTCGTGGCGGTCGTGATCAGCGGTGTCATCGCACTCGTCTCGTATTGGAAAGCCGATGCGATCGCGCTCCGAGTGAGTCGGGCAGAGCCTGCTGACCCGGCGCAGTACCAGCGGCTGCACAATCTGGTCGAAGGGCTGTGCGTCGCTGGCGGTCTCCCGAAGCCGGGGGTCTACGTGGTCGACGACCCGGCACCGAATGCGTTCGCCACCGGTCGGAACCCGAACCATGCAGCGATTGCCGTCACCACCGGGCTTCTCGACCAGATGGATCGCGTCGAGCTCGAAGGTGTGGTCGCGCACGAACTGAGCCACATCCGCAACTACGACATCCTCGTGTCGACGCTCGCCGTCACCTTGGTGGGCGCAATCGCACTGTTGGCAGACCTGTCGATCCGCACCATGTGGTGGAACGGTGGTCGTGTGTCACGTCGGGGCGACCGTGACGACCGCTCGAATCCTCTCGCCTACGTCGGGTTCGCTCTGCTCGTCGTGGCGCCATTGCTCGGCAAAGCCATGCAGGCAGCGATCTTGCGGCGTCGCGAGACGCTCGCCGACGTGAGTGCATGTCAGCTCACGCGGTATCCGCCGGGCCTCATCTCGGCGTTGGAGAAACTCGAGGCCGACACCACGGTGACGCATTCCGCCTCCATGGCTACGGCACACTTGTGGCTCGAACAACCGTTGAGTGGTGTCGGCGATGCCGGCCGCCTCGAGGGCGTCCACCGCCTGTTCGACACCCACCCGCCGCTCGCTGAGCGAATCGCACTCTTGAGGGAACTGTGAAACGAATCATCCTGGCTGCTGCTCTCGTGACCGTGGCCGCTTGCAGCAGCGGCTCTGACGGTGCCGCGACCACGACCGAGGCGCCGACCACGACTGCCGCACCGACCACGACTGCCGCATCGACCACGACGACCGAGGCCCCTGCAACGACCGATGGGGTCCTCGAGACGACCACCACGGTGCTCGAAGAGGTCGCGTTCCGCCAGCCCCTCACGGGCGAGCCGGCGGTTGCCGAGGCCGACGTCGTCTCGCGTCCGGCGATCGCGGTCAAGATCGACAACAACAACGCCAACGCACGCCCGAATCACTCGGGACTCGCGAACGCCGACATCGTGTTCGAAGAGATCGTCGAGTTCGGGACCCGCTTCGCCGCGATCTTCCACACGCAGGGCGCTGATCCGCTGGGCCCGATCCGGTCGGGTCGCGAGCAGGATGTCGATCTGCTCTCGTCGTTCAACCAGCCGTTGTTCGCTTGGAGCGGTGGCAACCCGGGCGTCACGCGGCTGATCCGCGACTCGACGCTCACCGACCTCAATGCGAGCGTTTCGGCATCGCGTGCCTACTACCGCGGCCCCGGCTCGGCGCCGCATGATCTGTACAGCTCGACCGACGCCCTCTACGAGTTCACGCCCGATGGGCATCCGGGTGCGCCCGTCCAGCAGTTTGCGTACGTGTCGCCGGGCAACGCGTTCGTGGGAACGCCGGTCGCTTCGTTCGAACTCGGCCTCGACAACTACACGATCGGTTGGGAGTGGGACGACGCGCAGAGCTCGTTCGCCCGCTTCCAGCAAGGCAGTCGCCACGTCGACGTGGTCAACGGTGACATCTTCGCCACCAACGTCGTGGTGATGGCGATCGACTACATCGCGAGCTCGATCGACAGCGCGGCACCCGACGGCCAGACCGTCGGCTCCGGGCCCGTCTGGGTTTTCAGTGATGGAGCCGTCGTGACCGGTCGTTGGGAACGCAACGATGCGTTCGACCCGCTTCGATTCGTCGATGCCGACGGCGACGACATCGCCTTGAACCCGGGCAACACGTGGATCGAGCTGGCCGACAACTCGGGGGGCGGCGAGTACACCACTCGCACGCTCGACGGCCTCGACCGCTCGACCATTCCGCAGATCGAACTCGGCGACCCGGCGTCGTTCCCCGCCGACATCACCATCGTCGCCAGCTGACTATCGACAGCTGACAGCGGCGCTCCCGATGCTGGGGCCTGGTGGTGGTGACACCCGTCCAGGTGTCGAATCGGACCTGACACAACGGGGGGACGTGAAAGTACGATGCGTCCCATGACTGAGACCGGCACCTTTCCCGTCAAGCGTGGCTTGGCCGAGATGATGAAGGGCGGCGTCATCATGGACGTCGTCAACCCCGAGCAGGCGAAGATCGCCGAAGACGCCGGTGCCGTCGCCGTCATGGCGCTCGAGCGCGTGCCCGCCGACATCCGCAAAGACGGCGGCATCTCACGGATGTCCGATCC
>JBGCFW010000066.1:0-5194 GCA_045107155.1 Ilumatobacter sp. | reverse complement strand
GTGCGTCGAGCAGTCCGACGGCGTCGTTGGCCATCGTCGACAGCGTGTAGGGCGCTTCGACGGGCTCGCCGGACAGCGCGGCTGTGTAGATCGCCATCACGTCGGGCGGCGGACCCTCGGACTTCCACGACAGGCCGACGTCTCGGTTGTCGAACCGGATGACTCGGTATCCCTCGCCGAGCAGCTCGGCGACGAAGCCCGGTGACCACAGGGTCATCTGCGCGCCCAGGCCCATCACGAGCAGCAGCGGCGGCGCGTCGTCGGGGCCGAAGCTCTCGTAGCAGAGCTCGATGTCGTTGACGGCGATCGTGGGCATCGGCCAATTCTCTCACTCGCGCCGCCGTGGAACGAAGACTCGCAGCGGCTGTCCTCAGGTCGTGGCGACCAGGCGATCGACGGCGTTGACCGCGAGGCGCTCCGGGTCGAGCGATGCGAGCGACTCCGGTGCCGTGAGTGAACGGATGATCAGTGGGCCGTGCACCGCCTCCAGCACCAATGCGAAGTCCTCGGTGGGGGTCAGGTCACCACGTTCGTATGCGTGGCGCATGATGGTGTGGATCGGCCCCATTCGCCCGGAGAAGAAGCTCTGCTGCATGGCCTGCAGGTGTGGATCGCGGGCGGCCGCGGCGAAGATCTCGAGCGACAGTTTCTGGACCGCTTCGTCGGCGAAGATCGGGATGAGGTCGATGTAGAACTCGACCAGGTCGCGGTGGAGCGAGCCCGTGTCGGGTGTGCGCGGTGCATCGGTGACGCGATCGAGTGCCGCGACGAGCAGGCCGTTTCGGTCGTCGAAGTGGCGATAGATCGTGGTCTTCGCCACACCCGATCGTCGTGCGACCTCGTCGATCGTGGTCGCGGGAAGTCCGAGCTCGAGCGCGATTTCTGCGGCGGCCGTCATCGCCCGTTCGCGGGCTTCTTGACTGCGTGGTCGTCCCATTGGAGTCGACTCTAGACAATTTCGATACGCTACGGTAGCGTTTCGTAAATATGGACGATACGCCGACGACCACGCGAACTCTCCCCTCGACGATGGAAGCTTGGACGCAACATCGCTACGGCGACGCGTCGAAGCTCGCGCTCGCCACCGTGCCGGTTCCGGTTCCCGCTGATGACGAAGTGCTCGTCGACGTCGCCGCGACATCCATCAACGCGGCCGATCGCTACTTCTCCGACCCCGCACTGCTGATGCGTCCGATGCTCGGCGGGATGCGCCGCCCGAAGTCACCGATCGGAGGGCTCGATGCGGCCGGGACGGTCGTGGCGGTCGGCAGCGGCGTCGATCGCTTCGAGGTCGGCGACCGAGTCTTCGGTGACGTCGGTGGTGGATACGGAGCGTTCACGGCCGCTCGCCACGATCGGCTCGCACAGCTCCCCGATTCGGTGTCGTTCGAGCAGGCGGGTGGCGTCCCGGTCGCCGGACTCACCGCCCTGCAGGGACTGCGTGACGTCGCTGGCCTCGAATCCGGTCAGCGAGTCCTCGTCAACGGGGCGTCGGGAGGCGTCGGCACCTTCGCCGTGCAGGTGGCCGCCGCAATGGGTGCCGACGTGGTCGCTGTGTGCTCGACCCCCAAACTCGACGAAGCGAAGTCGCTCGGCGCGTCCGAAGTCGTCGACTACACCGCCGTCGACGTCATCGACGACTTCGTGGGCCGCGGCGATCGTTTCGACGTGCTGTTCGACGTGGCTGGGGTGCACTCGGTCAGAGACCGGGCGAAGCTGATGACCGACGACGGGTGCTGCGTGTTCGTCGGGGCCCCGAGCGGCGGATCGGTGTTCGGGCCGCTGCTCGGATTCGCAGGGATGATGATCGCCGGAAAGCTGTCGTCGGGTGAGTTCAAATCGTTCACCGCGAAGTCCGACGGCGATGACATGGCCGTACTCGCCGAGATGATGGAACGCGGTCAGGTGCGAACCGTCGTCGAGGACGTGCTCCCCTTCGCCGAGTTGCCCGAGGCAGTGCGTCGGTTTGCCGCCGGACACCTCGCCGGCAAGCTCGTCGTCGCCGGCTGAGCGGGCGGCCGCTCAACAATCAGCGACGACGGCACGACGTCAGATGTCCATGCCCTTCGCGACCACAGGCGTCATCCGGGTGATCTCGGGGGCACCGGCCAGGCATCCGCCGACGGCCCCCATCGCTGCCTTCATCGCGTCGCCCTTGCCGTGCACTTCGAGCGCGGCGGCATCGGTGTACAGCTCGAAGAACCAGTAGGTGTTCTCGTCGGCCTTGTGGGCCGAATAGATCTCGAGGCCGGCCTCGTCGTTGGCCGCTTCGACGAGGGTCGCCAACGCGGCTTCCATCTCGTCGTTCTTGCCCTCTTGGCACGGGAGCTTTGCGATGAGTGAGATCTTCGACATGGAGCGAAAGATAGAGCGCGTGGGATGCGCGGCTCGCATCGCACGCACCGGTCAGGGGTCCAGTGTGGAGCCGAAACTCGGTTGGGGTGAACAGTCGGTCTCGAGGGTCGGCTCGACGGGGAGCTCGGTGCCGAAGCGTTGCTGCCATGCGTCGATCGAACCGGGTTCGAGACCGTCGACGAAGGTCTCCAAGCCCGCAGCATCGAGCGTTGCGCTGCTCACACTGAACGCAGTGCCGCCGTCGATCCAGTAGATGGTCGTTCGCGCCGGATCGAGCGGGCCGGCATCGAGCCACGCTGCTCCACCGAGGAACGTCGTCGGTGCGAGCCGCTGCCCCTCGCCGGCCATCTGAGCGATCGATCCGCCAGGTATCTGCCGGAGAGTCACGGGATTCGCGTCGGTGTCGGGAGCGGCCGAGTCGTCGGTGTTCGCGGTATCGGTCTCTGGGGGCCCCGGTTCGGCAGTCGTCGCCACGTCGAACGTGGCACGGAAGATCGGTCGCGTCGGACCGACATCGATCACCGACCAACCACTCGGGAGATCGACGTCGATCCGGCCGAGGTTGTCCACCGACATCGACGCGAACAGCTGCAGGGTCTCGGGGCGGTCGTACGGTTGCCCGAGTCCCTCGTTGACGAGGACGAATCCGCACGGGACGACGGGCCGGTAGGACGTGAGCGTCGTCTCGTCGCGATTGGGGTCGACGCCGACGTCGATCGCTCCGATTCGGCGTACCTCCAACCCGAACGCGCCGGACTCGGCCCCGTCGACCTCGGCCATCCACACGGTCGAACCGTCTGGCGCCGCCAATGCCGCGACCGAGTCGTTCGCCGACGCCGGGTCGATCGCGACTTCGTCGATCGGGAGCAGTGTCGCCGGCAGCACGAGGGGCGAGGCGGTGGTCACTCCCGTGCGCACGAGCGGTGGCGCGGTGCTCGGCGGTGGTGCCGCTGTCGTGGTGGTGACGGCCGCCGTCGAATCGATGGTCTCGACGGTCTCTTCGCCTTGGTCGTCACGCGTCACGTACGACCAACCCGCAGCGCCGACGCCGCCCACGACGAGCAAGCCCGCCGTCATCTTCACGAGTGATCCACGTGGCTTCGGTCGGACTCGCACCGGTCGTCCACTGCCGTGAGGGGCCGTCGAGATGACGGCCCCCGAAGCCGATCGCTCGCGAATCGACTGCGCAGCGTCACCGTGGCCCACCCCGAACAGCGTCTCGCGAACACGGCGGCGTTCGGCCACCGGCATCGGGTCGACCTCGGGCCGCAGAGCCTGGACCGTGTCGAAGACCTTCACGACGGGTCTCCCGAGACCGCACCCTTGAGTTCGCGACGGATGCGCCCGAGCGCAGAGCGGACGGTTCCGACGCTCAGATCGAGCGCTTCGGCGATCGCCGACTGCGAACACGACTCCCAGAGCGAGAGCAACACGATGTCGCGGTCGTCGGGTGGCAGCGCCGCGATGGCGTGGACCAGTCGGCGTTCGGGCGTGTCGACGTCGTCGGCCGCGTCGGCGACGTCGGTGTTGCGCTCCACGACGTTGGACCGGCGGGCCGCGTGTCCCCCGACGAGCGGATCGTGGATCACGCCGGAGCGTGTGACGGCGGGCCGGATGGAACGGATGTGATCGGACTCAGCATCGGCGTGTCGTCGCAAGACCGCCGAAGCGGCGCCGAACAGGAAGAGTCGTTCGGTGCCTCGGCCGACGTCGAAGCGCTCCCAGGACCGTACGGCGTGCTCGAAGGCTTCGCCGACGACCTGCGGCGCGAGGTCCGGGCCGACCCGTCGAGCGACCATCGCGTGAACGGCGTCGACATGGTCGTCGTACAGGCGGGCCGCGGCCGCTCCGGTCAAGGGCACGTCACATGGTGCCAAACCCTCCGGACCCGTGGCGAAATCGTCGCACGATCGTCAGACTCTCGTCAGCGGTTGAGCATCCCGTACGCGTGCGTCGGCGTGAGCGTGATGAGCAAGCGCCCCTCGGCGATCATCGCGGCGCGGTACTCGTCCCAGTCATCGTGCTCGCCGACCATCGTTCGGTAGTAGGCGATCAGTGCCTCCACGGTCTCATCGTCGCCCGACGTGGCCACGGGCGTGAACGAGACATCCGCTTCGACGACGGCATAGGCCCAGAAGTCGTCCCGATTCACATGGAGCGAAGCGGTGTTCGTCCGCCTGAGGTTGCGGGTTTTCGCGCGGTCGTCGGTGACGGAGATGACGATGCGTCCGTCGTCATCGACCAGGTACACGATGTTCGAGGACTGAGGCCGTCCGTCGGCCTTCTGTGTGATCAGCACCCCGTGTCGGCGGTCTCGAAGGAATTCGATGGCGTCGTTGATCTTCATGAGAGGTGCAACGAATGACGCCTCCGCAGTGTTCCCTGATCGCCGGTCGATCAGTTGATCGGTGTCGGCGGCGCCTCGCCGGCCAACACGGCGAGCACGTTGCGTGCGGCGAGTTCGGCCATTGCGCCGCGTGTTTCGCGAGTGGCCGAGCCGAGGTGGGGGAGCAGAACGACATCATCGCGTCCGAGGAGCCCCGGGTGCACGTCGGGTTCGTTCTCGTAGACGTCGAGGCCGGCGCCAGCGATCTGGCGCGTGTCGAGGGCCTCGACGAGCGCTGCCTCGTCGATCACCGCCCCGCGTGCGGTGTTGACGACGAACGCGTCGTCGCGCATCGACTGGAACGCGAGGGAGTCGAGAAGGTGGTGCGTCTCAGGCGTGTGCGGGCAATTGAGCGAGACGACGTCGCTCGTCGCAATCAGCTCGTCGAGTTCGACGGCGCGGGCACCGAGCTCCTGCTCGACGTCCGCGGCGACCCGCCGCCGGTTGGTGTAC
>JBGCFW010000065.1:0-5012 GCA_045107155.1 Ilumatobacter sp. | reverse complement strand
TGCATTGAGCAGTGATGCGGCGAAGACGGAACCGAGGAGCAACCAGCCCAGGTTCGGCGTGACTTCGGCCCAGCTCGCCGGCGGTGGTCACGCCGACGACGGCGAGTGCGACACAGAGCAGGATCCGGATCACGCCATCCGACCCCATCACGATCGCGTAGTCGACGAATCGTCCGCTGCCTGAGCAGATACCTCGGGCGAGGTGCGCGGGCGCGTAGGCGGCGAAGGTGCCGACGAGCGCGACGAGCATCCACCAGTCGCCTTTGAAGTACCCCGACGTGATGACCGGCGATGCGACGAGGATCGTCAAGACGATCACTGCGACGAGGCCCAGACCCAGCTTCCCGACCTTCTGGATCACCGGGAGCGTGCCCTGACCGACCGCACGTCGATGCGCCAGCGCTCGCCCGAGTTCCTGTTCGAGGGGCAGGAAGAACCCGGGGACGAGTGCGAAGGTCGCGAACCAGAGCGCGACGATCGGTGCGAACTCGTCGTCGCCGCCGACCGCGAGGGTCCCGACGCGGAAGAAGGCGTAGGTGGCGATTCCTGCGATGAGCAGGGCGAGCCCGACCGGAACGGTGCCGTCGGGGAGCGGCGTGCGGCGCGCGGCGCGAGGGGAGCTGTGATCGTCGGTCATGTGCTTCGCGTCGGCGCGGCTCAGCCGTCGCGCCGGCGTTCGCGTTCGAGTTCGCGTCGGCGGACCTGGAGCCGCTGGTAGGCGAGGATGCCCAAGCCGACCGTCGTGTAGGCGGTGTCGCGAGCGACTTTCGCCAACGCGTCGCCCGTCTCGACGAGGCGCTGCGCAGCGGGCGTGACATCGAGTCTCGTGATGTCCACCGAGTGGTGCGCGGCCATGGGATCAGGCTACCAAGCCCCTGCGGTGGTGACCGGGAGTGGGCGTTCGACCGAGCCGAGCGAGGCTTCGTCGCCCGGTGTGCAACGACCCCCGGCCGAGCAGCGCGAGTGACCCGTTCGTTCGGCGGCGCGCCGCTAGCCTCGGCACGTCGTGGAACCGGAGACCGTCAATGCACCCCCTGTGGTCGCCGTCGTGGTCGTTCACGAACCGGGGGACTGGTTCGAGGAGTCTCTGGACGCCTTCGCCGACCAGGACTACCCGAGTCTGCGTTTCCTGTTCCTCATCACCGGCACCGGTGCTGGCGATGCTGACGACGCGCTGGGAGACGCCCTCGACGTGGGCGCCGTCATCGAGGATCGCCTTCCGGGGTCGTTCGTTCGTCACCTCGGCTCGAACCCGGGGTACGGCCCCGCACTGAACGAGGTCACCCGGCTCGTCGAAGGACAGAACGGCTTCTTCCTGTTCTGCCACGACGACGTCGCGCCTGACCCATCGGCCGTCCGCGTGATGGTCGAGGAGCTGTACCGATCGAACGCTGGCGTCGTCGCCCCGAAGATCGTCGAATGGGACGATCCCGGCGTGCTGGCGAGCGTCGGATTGGGACTGGACCGATTCGGCGAGGTCTCCAATCCGATCGAGGCCGGCGAGGTCGACCAGGAACAGCACGACGGTGTGCGCGACGTGTTCGTCGCCCCGGGGTCGTGCATGCTCGTGCGTGCCGACCTGTTCCGCGAGCTGGGCGGATTCGATCCTGCGCTGCACCTACATGGTGAGGATGCGGAATTCTGCTGGCGGGTGCACCACAGCGGTGCTCGCGTGGTGGTCGCTCCATCCGCTCGGGTTCGTCACCGCGGGGCGATCCGGGAACGTCGCCCCGACATGAACCACGTGGCGACGGCGGCCCGCCACCGACTCCGCGGCGTCGCGACGCTGACCGGTGGGGCTCGTCTGCCGCTCCGGCTCATCGAACTCGTCGCCGTCACGCTCGGTGAATTGATCGTCGGGCTGTTCACGGGCCGCTTCCGTCAGGGACTCGCGTCGACACGCGGCGTGCTCGGGCTGATCCCGCGGGTGCCGGCGATCGTGGCCCGCCGGCGCGTCATCGCGCCCATGCGGCGCGTGCCCGAACGCGAGGTGCTCGGACTCCAAGAGCGGGGGAGCGCTCGCCTCACCGCGTACCTCCGCGGTCGTGACACCACCACCTACGTGGGGGCCGGCACCAACGTGCGACGTTGGCGCGAGAGCACCACGGCACCGGTGCTCGCTTGGATCGCCGTGCTCGCGTTGTTCGTGCTCGGCTCGCGCAGCCTGTTCGTGAGTGGCGTGCCGGCGGTGGGCGAGTTCCTGAAGTTCCCGGAGAGCCCCAGCGACATGCTCGGCGATGCGCTGCGTGCCTGGAATCCCACGGGGACCGGGGCCACGTCGTCGAATCCGACCGGGCTCGCGCTCCTGCCATTGATGAGCGTCGCAACGCTGTTCCGGATGGGGCTGCTGCACACCCTGTTCATCCTCGGTCTCGTCGTGGTCGGTCTCGTCGGGCTGTGGAAGCTCGCCACCGTGTTCCCGTCGACGCGAGCTCGAATCGCCGCACTCGCGGTGTATGCCGCGTCGCCGCTGGTCGGAGGAGCCCTCGCCGCCGGCTCGCTCGACGTGCTGATCACCTACGCCACCGTGCCGTGGTTCCTCCATGCACTGCGCCGAGCGGTCGGTGTCGAGACGGCGGACCCGAACACCGCCCAGATGGACATCGCTGATGGCTTGATCGATCTGCCCTGGCCCGAGCGTGCCCGCCGTACGGCGCAGGTCGCGCTCGTGGTCGCACTCGGCGCGGCGTTCGATCCGGTGGTGGTGGTCGTCGTCGGAGTCATCACGGTGCTGCTGGCCATCGGAACACTCGTCGCGCTCGCACCGTGGCGTACCGCCGCCCGGTACGCACTCTTCGGGAGCCTGGGTGTTCTCGGAGGGGTCGCGATGAACCTCCCGTGGGCGGCCACCTGGCGCTGGGCCGAGATCGCCGGACCGTCTCCCATCGGCGATCCGGGCCGAGGCCTGCGTGCGATTGCGTCGTTCGAGATCGGCCCGGGCGATTTCTTGTCGCTGTCGATGGTGCTCTACCTCCCGGTGATCGCCGGGTTGCTGCTGGCACGTGCGTGGCGGCTCACCTGGGCGGTCCGAGCGGGTGTGCTCGTGGTCGCGTTCGGCGCGTTGGCCGTCGCCGGCGACCGGGGATCGCTCCCGGTGACAGCGCCTCCCGCCGGAGTGCTCCTCGTCCCCGTCGCCGTCGGTCTCGCAGTCGCCGGTGCTGCTGCGCTTGCGGCGTTCGATCTCGACGTGCGCGGTGGATCCTTCGGATGGCGCCAACCGCTCGGCCTCGCAGCCAGTGCAGCCATCGTCATCGGCATCGTCCCCGGGGTTCTCGCTGTCGGCTCCGGTGACTGGGACACGCCCTCGACCCCGTTGGCGCGACTGGTCGGCGCACAGCTCCCCGACGTTCCCGGCGACGGCGAGGGCGACTACCACGTCCTGCTGGTCGGCGATGCCCGGTTGATCCCGGTCCCGGCCACGGAGTACCGCGACGGGGTGTCGTTCGCGGTGATCGACGATGATGACCTCGTCACCGCCGACCGCTACGTCGCGCCGGACAACAGCGATGAGGCGATCGCCGCCGCACTCGACCAGATCGCGGCCGGGTCGACGCAGCGTGCGGGGCGGCTCCTCGCGCCGCTCGGCATCCGGTACGTGGTCATTCCCGAGTTCGACGGCGTCACCTCGACGCCGGCCGACCCGCTCCCGCTCGCGCTCGGCCTCGTCGACTCCTTCGACGAGCAACTCGACGTGGTCTCGGTCGTCGGACTCCCCACCGTCGAGCTCTTCGAGAACTCCTCGTGGATCCCGACCTTCTCGCAGCTCACGGGAGCGACCGCCGACGCGAGCCGGTCGGCGGGCGCCGACGCGCTCGTTCGAGCCGACCTGACTCAGGCGAGCCCGTTGTTCTCAGGTGCCGATGCGGGCATGACCTCCGAGGACGAAGTCACCGCAGGCGTGGTTCACATTGCCGTTCCGTACGACGAGAACTGGACGCTCACGGTCGATGGGCAATCGATCGAACCGCGGCGAGCATTCGGGCTCACGACGGCCTTCGACATCGAGCAAGGTGGCACGGCACTGCTCGCTTACGAGTCACCGGCGAGCCGTCGATTCGCCGTCGTCCTCCAGGTCGCCCTCTGGCTGGTGGTCCTGGTGGCCGCGTTGCGTGTGAGCGTTCCGCTGGCGCGAGGGCGTCGGCCCTTGGTCGACGACGAGACACTCATCTCACTGGATGCTCCGGGGGCAGGCGGACTCCCTGTCCCTCTGCTCGACCCGGGGATCGACCCAGGGCTCGACCTCACCGGCCAGATCAGCCGCACCGACCTCGAGGACGCCGATCTTCCCGACGACGTGCCACGCGAGAGCGATGTGCCCGTCTCGACCTCTCCCGAACTCCCTGCCGGCGCGTCGTACGGAGCGCCGACGGATGAGAGCTCCGGTGGCGCGATCGACGAACTCCCGTGGGTCGACGAACTGATGGAGCAACCCGTGACCGATCCGATCGACGTGCGCGACGAAACGGAGCGCTCGTGAACCGGCGTGGCCTTCCCGCTCTGGCGCTCGTGGTGCTCGGCATGCTCGGCATCGTGTGGGTCGCTCGGGACACCCCGGTCCGATCGGAGGCCTTCTTCGCGTCGACGGGCCAGACCTGGATGCCGGCTGTCGGCACGTCCGGCTCGCTCACCGGGAGTTGGTTCTGCCCCGGCGTGCCGACCGACGATCGCGAAGGTGTCGGCGGATCGATCGTCGTGTCCAACAGCGAGTCATCTGAGCTCGCCGGCCGGTTCCTCGTGCTCACCGAAGACGGCGTCGCTGCCGACCAGGGGTTCACCGTGCCGCCGTGGCAACAGACCCGAATCGACGTGGATGCGTTCACAGATGCAGCCTTCGCCAGCGCGGTCGTCGAGATCGACGGCGGTGTCGGCTTCGTCGAGCAGATCGCCCGGCACCCGTTGGGCGACTCCGTCGCACCGTGCTCCACCGACACGTCGCCGACCTGGTACCTCGCGGATGGCTACACCGTCGACGGCAGCACCGAAACGCTGATCCTGACCAACCCGTTCGACGA
>JBGCFW010000064.1:0-17471 GCA_045107155.1 Ilumatobacter sp. | reverse complement strand
ACGACCACGACATCGACCACCACCACGACGACGACATCGACCACCACCACGACGACGACCGAGCCTCCGCCGACCACGATCGTCGAGGCCGGTGTCCCGGTGTGGCCGCCGTATAAACCGCTCGGCCCGCTGTCGGAGATCGCCGCGCTCACCGGTGCGCCCGCCGACGAGACGCTTCGGAATCGCCCGATCGTGGCGGTCAAGATCGACAACTTCTCCCGCGCCCGGCCGCAGTTCAACCTCGATCAAGCCGACGCGATCATCGAGGAGAACGTCGAGGGTGTCACCCGATTCATCGGGCTCTTCCACACGAACCTGCCCGACCGCGTCGGTCCGGTCCGCTCGGCGCGAACCGGCGACCTCGACCTCTTCGCGGCGATGAACCGGCCGGTCGTGTCATGGTCGGGTGGGAACGCCGGAGTCACACGGTGGATCGAATCCGCCGAGAGTTCGGGCGTGCTGATCAACTTCACGGCGCTGCGCAACCCGTGTTACGAGCGGACGTCGAGCCGTGGCGTTCCGCACAACTTGCTGCTGGACCCTGCCTGTGCGATCAACGCCGCCATCGAACGCGACGTGCCACCCGGCCCGGCACGCCGGCTGTACTTCGTCGACGATGAGTATCAGGCGCCACCAGAGGCCGGAGCATTCGCCGAGGACGAGTTTCGCGTCGAGATGGACGGGGTGCGCGTCGACTGGACCTGGGACGCCGAGTCGAACCGCTACCTCCGTTCGCAGAACGGCAATCGACATCTCGCTGCGAGCGGCAATCAGATCGGTGCGACGAACGTGGTCGAGATCATCACGGAGCACCCACCGTCACCGGTCGATGCCCGCTCACCGAACCCGGTTACGGTCGGCGGCGGGCTCGCGGTGGTCCATCGCGCCGGCGAACGCATCGAGGCCATCTGGGGCCGTGCCACCCCGTACGAGGCGTTCGGGTTCTCCGACGCCGTCACCCTCGAGCCGATCAAGCTCGCGGTGGGCACCACGTTCATCCATCTCCGCCGCCCGTGACGCACGACCGTGTCGGAGTGGGTCTGACCCGCTCCGACACGCGGTCAGGCGACGATGTGGTCGAGCGTGAGTTCGGGTTCGTTCGACTCGATGCGAGCGAGCGCGTACTTGTTCTCGAAGAGCGCGACGAGCGCTCCGTCGGTGCGAGCGAGGATGCGTACGCCCGGCTTCTCGCGCAGTACGCCCGCCGAGGTGTCGTCGGTGAGGCGGATTGCTTGGAACGGTGAGCCAGACAACTCGCTCGGGGTGTTGAACTCGACATCGAGTCGGTTGGCGAACACGTCGAACTGAAGCTGGCCGACGGCAGCCAGCACGGGCGATGCCTCGCCCCAGTCGGGGTCGCGTAGCACCTGCACCACACCCTCTTCGCCGAGCTGGTCGAGCCCCTTGCGGAACTGCTTGACCTTGCCCGAATCCTGCGGGCGGGCGGTGGCGAACACCTCGGGCGCGAACTGTGGCAACTTCGGGAACTCGACCCTGGGACCCGACTCGTCGAACAAGGTGTCGCCGATGTTCAGGCCGGCGGCATTGACGAGGCCGACCACGTCTCCGGGGAATGCCTCGTCGATCGTCGTGCGCTCGGCGCCGAACACGGTCGATGCGTACTTCGTGGCGAACGGCTTGCCCGTGCGCTCACAGGTCATCACCATGCCGCGGTCGAAGGTGCCTGAGCAGATTCGCGCAAACGCGATGCGGTCGCGGTGATTGCGGTCCATGTTGGCCTGCACCTTGAACACGAACGCCGAACACGGCGTGTCGAGTGCCCGTGGCTCGCCGGCGATGTCGAGGCGGGCCAGGGGAGCTGGGGCGAGGTCGACGATCGCGTCGAGCAGGTGGCGAACGCCGAAGTTGGTGAGTGCCGAGCCGGCGAAGACAGGTGTCGACTCGCCGGCGAGGAACGACTCGAGATCGACGTCGGCGCCCATCGCTTCGAGGAGCTCGGACTCCTCGGCGCACTTCACCCATGCGTCGCCTTCCTCGGCGGCGGCCCGCTCGGCGGGGACGTCTTCCTCCGGCGCGATCTGGCTGCCTCGCGCGGTGCGCGTGAACCGGGTGAACACGTCGGTCCGGCGGTCGAGTACACCGCGGAGGTCACCGTACGACCCGACCGGCCACGTCGCAGGTGTGGGGCGTAGACCGATCTGCTCTTCGATCTGGTCGAGCAGCTCCAGCGGCTCGAGTCCGGGGCGGTCGAGCTTGTTCAGGAAGGTCAGCACGGGCAGATTGCGCGAGCGACACACCTCGAACAGCTTCAGGGTCTGCGGCTCGATGCCCTTGGCCGCGTCGAGCACCATCACCACCGCATCGACTGCTGAGAGCACTCGATAGGTGTCCTCGGAGAAGTCGCGGTGGCCAGGGGTGTCGAGCAGGTTGAACTCCTGCTCGCGGTACGGGAAGTTCAACGCGGTCGACGTGATCGAGATGCCACGCTTCTGCTCCATGTCCATCCAGTCGGACGTGGCCGATCGTCGATCTTCGCGGGCCTTGACCGCACCACCCGACTGAATGGCCCCCGCGTAGAGCAGAAACTTCTCGGTCAGCGTGGTCTTGCCCGCGTCAGGGTGAGAGATGATCGCAAACGTCCGACGACGCGCTGCTTCGGTGAGAACCTGATCGGACACGGCGTTCGACGCTATCGCCTGGCGCACGCGCACTCGGCGTGGGTTCGTGGCGTCGAGTGCGGTCACCGCGATCGTGCTCGGCCGAACACGGTGGCCTGGTCGAACGGCCGCTCACTGCCTCGTGACGCGGGGACGGCTGTGGCGTCGACCTCGACGAAACCGGTGTCGATGAGCAGCGCTGCGATCGTCGCCGGGAAGAGCTCGAACGCTGTCGTCACCTTGTGGTCGAACGGCGTGCCGTGCGCAGACTCCGTCAGTGAGCCGAAGAACGAGACGAGCACAGGTGCGCCTGGTTCGAGCACGCGATGCCACTCGGTGAAGACGTCATGCAGCGAGGCGGGGTCGAGGTGGATGATCGAGTAGCGCGACACGATCCCGCCGAGCGATCCGTCTGGGAACTCGAGCGACGTGAGGTCGCCCACGCTGATGTCGAGGTCGGGAAACGCGATGTGTGCCTGTTCGACCTGACCCGGCGAGACGTCGAGGCCGACGGCGTCGACTCCGAGGCTGCGGAGGTGCGCAACGACGTATCCGGGCCCGCACCCGAGGTCGACGACCCGACCGTGCTGCGCGGCGGCACGCTCGGCAAAGGTCTCCAGCCACGTGACAGCGGTGTCGTCGTCGGCGAGTGCGTCCATGAAGAGCGAGGCATAGAGCGCCGCCATGCGGTCGTAGGAGTCGCCGACGTCGCTCGACACCTGTCCACTCTGTCAGCGCTCCGCCGAGGGCGCGTCACGGGTCGGGCGGCCGCGGCCCGAGTCGTGCGGACGACGGTCGGGACAAGGCGTTGCACCTCTCGTCGTCGCGTCGATCGTGGCAGGCTGGTCAGGTGAACGACGCCGACTCGATCGCTGACATCATCGCCGAGGCCGCTGAGGCCGTCCGCACCGCTCGCCGGATCGTCGTACTCACCGGAGCCGGCATCTCGACCGACTCGGGGATCCCGGACTTCCGAGGGCCGAACGGTGTGTGGACGAAGAACCCGAAGGCCGAGAAAGCCTCGAACATCTCGCACTACCTGAACGATCCGGAGGTCCGCGAGGTCGCCTGGCAGAACCGGCTGACCACACCGGCATGGACCGCCGAGCCGAACCGCGGGCACGCAGCCATCGTCGAGCTCGAACGGCAGGGTCGGCTGCACGCGCTCGTGACCCAGAACATCGACGGCCTCCACCAGAAAGCTGGCAACGACCCGGACAAGGTCATCGAGGTGCACGGCACGGTGTGGTTCACGCGCTGCTGGGACTGCGACGACCGCCGACCCATGGCCCAGGCGCTCGAACGCGTGCGAGCCGGAGACCCGGATCCGTCGTGTCTCGAGTGCAGCGGCATCCTCAAGTCCGACACGATCAGCTTCGGTCAAGCACTCGTCCCGGAAGTCATCGACCGTGCGCTGCAGGTGAGCGAGCAGTGCGATCTGCTGCTCGCAGTGGGGTCGACCCTGTCGGTCTTCCCCGCTGCGAACTGTGTCCCCCGCGCGAAGGCTGCCGGCGCGACGATCACGATCGTCAACGGCGACGAGACCGGGATGGACCGGTTCGCCGACCACATGCTGATGACGTCGATCGGTGATGTCTTGCCAACGCTCGTCGCAGTTCCTTGACCATGGGTCGGCCTCCCGTCACCGCCGTGCCGCTCTCGTGAGGGTCCCCGTCGAGGTCGGGGTGTTCGACAAGAACGGAAATGCCGGGCCCACCGTATGGCTCGACGGCCAAGTCGTGGGGGTGTGGACGCAGCGAGCCGATGGCGAGGTCGTGGTCGAGTTGGCCCATGGACTCGGTGCGGACGTTCGGCGCCTCGCCGATGCGGAGGCGGCGCGGATCGCCGACTGGCTCGGCGACGTACGCGTCAACTGGCGCTACCCGACGCGGTCGACGAAGCGCCTCGAAGGCTGAGGCGTCGCGACGGCGAGACAACCTGCAGGCGGTCGACGGTGGCACTAGTTTTCCGATCGGTGTCGTCGCCCGGACCACACGGTCGACAGGACACGATGATCGACGCAACCACATGATCGACGCAACCAGCAGCCTCACGCTCGAGGAGATCGGCCGGCTCGCCGGGGTCTCGCGCTCGACCGTCTCCCGGGTGCTGAACGATCATCCCAACGTTCGAGCAGAGGTCCGCCACCGCGTCGGTGCGGTGATCGCGGAGACCGGCTTCGTGCGGAACCAGGCTGCGCGAGCGCTCGCCTCGAAACGCACGGGGCTCGTCGGGCTCGTGATGCCGACGGGCGTCGATGAGCTCTTCGGTGATCCCTACTACTCGGCGCTCGTGCGCGGGATCCAGGCCGGTTGCGAACGGCGCTCGTCGATCTTGTCGATCTTTCCGGTCGACCCTGATCCGGGCGCGACCGAGGAACTCGTCGACGCGATTGCGCGCAGCGTCGTGGACGGCGTGGTCGTGACGGCCGGTCGGCGCAGCGATGCACTGATCGCCTCGCTCCGCGATCGCGGCCGAAACGTCGTGGTCGTCGGACATCCCGTCGATGATCGAGATGTGCGGCGCGTCGACGTCGACAACGCTGCAGGAAGTGCCGCAGCGGTCCAGCACCTCGTCGACACCGGCCGGCGTCGGATCGCATTCGTCGGCCCGCAGGATCCAGAGCTGTATGCCATCGAACGCCTCGAGGGATACCGCAGCGTGCTGGAGCGATCGGGCCTCGGCATCGACGATCGGTTGATCGTCCAGGCGGCGCCGTCCCGCGCTGGAGCAGCGCAGACCGTTGCGCGTCTACTGGAGCATCGGATCGACGCCGTCCACGCCGCGACCGACGCATTGGCGAGTGCGGTGATCGCCGAACTCGGGCGCGGAGGTCGCGTCGTCCCAGATGACGTCGCGGTGGTCGGCTTCGACGGATTCGACAACGGAGACGACGCGGTCGTGCGTCTGTCGACCGTCGTGCAGCCCGTCGAAGCCGTGGGGAGCGCGGCAGTTCGACTCCTGCTCGATGATGATGCGAACGACGTCGGCGCCCTGCGGCGGGTGGTGATGCCCACGGAGTTGCGGATCGGGGCGTCGAGCGCTCCGTCCGCAGGCAGCTGAGGCTCCCGGCCTCCGCACAGCGCCCGGGAACGTCGGGTCGGGTCGGGTTCGGGCCGCTCGACTCGGCGTGCGGGTGATCCTTCACCTTGACCCGCGTCCGCAAGACATTTAGTGTCGATGGGAGCGCTCCCAACGGCGTGCGTCATCGCTCGAACTGGGCGTGACGACGGGGAACCGTTGGAATCGGTGGCGCTCGAGGGGAATCGAGGGGACATGTACGCAGGAACGGTCACGCATCAGCGTCGGCGGCGACGGATCGGCGGCGCCGCGGCAGCCGCAGCCCTCGCGCTCGGAGCGGCCTGGGTCGCGCCCGGCGCCAGTGGGGTGTCGGCGATCGAACCAGAGCCGGCCGAGATCGTCGACGACTTCGAAGATGGCGACACGAGCGACTGGGGATTCTTCGGCGGGGTCAACGCCGGAGGCGGCGGCGGACCGGCGACCGACCGCCCGGCGCAGGGCGGCACCTACTTCAGCACGGGATGGGGTGGCGAAGGGACCGACAGCGGCTTCTACGGCGGCACCTTCAAGAACCTGCCGAACGACGCACAGGTTGCAGTGCCCGCCGACGCCCAGCTCAACATGTGGCTGCTCACGCAGAGCGACACCACGGTCGATGCGTTCACCGTCGAGATCACCTTGCGCGAAGACACCGACGGCGATGGCTGGACCGACGGGTCGGAGGACTCGGTCCGCTACGACCTCGAGGTTCCCCCGTCGGATTGGGATGACCAGTGGCGATTCGTGAGTATCCCGCTCGGTGACTTCGCTGACGCAGGGACCGGCGGCAACGGCGCATTCGACACAGCGCTCGACGAGATCGTGCTCGTGATCGCCGGCGTCGAGGGTGGCTCGAGTTCCGTCGTGGAGATCGATGTCGACGACATCTCCCTCACCGAGGGCGGGCCCGTCGCCGATGACGTCATCGACGACTTCGAGAACGGCCTCCCGAATGGTGCGGCCGAACCGAACGGTGAACCGCTCGGCTTCTACACGTTCAACGGCGCGGGCAGCGGCATCGCGATCTCGCCCGAGGCCACGCCGCCGGCCCCCGTCCTCGACGCGATCGGTGAGCCGAACAACGTGCTGCGCATGAACATCGATTCGTCGTCGTTCGCCGGCTACATCCACGCATTCGAGAACGACGCGGTCGACACCTGGGTCACGCAGGACTGGTCCACCCGCGAAGGCATCTCCTTCTGGTTCAACGGCACTGGATCAGGCGCCGGAATGTTCCTCGACATCCTCGACAATCGTTCGGCCGACTCGACCACCGACGACGCCGAGCGCTGGACCGTCGCGTTCACCGACGACAGCGACGACTGGGTCCTCTACGAGTTCCCCTTCACGAGCTTCACCCGCAAAGAGATCGGCAACGGCGCACCGAACGACGGCCTCGGCCTGTTCGCGATGCACGGGTACGCCATCGGCGCGCTCGGTACCAACGGACCGCAGACCTTCTACTTCGATCAGCTCGCCGTGTACGGCGAAGCCGAACCGCCGGCACTCGCCGCACAGTTCTCGATCAACAACACCTTCATCCCGGAGGGGACCACCGGCGAGGTCGCCGTGAAGCTGAATCGGCCGATGGGTCCCGACGACCCCGCTCAGGTGAGCATCGACTTCCAGACCGAGGTCGCCAACGCAGTCCCGGGCGAGGACTACACGCCCACCGGGGGCACGCTGACCTTCGTCAACGGCGGGGCCAACGAGCTGACCTTCCCTGTCGAGACGTTCGACGACTCGAAGTTCACGGGTGACCTGCGTGTCGTCGTCCGACTGACGAATCCGGTCGACGTCGAGCGCGGAGCGCTCTTCCAAGGCTCCGTCCTCATCGAGGACGACGACCCGTTCGACCCGGACCTGCGCGACGACTTCGAGCAGGGCTCGGAGAACCAGTGGAGCGCAACCGGACCCGTCGAGCTCGACGGCGTTCGTACCGAAGGTGCCACCGAGCGGCCCGGACAGGACACCGTCGAGAACGCACTCGCCGTCACCGTGACCGATGCCGGCATCGATCTCACGGGAACCGTCGAGCGGGCGATCTCCGACCTCGAAGCGCTCCTTCCCACGGCGTCGAGCGGTGACACGACCCGATTCGGTTACGCGATCGCTCGCCTCGAAGCGGCGATCGATGACGATGTCATCGAGGATGGCTGGATCACGGCGTCGACCGGCGACGACTTCATCGGTCGACTGGCGCAAGCCGTCAGCCCACTGCTCCGCGCGCAGGAGTTCGGGCGTCCCGAGGCGATCCAGGCGCAGGCCGTGATCGACGACCTCGTCGACCTGTCCCGCATGCTCGGTACCGATGCCGTGGCGGCCGCCACCGATGAAGGTGGCGACGCCGACCTCATCGATGCGGCGAACGATGCACTCGGGGTCGCCGAAGACCGGCTCGAGAGCGGCCTCGCCGACGTCGCGATCCGCAACTTCCGCAAGGCATGGAAGGACGCGGTTGCCGCATCGCCGGCTGCGGTCGGTGGCGCTGCCGAGACAGCGACGCTCGAACGGGACTTCCCGCTCGGTCAGGACTGGACCGGCACCGAGTCGGTCGACTTCTGGTTCGAAGGCAGTGGCAGCGGTGAACCGGTCACGTTCACGCTGAAGGACAATCGCGCACCCGACCCCGGCCCCGCAGGCTGGAACATGGTCTGGAGCGACGAGTTCGACGGCGAGGCGGGCGCACCTCCGAACCCGGCGAACTGGACCTACGAACTCGGTGACGTGACCCCCGACGGCAAGAACGGTTGGGGCAACGAGGAGCTGCAGTACTACACCGACGACCCCGACAACAGCGCCACCGACGGCGAGGGCAACCTCGTGATCACACTGGGCGAAGCCGACGAAGGCCGCGAGTGCTACTACGGACCCTGCGAGTTCGAGTCGGCCCGACTCATCACGCAGCACAAGGCCGAGTTCGCATACGGCCGCATCGAGTCTCGCCTGCAGGTGCCCACCGGTGGCGACGGCCTTTGGCCGGCCTTCTGGAGCCTCGGTACCGACATCACCTACAACCCGTGGCCCGGCGCCGGCGAGATCGACTTCATGGAGTACGTGAGTCGTCTCCCGAACGAGATCTTCGGCACCATCCACGGCCCCGGGTACGCCGGCGGCAACAGCTTCAGCGGTATCTGGGACTTCGGCGAGCGCGTGGACAACGAGTACCACACGTTCACGACCGAGTGGGAGCCCGGACTCATCACCTGGTACGTCGACGGCATCAAGTATCACGAGGCCCGACCCAGTGACGTCGACCCCAACCCGTGGGTGTTCGAGAAGCCGTTCTTCCTGCTGCTGAACTTCGCCATCGGCGGCAACTTCGGCGGCACGCCCGACCCGGCGAACACGTACCCGCAGGAGTACCTCGTCGACTATGTGCGGGTGTACCAGGGTCCTGACTCGGCCGAGCGTTTCGAGACCACGTTCGTCGACGACGTCGACGGATGGCAGAAGGTGTCGATCCCACTCAGCGAGCTCGAGCGCAGCGCCACACAGCCCGAGAACGCTCCCGACGACGGGCTCGGTATCAACGAGGTCTGGGGCTACGAACTGACGCTTCCCGCCGTCGAGACGACATTCTTGCTCGACGACATCCGCAGCACACCGACCCCGCCCCCGAGCGAGCTCGTCGTGACCACGACGGCCGATGCCGGTCCGGGGTCGCTGCGGGATGCGCTGGCGACCATCGGGCCCGACGGAACGATCACCTTCGACCCCGCACTCGAAGGTTCCACGATCGCGCTCACCTCGGGTCAGCTCGACGTCGACACGTCGGTCACGGTCGACGCATCGGCCACGCCGGTCACGATCAGCGCCGGCGACCTGTCACGAGTCATCGAGGTCGCGCCGGGCGCCGACGTCACGATCCGGTCGATCGAGATCCGCGACGGCGCTGCAGGGCCGCAGGGGGGCGGCATCTTGAACAACGGTGCGCTCACCCTCGACAGCGTCGTGGTGGCCGACAACGCCGAGACCAGCGCCGGGCCGGCGAACTTCCAGTTCGGCGGCGGCGGCATCTACAACGGCCAGGACGCAACGCTCGACCTCATCGACAGCACGGTGCGCGACAACATCTCACTCAACCAACCAGGCGGCGGAATCTTCGGATTCTTCGGCAGCACGGTGAACATCATTCGCAGCACGGTGTCCGGCAACTCGGGTGGTGACGTGGCCGGCGGTCTCCGTTCGCTCGGCGACGTGAACGTCGACAGCAGCACGTTCAGCGGCAACATCTCCACGGCATGGCACGGTGGCGGCATCTTCCACACCGATGGTGTGCTGACCGTGTCGAACTCCACGTTCGCCGAGAACGTCGCGCCCCCCGGCACGGCGTCGGGGATCCTCGTGGCGACCTTCGGCGCACCAGCCAGTGCCACCATCGAGAACAGCGTGCTCCAGGGTTCGGGCGGGGCATTCGCCTGTGCCCTCGAGGGCGGCGCGGCTGCCACGATCACCTCGCTCGGCGGCAACGTCATCGGCGACGCCTCGTGTAACCCCGCGGCAGCCGACCTCTCCGAGACCGATGCGTTGCTCGGCCCGCTCGCCGACAACGGTGGGCCCACGTTGACCCATCTGCCCGATGCGGCCAGCGGTGCGATCGATCTGGTGGGCGGTGCCTGCCCGTCGATCGACCAGCGTGGCGTCCCACGCCCGCAGGGAGGCGCCTGTGACTCGGGAGCTGTCGAGGTCGCTGCCATCTGATGACCGTCAGCGAGCCGTCGGGCGGACTCGTCACCACAACATCCGGAGCGCACTACCGCATCGATGGGCTGGAGCGGATGGAACCGTTCCTCACCACGGTCGTCTCCGACTCGGACCTCTGGATGTTCGTGTCGAGCACCGGCGCGCTCACTGCAGGGCGCCGCAACGCGGACCATTCGATCTTTCCGTACCAGACCGATGATCGCCTGCACCGCGCCGCAGGGCGTGTCGGCCCGGTCACTGTGATCGCTCGCGGCGACGGCTCAGCGCGTGAGCTGTGGCGACCGTTCGGGCCGGATCTGCACCTGTCCGGCCCGCGTTCGATCGCGAAGCACGTGTCGGGGAACCGGCTCGTGTTCGAGGAGTTCCACCCGACCTGGAGGCTGCGCTGGCGAGCAACGTGGGCGCCGTCGGACGCATTCGGCTGGGTGCGTACCAGCGAGATCGTGAACGAAAGCGTCGAGCAGGTCGAGATCGAGGTACTCGACGGCGTCGTCGACGTGATGCCGGACGGCGTCGACGCGTTCTTCGAACAGATCCGATCGAATCTCGTCGACGCGTACAAGCGCTCTGAGACCGGTCCGTGGGGCTCGCTCGCGATCTTCAATCTCGAGACGCTGATCACCGACCAGGCCGAGCCGATGGAAGCGCTGAGCGCGACCACGATCTGGTCGAGCGGCTTCGACAACGCGCAGATCGACCTCGACGAGCGCGCTGTGCTCGACATGCTCGCGGGTCGGGCGACGCGGGCGCAGCGGTTGATCCGCGGTCGCACGGGGGCCTACCTCCGTCGCGGAACACTCGAGGTTTCGCCGGGTTCCACCGAGCGGTTCACGCTCGCATGCGACACCGGAGTCGGTCACGCAGCGGTGGAACGCCTCGTCGCCGAGGTCAGGTCCGGCGTCGCGGCGTCACAGGTCCGCGACGACATCGCTCGCGGCGCTGCCGGACTCGATGCGCTGCTCGACGCAGCAGAAGGCCGCCAGTCCAGCGGTGATCCCGTCGCCGACGCGCACCACCGGTCGAACGTCCTGTTCAACTCCATGCGGGGCGGTGCGTTGGTCGACGGCCCGAACGTTCCGCTCGGCGACCTGGTCGAGTTCGTTCGGTCGAGGAATCCGAGCGTCGACCTCGGACCGATCGCCGATGTCGGCACTCGACACGTCGGTGACCTCCTCGACGATGTCCGGGCAGCCGGCGACCCGGATCTGACTCGACTCGTCCTCGAGTACTTGCCGCTCACCTTCTCCCGTCGCCACGGAGACCCCAGCCGTCCGTGGAACCGATTCGACATCGACATCCGCACCGACGATGGCGAGCAACGACTCACCTACGAGGGCAACTGGCGCGACATCTTCCAGAACTGGGAGGCGCTGTTCTTCACCACGCCGTCGTTCCTTCCCAGCGTCGTCGCGAAGTTCGTGAACGCCACGTCTGCGGAGGGATACAACGCCTATCGCCTCACCCGAAGCGGCATCGAGTGGGAAGTGCCCGACCCCGCCGACCCGTGGGCACACATCGGATACTGGGGCGACCACCAGCTGGTGTATCTGCTCCGACTCGTCGAGTTGTGGGGACACATCGCCCCTGGTGAGATCGGAACATGGCTCGATCAGCGGGTCTTCTCCTTCGTCGACATCCCCTACCGGCTCGCCGAGCACGCTGACATGATCGCCGACTCGAACGACACGATTGTCTACGACGAAGCCCACGCCGCGGTCATCGCCGAGCGCGAAGCCGACCACGGTGCTGACGGGCGCCTACTCGTCGACCACGCCGGTCGTCAGGTCCGAGTCGGGCTCGCCGAGAAGCTGCTGGTTCCGGCGCTCGCGAAGCTCGCGTGCTTCGTCCCCGGCGCTGGCGTGTGGTTGAACACGCAGCGCCCGGAGTGGAATGACGCGAACAACGCGCTCGCCGGCTCCGGGGCATCGATCGTCACGCTGTTCCACCTGCGCCGGTACCTCGATCGCCTCGCCGACATCCTCCTGCAGGGCGCTCGCTCGACCATCGAGATGTCGGGACCGGTGGCCGAGTGGGTCCGGGCGACATCGACGATCGTGCACGACGCGCCGGTCGACCCCAGCGACGTTGGTCGTTCGCGCGAGTTCATCGACGCTGTCGGGACGCTCGCGGCCCGTCACCGGGCGGCAGTTCGTGCCGGTGCAGACTTCACCGTCGAGCCGGTGGAGCGTGAGGTCGTCGTCGCGATGTGCCGTCGTGCCGTCGAGCACATCGATGCCACTCTCGATCGGTCCAGACGCGCGGATGGACTGTTCCACTCGTACAACCTCGTGTCGTTCCCCTCGGCGGGGGTGGTCGAGGTCGGGCATCTCGGCCCGATGCTCGAAGGCCAGGTCGCTGCGTTGTCGAGCGGCCGGCTCTCCTCTGACGCCGCTGCCGACCTGATCACCACTGCGCTCGAATCAGACCTGCACCGCGCCGACCTCGACACGCTGCTGTTGTACCCGGCGACGGAGATCCCGAGCTTTCTCGAGCGCAACCTCGTCACCAACGAACAACACGATCTCTTGCGCGGCGCCGCCATCGGCACCGACACCGACACCGACACCGACACCGACACCGGCACCGACATGGTGTCGGCCGCGATGGCGCCCGACGTGACGGGCCGACCGCGATTCCGCCCCGGGATCTCGAACCGCGGCGACCTCGTTGATGCACTTGAACGATCTCGGCTCACGGCCGACCAGATCGCCGCAGTTCTGTCGGTGTACGAGGGCGTTTTCGACCATCGTTCGTTCACCGGACGCTCGGGTCGGATGTACGGCTACGAGGGCCTCGGCTCGGTGTACTGGCACATGGTCGCGAAGCTCCTGCTCGCGGTCCAGGAAGAGGTGTGGTCGGCGCTCGACCGGGACGAGCCGACGAGCGTCATCGTGCGCCTGACCGAGTCGTACCGGCGCCTCCGTGATGGCTTCGGCTTCCGCATGTCACCGGCGCTTTTCGGAGCCTTTCCCACCGACTGCTACTCCCACAGCCCTGCGCACTCTGGTGCCCAGCAGCCAGGGATGACGGGTCAGGTGAAGGAGGAGATCCTCACCCGTTTCGGGGAACTCGGTCTTCGCGTCCATGCGGGTCGGATTCGACTCACCCCGACGTTGCTGCCGATCGATGAGGTGCTCGGGTCAGGCGTTGCGTCATTCACGTTCTGTGGTGTGACGATGTCGATCGAGCGAGCGGCCACGGATCGAGCGGTGGTGATCACCGGCGACGGCGAGTACGTCGTCGAGTCGCTCGAACTGCCGGCTGAGACGAGTGCCGAAGTGTTCTCGCGGCGTGGCACCGTCACGGCCGTCCGCTGGCACCTCGGTGGCGACACGCTGGAACGGTGGCGCTCGGCGACCGGGCCGAAGACGACCGCCTGAGACCTTCACGTCGGCTTCATCGCCGCCTCGTCACACTGTGGAGATGAACCGCGCCACCAGGTCGTTGGCCGCCGTCTTCGCAGCGTGTGCGCTCACGGGTGGAACGCTCGTCCTCGTCGCGCTGTCGTCGGCGCCAGTCGCGGGCGCCGTGGCGTCGTCGGTCGTCGATGCAGCACCGGTCGCTGGGCTCGCCCGTGCAGCTCGGCTCGAGGGCGCGACGGCCTCCGAACCGGTCGCGCCGGTCTCTGCCGACGTCCGCGTCGACCAGTTCGGCTATCTCCCCCGGATGCCGAAGGTCGCCGTCGTCGTCGGCGACCGCGGAGCCGCACCGTTCGAGCTCCGTTCGGCGGGTCGGACCGTCTGGCAGGGGACCGCGGTTGCGTGGCGGGGCGGAAGCGTTGATCCACAGTCGGGGCAGCGCGGCGCCCACGTCGACTTCAGTACCGTCACCGCCGCCGGGACCTACGAGCTGGTCGACGTCGAGCGCAACGTGTCGAGCGGCTCGTTCAGGATCGGCTCCGATGTGTACGACGACGTGCTCGACGCCGCGACGAGGGCGTTCTGGTTCAACCGCGCCAACGTCGAGCACCCCGCGGATCTGGCGGGGCCCTGGGCCGGTGCGGCAACGGTTGTCGGCGCCGGTCAGGACAGCCAGGCGCGATGGATCGACGCCCGCGAGGACGCATCGACGGCACGCGACCTCTCAGGCGGCTGGTACGACGCCGGCGACACCAACAAGTACGTCACCTTCGCGATGGCGCCGGTCCATCAACTGCTCGACGTCTACGCGCGACTGCCCGAGGTGTTCGACGATGCGTCGGGTGTTCCCGAGTCGGGAAACGCGGTCGCCGATCTGCTCGACGAAGTGCGCGTCGAACTCGAGTGGCTCGAGAAGATGCAGGATCTCGACGGGGGAGTGCTCGTCAAGGTCGGCTTCGTCGGCTACGACGGCTCGAACGACATCGCGCTCGACGCCCGCCCTCGGTTCTATGAGGAGGCCTGTTCGTCGTCGACCATCGCCGCCGCCGGGATGTTCGCCCACGGCGCCCGATCGTTCGCCACGCTCGATCCGGTCTTCTCTGCGCGGCTGTCGGACCGAGCTGAGCGTGCGTGGGACTGGTACGCCACCAACGAGCGGCGAACCGACTGCGATCCGCAGATCGTCAACGCCGGCGATGCCGATCGCAGCCTCGATGCGCAGGACCGCGACGAGGTCGTCGCCGCCGTGCATCTGTTCGCACTCACCGGTGATGCGGCCTATGACCGCGTCGTTCGATCGGGCGTTCGCCGCCTCGGGCCCTTCAGCGACTGGTCGTTCGGTCGCTACGAACCGTACGAGGCGATCGCCGTGGCGACGTATCGCGATCTGCCGGGTGCGGACTCCGACATCGTGGCTGCGATCGACCAACAGCTCCGGGCGATCCCGCTGAGCATCGACAGCCACGGCTTCGACCCCGACGCGAGCCTTCACCGCTCGTTCATTCCAGATGCGCAGTACCACTGGGGCAGCAACATGGTCATGGCCAACACCGGAAACGCGAATCTCGGCCTTGCTCGTCTCGATCTGACGCCGCACCACGAAGCCGACCTCGTGACACGCGGTGCCGCACACCTCCACACGCTGCACGGCGTGAACCCGCTCGGACTCGTCTACGTGTCGAACATGGGTGAACTCGGAGCCGAGCGGTCGGTGACGGAGATCTACCACTTCTGGTTCGCCGACGGAACTCGCTTCGACTCCTCGACCGACTCCGACGTCGGCCCTGCGCCGGGCTATCTGACCGGCGGACCCAACCAGAATTACAGCGGCTCCTCGACCCCGCCGCTCGGTCAGGCGCCGGCCACGAGCTATCGAGACTGGAACTCCTCGGGCGACGACCGTTCGTGGGAGATCACCGAGCCCTCGATCTCCTATCAGTCGGCGTACATCGCCCTGCTCGCCGCCGCGATCGACCGGTTCGGCTGAGCACCGCGGGAGCGTCTCGAGGCATCGGTCAGCGTCGGGATCGGCTCGCCATCAGCGCCCCGCCGATCACGAGCACGATCCCGCCGATCGCGAGCGGTGCCACGGTGTCGTCGCGGAACGTCACCCCGAGTGCCAGCGACACGACCGGGATGAGGTAGGTGATGAAACTCGCACGGGTCGACCCAACCCGTCCGACGAGCGAACCCATCAGTGCGAAGGCCACCCCGGTGCCGACTGCGCCGAGCGCGAGCACAGCGAGGAGCGGACCGATCTCCCACTCGGCGTCACCGATCTCCCAGAGTCCGTACGGCGTGGTCCAGATCGTGGCGAGGGTGAGCACACGGGCCATCAATCCGAGCGAGCCGTACCGCTGTTGCAGCGGGCCGGCGAGGTTGAGGGCAAACCCGTAGCACACGGTCGCAGCGAGCACGAACGCGACGCCGAGTGCCTGCGAACTTCCGTCGCGAATCGACGGAAGGCTGATCAGCGCGATGCCGCCGAAGCCCGTGGCGATCCCGATCGCGAGCGGCCCGGTCGGCCACTGCCGGAACAGAAGCGCAGCGACGGCTGCGGCGAAGATCGGTGTTGCTCCGTTCAACAGGCCGGTGACGGAGGAGTTGATGTGGTCCTGGGCGAGTGGGAAGAACGTGAACGGGATGGCCACCCAGATGATCGAGAGCACGATGACCCGCCGGCGGTCCTCTGGTGCGATACGACCAGCCTTGCGCTGTGCGCGTCCCGGGCGGAGGAGCAGCGCCCACAGCGCCGCTGCTCCCGCCGCCACGCGCAACAACGTGATGAATCCGGGCGGAAAGGCGTCCAGGCCGATGTCGATGAGCAGGAACGACGACCCCCAGATCAGAGCGACGGAGAGAAAGAGCCCCCAATCCTGCGGCGCGAACGCGTCGTCGTTCACCGCGGCACCTTGCTCGAAGAGCTTGTGGTCTCGCGTCGAGGCGTCGGTGTTCGTCACGCGGAGCATCCAACCAGGCGAACCCCACGCGTTCCGAGCGGGTTTCGGACAGCGAGACGCGAGACGCTGCCAATCCGGTCCGATCGCGGGAACAAGCGACGTCGATCAGGCGTTGCAGCTATTCCCGACCGGATCACTCGACTTTCACCTCTAGGATTTTCCCATGGCAACTTTCCGCGACCTGCTGTCCGCCGCCAAGTCGTCGATCACCGAGATCGACACCGAGACCGCCGAGGCCAAGATCGCCGACGGCGCGCTCATCCTCGACGTCCGCGAACCGGACGAGTACGAAGAAGGAGCGCTCCCCGGGGCCGTGCACATACCGCGCGGTCACCTCGAAGCACAGATCGAGGGGCGGCTGCTCGACAAGGACGCGCCCGTCGTCGTCTACTGCGCCGGAGGTGTCCGCTCTGCCTTCGCCGTGCAGACCATGGAAGAACTCGGCTACAGCGCTGCGTCGTCGATGGATGGCGGTTTCGGGCGCTGGAAGGACGAAGGTCGCGACTGGAAGAAGCCGGCATCACTCACGCCAGAGCAGAACAATCGCTACAAGCGTCACCTCCTTCTGCCCGAAGTCGGCACCGAGGGCCAGCTCAAGCTGCTCGACGCAAAGGTGCTGATGCTCGGCGCCGGCGGACTCGGATCGCCCGCGGCGTTGTACCTCGCTGCTGCGGGTGTCGGCACGATCGGCATCGTCGACATGGCCGCCGTCGACTCGTCGAACCTTCAGCGCCAGATCCTGCACAACGTCGACCGAATCGGCGACC
>JBGCFW010000063.1:0-13831 GCA_045107155.1 Ilumatobacter sp. | reverse complement strand
AGTTCGGGTATCAGCGCAAGAGCTTGAAGGACATGCGGACACCCCGCGCCGAAACGAAGCGCGACGCTTCGGAGAAGAACGACTCGGCTGGCCCACGTAAGCCGCCACCGACGAAGCGAACCTCTGGCGGCGGCAACCGACCGAAGTCGAAGCAGCGCCGGCGCTGACCACCGATCCGCCGCGGTCGCACGAGGCGGAGCGTCGTCACCGGGTGGGCACGAGTCGTCGTCAGGCGCACCCGAGTCCTCGACGTCGCACTAGGTTCTCCAGCCGTGAGCAACGCCGACTGTGTCATCGCCATCGACGCCGGAACCACGGGTGTGCGCAGCCGTGCAGTCTTCACCGGCGACTCGCCCACCGTGGCGAGCTATCGGGAGTTCACCCAGCACTATCCCCAACCAGGCTGGGTCGAACACGATGCCGAGGAGATCTGGGCGGCGGTCGTCGAGACGCTCGCCGAGGTCGTGCACGAAGTCGGCCGTGACCGAATCGGCGCGATCGGCATCACGAACCAGCGCGAGACCGTCATGGCTTGGAGCCGTTCCACCGGCAAACCGCACGGCACCGCGATCGTGTGGCAGCACGGGCGCACAGCGACTCTCTGCGACGAACTCGAAGCCGCCGGCCACCTCCCGTTGGTGCGCGAGCGCACCGGCCTCGTGCTCGATCCGTACTTCTCGGGCACGAAGTTCGGCTGGCTGCTGAAGAACCGTGACATCGCCGTCGACGATGATCTCGCCCTCGGCACCATCGATTCCTGGCTCATCTGGAACCTCACCGGCGGAGAGGTGTTCGCGACCGACGTCACGAACGCCAGCCGCACGATGCTGTGCGACATCCGGACCCGCACATGGGATTCCGACCTCGGCGAACTGCTCGGCGTCCCGATCGAAGCGCTGCCGGAGATCGTGCCGTCGAGTGGCCGGATCGGCGTCACGTCCGATGCCTGCGGCGCTCCCGCAGGCATCCCGATCAGTGGCGTCGCCGGCGACCAGCAGGCCGCGTTGTTCGGCCAGGCGTGCGTCGAGCCGGGCATGGCGAAGAACACGTACGGAACGGGCTCCTTCGTGTTGTTGAACGTCGGTGAGACCTGCCCGCCGCCCACCGAGGGAATGCTCACCACGGTCGCGTGGACGCTCGCTGACGGCACCACGCACTACGCGCTCGAAGGAGCGATCTTCGTCACCGGCGCGGCGATTCAGTGGCTGCGCGACGGCATCGGAATCATCGACGATTCGGCCGAGACAGGTCCGCTCGCCGAGTCGGTCGACGACACCGGCGGCGTCTACGTCGTGCCGGCGTTCGCCGGCCTGGGCTCGCCGTACTGGGATCCGTACGCCCGCGGAACGATCGTCGGAATCACGCGTGGAACGGGGCGGGCAGAAATCGCTCGCGCCACCGTCGAGTCGATGGCGTATCAGGTGCGCGATGTGATCGATGCAATGGTCGACGCGAGCGGTACGGAAATCGTCGACCTGCGCGTCGACGGTGGAGCGTCCGTGATGAACCTGCTGTGCCAGATCCAGGCCGATCAGCTCGGGGTGCGCGTGCAACGCCCCGTCGATCAGGAGACCACGGCGCTCGGAGCAGCGTTCCTCGCCGGACTCGCTGAAGGCGTGTGGGCGTCGACTGACGACATCGGCGCCGCGTGGACCCTCGACGCAGAGTTCGACCCCGCCGACGACCGAACCGCAGCCGACGCACTCCATGCCGACTGGCTCCGCGCCGTCGACCGCTCCCGCGCCTGGGAGTCCTGAGCTCGCTCACCGTCCGGGGGCTGGCGCGTTGCGAACTCCGGTCAGAGGAGCGCGTCGGCCAGCCGCGCGACGAGACTGATGCGGACTCGCTCGCGCTCGTGGATCGGACGGTCCGACCGGCCTGCGGCGACGGTGAAACCCGATTCGAGCAGGTGACCCCACACGAGATCGCTCGGCAACGCCTCGTCGTGATCGCTCAGATGCCCGGCGCCGAGCAGGAAGGCCGTCAACCAGGCCACGTCGGGTGAGTCGCCAACCTGTGCGATGACTGCCTCCTCGTCGAGCACGACGGTCCAGTCCGCCTCGACGAGTCGGTGTACGCCGTGGACGAGCACATCGAGTCGCTCGCTCGGCGGAGCCTCGGCCATCGCAGCCCCGCTCGCGAGAGCCGCCAGATTGGCGTCAACGCGGTCCGGCTCGACCATTCGCACGTTCTCGACAGACACACCGTCGACCGCGTCGATCTCGGTGGTGAGGAGTTGGATGAGGTCCTCTGTCGGCAGACCGACGGTGAGCTCGTCGATCACGCGATCTGCGCCTTGCTCGAGGATCTCGATCGCGAGCACGTCACCGCGCACCGCACCAATCCGGCTCGCCACCTGCCCGAGCGCGCCGGGCCGATCCGGCATCCAGACGCGCACGACAACGGTGATCATGGGGCGGGACGGTACCGAGGCCTTGTGTCAGCCGAGTTTCGGCAAACCACGCTTCAGGTTTCTCACAGCCTGGTTGATTCGCTTCTCGTTCTCGATCAGGCCGAAACGCACGAAACCCTCGCCGCCCGGACCGAACCCGACACCCGGCGACAGCGCGACATCGGCCTCGCGAACGACGTGCGAGCAGAACTCGACCGAATCCATCTCGGCGTACGGCTCGGGAACCGGTCCCCAGCAGAACATCGAGCCGCCTGGCTTGGGCATGTCCCAACCGATCCGGGCGAGACCATCGATCAACGTGTCGCATCGCGACTCGTAGATTTCGCGGACCTGATCGGGGAAGTCCTGGGCCTCGTTGAGCGTGACCGTGGCGGCGATCTGAACCGGCTGGAACATGCCGTAGTCGAGGTAGCTCTTCAGTTTGACGAGCGCCTGAACGACATCGCGGTTGCCGAGCAAGAAGGCGGAGCGCCAGCCGGCCATCTGGAACGACTTCGTCATGGAGTACAGCTCGACGGCACACTCCATGGCGCCTTCGGCCTGCAAGATGCTGGGTGGCTGGTGGCCGTCGAATCCGATGTCGGCGTAGGCGAAGTCGTTGATCACGACCATGTTCCGCTCGCGGCAGAAGTCGACCACCTGCTGCATGAAGTCGAGATCGACAACCGCCCCGGTCGGGTTGTGCGGGAACGACATCACGAGCACGCGCGGCTTGGGCCAGCCGACGTCGTACGCGGTGTGCAGGCTCTCCATGAAGTCGTCGGTGAAGGTCTCGCGGTCGGAGGGGTCCGCCAAGAACTTCATCGGCACCTGGCGCAGGTCAGCGCCCGCGAACAACGGTCCGTAGATGTGGATCGGGTAGCTCGGCGACGGCACGATCGCAGCATCTCCACGTTCGAGCAGCACCCACATGAGGTGGCTGAAGCCCTCCTTGGCACCGATCACGTTCGTGATTTCCAGCTCGGTGTCGAGATCGACATCCCACTTGTTCTTGTAATAGCCCGCGATCGCCTCGCGGAGCTTGGGCAGGCCACGGCTGAGCGAATAGCGGTGGTTGCGGGGATTCTGTGCTGCTTCGGCCAGCTTCTCGACGGCGATGTCGGGCGACGGCATGTCCGGATTGCCGAAGCCGAGGTCGATCACGTCGGCCCCGGCGCGCCGTGCCTCGATCTTCAACCCGTTGATGATCGAGAAGACGTACGGCGGCAGATTGTCGATCCGACGGAAATCCATGACTGGCAAACCTAGCTGCGGGTCAGGCCGTGGCGGAGGCTCGATTCGAGGTCAGGCGACACCGGGCATCAGCGCAGCTCCGACAGCACCCGCGAGCGGTCCGAGATGAGCGAAGTCGATCCGCGGGAGCGGACGAAGGTGCGGCTGATACAGCAGCTCCCGATACCAGCGGACGATCGGCCCCAGGTAGAGGTCGGCCCCCGCTGCCAGGCCCCCGCCCAACACGAACATCTCCGGGTCGAAGGCGTTGGTGAGGTTGGAGAGTCCGAGCGCCACCCATCGACCGAAGTCGTCGATCACCGCGAGCGCCTCGGCATCACCGTCGAGGGCTGCGGCCATGACGTGCTCGCCGCGCACCGACTCCGGGTCGCCGCCGGCGTGGGCCACGACCGCTCGCAATCGCTTACCGGTGGCGGCTTCTCGGGCGAGCATGGCGAGACCGGATCCGCTCGCGTAGCGCTCCCAGCACCCTCGTCGTCCACACGGACAGCGTGGCCCGTTCGGGTCGACCACCATGTGTCCGAACTCACCGGCGAACCCATTCAGACCGCGTTGGACGTCGCCGTTCGCGACCATGCCGCCACCGATGCCCGTTCCGAGGGTGACGAGCAGCATGTTGTCGGTGCCTTGTGCAGCGCCCAACTGCCACTCGGCAACGGTGGCGCACGTGGCGTCGTTGTCGACCGACACCGGATGCCCGAGACGGGCAGCGAGGAGCCGACCGACTTCGAAATCCGCCACACCGTCGAGGTTCGGGGCGGCACGCAACACACCGTCGTGAGTGACCAGGCCGGGAACGCCGATGCCGAGGCTGCCGTCGACGCCGAGCTCGCCGGCCAGCTCGACGAGCGTCTCGATCAGCGGCTCGAGGCTGTTCTCGCCGCGGGGCGTGTCCCGGCGATCCTGAGCGACAACCGCTCCTGACTCGTCGAGAGCAACGCCGAGTGCCTTGGTTCCGCCGACGTCGATCCCGACGCGCAATGACATGGATCTGCCGATCAGGCTTCGGCGCGGACCTTGAGTTCACGCACTGTGTTCAGGATGCGAACCTCGGCGCGGCGCTTCACGAACCCCGGCAGCGGTACGACCAGGTCGATCGCGAGGTCAGAGCGCACCCCGGTCTTGCCGTCACCCGTCGGCACGAAGGTGAACGCACCGTCGATCGAACGTTGGATGTCGCCCCGGATCATCGACCAACCGAGCACGCGAGGGTCGTCGTCGTAGCGGTACTGCAGGGTGTAGTGCGTGCTTCGACCGAGCGCAGAGGCGCGGAACTCGACCTCGCTGGGGCGACCCTGATCATCGGTCTGGTGAATCGTGACGTCTTTGATGTCCCGCGCCCACTCGGGATAGCGCGGCAGGTCGATCGCCACGTTCCACACCTGGTCGGGCGTGGCATCGATGGTGATGATCTCGGTCGCGGTCTCAGCCATGGTCGCCATTCTGGCCGATCGGACCAGCTGAATCGTTCACTTCATCGCGAGTTTCACTCGATGCCGCGCCGCCGCTGGCGTCAGCACGCGGCTCGAAGGTCCCGTGACGTGCAGCCCACAGGCCATTCAGCCCGAAGCCGAGTGTCGGGACCAGCACACCGAGGGCGAGTGACGTGCCCGGAGACCCATCGGTGTCGTTGGCGCGGGCGAGCGCCGTCGCCAGGCCGGCGACGACCTGAATCAGCAGCAACGCCGACATGATCAGACGAACTCGGCGAGGCGCGACCCCGCCACCGAGCAGATACAGCTGGACGACGGCCACCTGATCGTTCCGGCTGCGCTGCACTGCGACGAGGAACGACCACACGAACGCGACGATTCCGATCACAAAGCACGCCATCGCGACGACGGCCGCCACCCACTGTGTCGGTGCGGTGAACGCCGCCGCCGCGACGGTCGCCGTGACCACGAAGACAACTGTCGCGAGCAGGTTGGCCCGAACGATCACTCGAAGACCCCCAGCGTGTCGCCCAGGCGGCGGGCGAGGACGTCGTAGGCGAAGTCTGTTTCAACGCGGGCGCGTGACCGCTCAGCCATGCGCAGCCGGAGCTCGTCGTCGTCGAGCAACTGCTCGAACGCATCGGCCACGGCCTGTGCGTTTTCGGGATCGTCGATGACGAGGCCGGTCTCGCCGTGCTCGACCGCCTCGGCTGCGCCACCAGAGTCTCCCGCGACCTGGGGGACCCCGCACGACGCCGCCTCGAGGAACACGATCCCGAATCCCTCTTGCTCGAGACCGCCCCATCGGTTGCGGCACAACATCGTGTACAGGTCTCCCGCGCCGTAGAAGCGGGCCATGTCGGCGTGATCGATGCGACCGTGAAAGCTCACCGGCGCGTCGAGCTCTTCGGCAAGCCGCCGCAATCGGGCCGTGTCCCGGCCGGTGCCACCGATGGCGAGCACGAGATCGGGTCGCCGATGCTTGAGCCGGTTCACGGCCCGGATCGCCGTGTCGAACCCCTTCCGCGGCACGTGCCGGGAGATCGCCACGATGACCTCCCCGTCGACGGGCAGAGCGAAATACTCGCGAGCGGCGCTGCGCCCGCTGTCGGACCTGACCGGGAAGCGCTCGGGATCGACACCACACGGCACCACCGTGGTCGGCAACTGCCGACCCGCTGCGTGATTCGCTTCGGCAGCCGGGTAGCCACCGGCCGCGATGACGTGCCGAGCACGACGCAAGGTGTAGGCAAGCGCCTGCTTCGAACCCGGGAGGCGGCCGGGCACCGTGACCTCGGCACCGTGGAGGACGAGGTCGTACGGGCGTGACAGCGAAGGTCCGACCAGCCCCAACGGGACGGCCGGATCCAGCACGACGAGGTCCGCACCGAAGTCGGCAGCCAAGTCATCGATCTGCTTCACCATCCATGGATGCGGGAGCAGCACCGGTTCGCGAGTCCGCTCGATCCGATACGGCTGAGCTGCGTCGAATTCGTCGGTGCCGTCGTACGGACTCGTCAGCACGGCGAATCGATCGGGTGGCAACCGCCGCCACCATTCCCACAGCAGCGACTGGATGCCGCCGATCTTGGGCGGAAAGTCGTTCGTGACGAGGAGGTGCTTCATCGGTCCTGTGGGGTCGGTTCACCGCGACGTTCGTCCAGTCGGCGAGCCGCCCAATCGGCGTGCTCGGCAAGGATCGCGTCGGGATCGGCACGGTACCCCTCGACAACTGCTCGCACTCCCGGATCGTTCGGATCACCGGTGTTGCCGATCACGACGAGCGCATTGCGCCGCAACCAGCGCATCTCTCGGCCGGCGATGTACCACCGACCGTGACGACGTTCGACGTCGTCATCGTCGAGCGCAAGCAGCTCGATGACGTCGACGTGTCGTTGCACGTCATCGGCAACGCCGAGTGGAACGGTGTGACGCGCCCCGAGCCGAACGGTGATCGGGCAGCCGTCCTGGCAGTCGTCGCAGCCGTAGATCCGGTCGTGGATCGCCGTACGGAACTCGAGCGGAATGGATCCGGCTTTCTGCAGGATCCAGCTCAGGCAGCGCCCAGCGTCGATCACTCCTGGTGCGACGATCGCATCGGTCGGACAATCGTCGATGCACTGGCGGCACGAGCCGCACCCGTCGTTCGCCGGGCGCTCGGCCGGCCGGTACTCAGCAGTGGTGATGATGCACCCGAGCGTGAAGAAGCTGCCGGCGCCCGGCAACAGGAGGTTCGCGTTCTTACCGAACCATCCGAGCCCGGCACGATGCGCGACAGCCCGGTCGACGATCGAGTTGTCGTCGGCGAAGACAGCCGCCCGATGCCCGGCGTCGCGCAACCGGTCGGCGACGACCCGAAGGCCGATACGCAACGGTTCGTACTGATCGGCCCATGCGTACCGCCCCACACGAGCATGGACCCCATCCGCCGGCACGGCGGGCTCGTCGTCGGTGAGATACGAACGCGCTCCGACGATGATAGAGCGAGCGCCCTCGACCGCCCGGCGTGGATCGGTCGAACGATCCGGGTTGCGGTACGTGAACTGCATTCCGTCGTGGAGTCCGGCTGCCTTTCGCTCATGAAGGGCCGTGCGTGCGTCGTCGAGAATCTCCGCGCTCGCGACGCCCACGTGCTCGATGCGATGCGGTGCGAGCAACGCCCGGATCTCAGCGAGCGGCGGCGCACCGATCACAGTCGGTCGCTCGGTGCGCAGCTGCGAGCGTTGCGCTCGCCCGTGGTGGACCCGATGTCGATCGTGATGTCGAGCTCCACGGTGCCATCGCTGACGACCCCAGACGCAGAGAGGATCCCGTCGTTCCGGATGACGAACGCGGGTGCAGCGGTTCGGAATTCGCGTCCGTCACCCGGGTCGAACACGATCTCGGCCAGCTCGCCGCCGGCTTGGAGGATCTCGAAGCGGGCTCCTTGCGACGTGAGTCCGGAGATCGTGGTGCCGGTGTCGTTCACCAGATCGGTGCACACGTCGAGCACGATTCGAGTGTGCGGCTCTGCGAACTGGCCGGGCGAGTTCGTGACGACGCGATCACCGCAGTCGTCCTCCTCGTCGTTCGGCGGGTGCACGATGACTTCGATTCGGCGGTTGCTGTCGAAGCGTGCAGCAAAGGCACCCTCGTCGCCGATCGGTTCGAGATCGACGAAGCGGAAGTTGCCGCGCTCGAGCGCTGCCCGATCGCCGCTCGGCGTCGAGATTCGGTCGATCATCTGACTCACGCCCGACGAATCGAAGAAGAAGTAGCTCGACGTCTGGAATTCGGTGTCGACCGGATCGAACGGGAGGTGGACCTCGCACCGCGTCAGGATCTGCCGGTCGGAGTCTCCATACCGAACCGTGCCGACCGGTGGCAGCTCGTCGATCCTCGAATCGACGGTGGGGTTCGACGCTGCCGCAGTCTCCGCGCCGGGTTCGGCATCGGGCTGATCGACCGCCAGCTCCTCTGCGTCAAGCGTCTCGGACTCACCGTCGCCGGGTGGAATCGGTGCCGAATCGTCGACAGCCGTCGGGTCGGCGACGCCGTCGACCTGCGCGTCTCGGCGATGGTCGGCGGCGATCACCAGGAGGCCGATCAGCAACAACGAGACGGCGCAGAGGCCCGGCACGAACCACCACGGAGTTCGAGCGCCCGGACGCTCGACCTGGCCGGTCTCGCCCGTGGCTCGCTTCGGATTGACGATGAGGGGATCGGCTCCCCGGCGTGCGGTCGGCGCGGTGTCGTCATCTGCCGCATCGACCATGCCGACATCGTACGAGCCGGTGTCAGACCAGCTGCGGACTCCCCGCTGATTCGAACGTGGCGTAGTCGACGAAGACCGGTTCGTCATCGAGCAGACCTGCCGAAGCGAGCATCACGACAGCTCGCTCGACCGGCGATGGGCGTCGCTCGACCGTCGTCGGGACGAACTCGATCGGCCCCGCGTCGTTCGCCACGAGGTGCTGGACGATGCAATCGCTACACGCGGTGGTGTTCGCTGCAACACAGGTCCGGCAGTCGAGGACGAGATCGTCGGTGGTGGTCATGGGCCCCACTCAAGCGAAGGGGTACCTCAGAGTTCGACGACGACCGTCGGCGGGCTACTCGACCTCGAGGAATTCACGCAGCCGCTGACTGCGCTGCGGATGACGCAGCTTCGCGAGCGTCTTCGCCTCGATCTGACGGATTCGCTCGCGCGTCACGCCGAACGCCTTGCCGACTTCTTCGAGCGTCTTCGCCTGGCCACCATCGAGTCCGAACCGGAGCCGCACGATCTCCTGCTCGCGATCGGAGAGTTCGCCGAGAACTTCCCCGACGGCGTCCGTGAGCATCACTCGTGCCGCGGCATCAGCTGGGCTGTCGGCAGACTCGTCTTGGATGAAGTCGCCCAGGTTCGACTCGTCCTCCTCGCCGACGGGCGAGTCGAGCGACAGCGGATCCTGCGAGTAGCGCAACAGCTCGCGCACCTTGTCAGGCTCGATCTGCACACGCTGGGACAGCTCCTCGATCGTGGGTTCCCGTTCGAGTTCCTGGTGCATCGTGCGCTTGGCACGAGTCACGCGGTTCATGTGCTCGACCATGTGCACGGGAATCCGAATCGTGCGGGCTTGGTCGGCGATCGAGCGAGTGATCGCCTGGCGAATCCACCAGGTGGCGTAGGTCGAGAACTTGAAGCCTTTCGTGTAGTCGAACTTGTCGACCGCGCGCATCAGCCCGAGGTTGCCCTCCTGCACCAGGTCGAGCAGTTGCATCCCGCGACCGGAGTAGCGCTTGGCAATGCTCACCACGAGTCGAAGGTTCGCCTGGGTGAGCTCGGACTTCGCCCGCTCACCACGCTTCACCGCTCGAAGCAGCATCCGTTCCTCGACACTTTCGAGGGTCGTCCCCTCTTCATTCGCAGCATCGATCTTCTCGGCGGCGATCTTGCCCTCTTCGATCAGCTGTGCCAGCCGCCGTTCGTCATCGACGGTGAGCAGGTCGACCTGGCCGATCTCTCGGAGGTACATCCGAACGGCATCCGCAGAGCCGCCTTCGGCCCTCGGTCCACGCTTCTTCGTTCGACGTTGGCGTCGCCGGCTGAGCAGCGCCTCGTCGGCGTCGTTCTCGACCACGACGTTCTCGACGCCGACCCGCCGCATCCCGACCGGTGTGTCGTCGGTGTCGTCATCGTCGTGATCGAGCTTGTCGTCGATCGCGATCCCGGCGTCGGCCATCGTTTGATGCACATCGGTGAGAACGGTCTCGTTCAGTTCGACGTTGCGAAGCACGTGGCTCACCTGATCAGCATGGACCTCGCCATTGCTGCGACCTCGCTCGACCAGCTTGTCCCACTCGCCCGAGTCGATGCCGTCGACCGGAACCGCGACAGCGGCGGCACCGTCGGCGTCGACCGGCGCGGAGCCGGCCGGGTCAGGCGTCGGGGCCTTCGGAGCGTTCTGCGGTGCGTCGATGGAGCCAACCTAGCAATGACTCGGCTGCAGCGAGAGCGCGAGCTCCGTCGGCCTCCGCCAGCGCCATGAGGTCGAGCTTGGCAGCACGGTCCTCCTCGAGTGCCGCAGGGTCGACGAGGTCGCTTCGATGCCGGAGCTCACGGCGAGTGGCAGCGGCGATCAGCGATTGGGCTTCGACCGTCGGATCGAGCGCCAGGTCGGCCACCGCCGCTCGTTCGAGCACCTCTCGGGCATCAGGCGCCGCGTTCTCCAGTGCGGCGTGAACGTCACCCGCCTCGGCGAGCGCGAGAAACGCCATCCGATTCGCGTCGTCGTCGAACAGCGCCTCGATCAGCCATTCGGCGATCGAGTCCCATTGCTGGACGAGCAGGACGAGGGCCGCGAACTCTGCGTTCTCCATCGGCCCGGAGCGGGCCGTCGAGCGCACCTCGACGTGGGGTCGCCTCGTGCCGCGCTCCGCGAGTCGTACGAGATCCGACACGGGCAATCCGACCTGTGCGGCGATCTCGCCGGCGTACAAAGTCCGGACGCTCTGGTTCGGGTGCTCGTTGACCACCGCCATCGCCTCTTCGGCGGCTCGAGCACGTTGCTCGGGGGAGTCCAGCCGTCGGGCCCCGAGCGTTCGCGCGAGGCGAAATCCGAGGAACGGCGTCGAGTCGTCGACGGACGCCGCGAGCGCTTCGGGGTTCGAACCGGCGAGATCGCCGGGGTCCTTCCCGGCCGGCAGTCGGGCCACCGACACCTCGACCTGGTGCTTCTGCTCCCACTCGTAGAACCGTTCGGCGGCGCCCTGCCCCGCTGCGTCGGCGTCGAACGCCAGCACGACGCGACTCGCATATCGCTTCAGGAGGCGCACGTGTTCTTCGGTCAGCGCCGTGCCACACGTGGCGACCGCACGCGCCACGCCACTTCGGTGAAACCCGATGACGTCGGTGTACCCCTCGCACACGACGATCTGGTCGGACTTCGATGCGTCCGCCTTCGCCCAGTTGAGCCCGTAGAGGGTCTTCGACTTGACGTAGATCGGCGTCTCGGAGCTGTTCTTGTACTTCGCAGGATCCTCGGAGCCCGGAAGGATCCGGCCGCCGAACGCCAGCGCCTCTCCGGAGTCCGAGAAGATCGGGAACATGACCCGAGCCCGGAACGAGTCCTGCATTCGGTTCCGTCGATTCCGGAACGACAGTCCTACGTCTTGAAGCACGTCAGCAGGATGATCGAGCTCCCGAGACAACAGATCCCAGTCGTCGGGTGCCCACCCCAGCTTGAACTGCCTGGCGACATCGCCTGAAAGGCCGCGAGCACGGAGGTAGTCACGAGCGGGCCGTGCATCGGGTGAGGCGAGCAGACGCTGGTGGTACCACTCGACGGCATCGCCCATCGCTGCAGTCAGACGCTTGCGCCGAGCACGTTCCTTGCTCTGTCCGGTCGAGGTGTAGTTGAGCTGAATCCCCGCCTTGGCAGCGAGATGCTCGATCGAACCCGGAAAGTCGGTGTGCTCGATCTCTTGGATGAAGGTGAACACGTCGCCTCCCTTGCCACAACCGAAGCACTTGTAGCGCCCCATCGACTCGCGCACGTTGAACGATGGCGACTTCTCAGCGTGAAAGGGACACAGCCCGGACCAGTTGCTCCCGACCTTCTTCAGCGCCACGTAGCCCTGGACGACGTCGACGATCGAGACGGTCGCCCGGATCTTCTCGATGTCGTCTTCGGCGATGCCCACGACCGCACGCTAGTTGCGCGGACGAGAGCTCGGTCCGTCCGAGAGGACCACAACGCCGTCTCCGGAAGCGGACACCTGCGATTCTGGTCGTCTACGTCACGGCAAGATCTTGAAAAGGTGCTGAGTGTTACATCAATTTCACGATCGATACTGCCGGTTTGGGTTGCTGGCGCCTACTATGAGTGGTCAGGGAACAACCGGAATGCCGCCGGCCCTGACCTCAGCATCGGCGTAGCGACCTCAGTCAATGGGACTCGGGATCCTCAGGGATGCCGTTTGTGCGGGCACCACGAACGGAGCTCACATTGAACATCGCCAAAACCTCCCGCCCCGTCGGGGAAAACTCTTCTGCCGTCGCGGTCACATCCGACAGCGATGCGCGCCGTGTCGAGCGCGGTTGGGGCCTGCTCGCGATGGAGGAGCGCATCGAAGCGCCAGCCACCGCGGCACTGCTTCCGCATGGTGCGATGTATCACGTCGTCGACCAGATCGGCGCGCGAGCACTCTGGCAGCGTGGCATCACCGGCGCCGGCGTGAACGTCGCCGTCATCGATACCGGCGTGGCACCCGTCCCCGCATTGTCGGGACCAGGCAAGGTCGTCGCGGTCGCGGACCTTTCGAACGAGGCACACGATCCGACTGTCGCATTCGTCGACACTTTCGGCCACGGCACCGCGATGGCCGGCATCATCGCGGGAGCTGAACCAGGCGCCGACCCGGCACGCGCTCATGAGCACCCCGATCAGTTCTTCGGTGTCGCACCGGACGCCGGCATCGTGTCGGTGAAGATCTCCGGGCGCAACGGCGCGAGCGACCCCGCTGATGTGATCGCGGGCATCGACTGGGTGATCGAGCACGCTGAGGAGCTCGACATCAAGGTCATCAACCTGTCCTACGACAGTGGTTCATTGCTCGGCTATCGAGACGACCCGCTCACGGCAGCCGTCGAGCGCGCTTGGCATGCCGGCATCGTTGTGGTCGCGATCGCCGGCAACAACGGCGGCGACACCGATCGACTGGCCTCGCCAGCGGTCGACCCGTACGTCATCGCCGTTGCGTCAGCCGACGTCGACGAGGACGGTGTGCGTATCGGTTCATGGTCGAACGCGGGCGATGGTGTTCGTCAGCCCGACATCGCCGCACCTGGTGGCCACATCCAGACGCTCCGGGCGCCGGGCAGCTTTGCGGACACGAATCACTCCGATGTCGGAGGCGTCGAGCGTGATGCTCGTCTCTTCCAGGGCACCGGCACCTCCGAATCCGCCGCGGTGATCTCCGGCGTGCTCGCGCTGTTGTTCCAGCAGCGTCCCGACCTCACGCCCGATCAGGCGAAGGCATTGATCTGCGAGACCGCGGCACCCATCGCCGGGTCTGACGGTCCTGCGGGAGCAGAACTCGTCCAGGCCGACGTCGCAGCGGCCACCGAGACTCCATCGACCGTTCAAACGTGGGATCGGGCGGTTGCCCCGTCGATCGCAACCGCAGCTCCGGTCGTGGCATGCACGTCACTCGATCACTGGGGCGGCGCACACTGGGGCGGCGCACACTGGGGCGGCGCACACTGGGGCGGCGCACACTGGGGCGGCGC
>JBGCFW010000062.1:0-25145 GCA_045107155.1 Ilumatobacter sp. | reverse complement strand
TCCGCATCGGTCTCGGAAAGATCGAGTTCCGCATCGATGCCGATCACCGGCGTTCGAACAAGTGGGAGTGCCTGACCGACCGCGTCGGCCGCGGTCGGTCGAGCCTCGGCATCGACGGAGTCCGTCTCCGCTCCGCACGCTGTCGCCAACGTGGCGAACGACGCGGCAACGGCGGTCGCACGAGCGATTGCACTACGCATTCGGCACACACTGTCAGCTCTGCGGCCAGATCCTCGTCATCGCGCTGTGATTTTCGTAACACGTTCGTAACCCAGTGAGCGAGTGACCCCTCGTGCGACATCCGTTCGCGATCGCGCCGAGATGGGTACGCTCGGCTCGGGAATGGCGAGCGCATCGCTGTGGTTGCACCAACTCGACATTCCTCGAAAGGACCACGAATCATGGCAAACGGCATCACCGACCTCTCCACCGCAACCTTCGACGAGACCGTCAACGGCGCTGACAAGCCCGTCGTCGTCGACTTCTGGGCCGAGTGGTGTGGTCCGTGTAAGAAGATCGCACCGATCCTCGGCGAGATCGCCGGTGAACGTGATGAGCTCGCCATCTCGAAGCTCAACGTCGATGACAACCCTGACATCGCGATGAAGTACTCGGTGATGTCGATCCCGACACTGCTCGTGTTCGACAAGGGCGAAGTCGTGGGCCGTATCACCGGCGCGAAGAGCAAAGGTGCCCTGCTCGAGGAGATCGACGCATTCCTGGCCACTTCCCACTGAGCCGCGGCCTTCGCGGCGAAGCAGTCCACGATCTTCAACGCCGCCTCGGCGCCGCCGGTTTCGAACCGGACGGTGCCGAGGCGGGCGCTTTTTGTGCTGCCACGGCTCTGGCTGTGGAGGCGTTTCAGACCCAACGCGGGCTCCACTCGAGCGGCGAGTGCGATGAAGCCACATGGCTCGCGCTGGTCGAAGCCGGCTGGAGGCTCGGAGATCGCCCCCTGGTTTTGCGCGCACCCATGCTGCGCGGCGACGACGTCGCTGACCTTCAGCGCAGCTTGAATCAGGTCGGTTTCGACTGTGGACGACCCGACGGGATCTTCGGGCCCGCGGCCACGCGTGCGCTCGTCGACTTCCAGCGGAACTCCGGCATCGTTGCCGACGGGATCTGCGGTCGCGGGCCGGTGCGGACCCGGCGCCTCGTCAGCGAAAAGAGCGGGAGCGGACCGGGCGTCGCCTCACTCCGAGAGGTGGAAGGCGCCCGGTTGACGAGCCCGGTCGCCGGTCTTCGACTCGTCGTTGGCCAGTTCGGAGGGCTCAGCTCGATCGCACGTTCGGTCGCTCGATCACTTCGTGAGGCCGGCGCGACGGTGATGTCCACCGACGAATACGAAGCCCGGGCGCAAGCCGCAGCCGCGAATCGCTTCGGCGCCGACGCCTACGTCGGCTTCGAAGCCCGCACCGATCGGTGCTCGATCATCTCGTACTTCGCCGTGCCGTCGTTCGAGTCGGTGGGCGGGCGAGCGCTGGCCACGCGCATCGTCGACGAGTTCGATCCGATCCTCGAGTGTCGGCCCGAGCTGAACGGCATGCGGCTTCCTGTCCTGCGCGAGACTCGAATGCCTGCCGTTCTGTGCTCGGTCGGCCCCGTTCGCAGCGTGGTCGACCGGACCAATCACGTGAGCGCCGCCGTCACCCGCGCCGTCACCGGGTGGAGTGAGACCCCGTTACTCACTGCGGAACGCAGTTCCTGACTCCACACATTCTGTGGATAAGTGAACTTTCTCCACAGGTTCGTCCCCAGCCTGTGCGTTTCCTTGGAGTTCACCTTCACAATTCGTGTTGTTTTGGTGCTCGACCAGCCGCAGTACGTGAGATATCAAGAATCATCCGACGGTTTCGATGCCAAAAGCATCGGACTGTGGACAGCGGGCCCTCGATCCAACCGCTAATCTCGACATCAACCTCTCGCGCGGCTCGCGCGTCGCGATCGCGACCCTCACGCGCGAGTCGCACGTTTTCGGCAAGTCTCACGCGCGACTCGCGCGTTGCGAGCAAGCCTCACGCGCGAGTCGAACTCGCCGGTCAACCACTCATCTGGCGATAGATCCGCTCGAGATCTTCCAGATCGGCGAAGTCGATCGTCACCTTGCCGCGCTTGGCGCCGAGGTGGACACTCACGCGCGTCTCGAGATGCTCCGCGAGGAGCTCTTCCAGTTCCAGCAGACCAGGCGGGCGGAGTTTGGTGCTCGGCGTGAGCCCCGCACCATCAATGGTCGCACCGGACACCAAGTCGTCGATCGACGCCGCGTCGTCAGCAGCGGCCGATCCGTCGCCTGGGCCGGCCGCGCCACGTACCGCTTGCTCGACCATCCGAACGGTCCAACCCTCTGCAACCGCCTGTGTCGCCAACGCTTCTTGATGACTGCGATCCGGAGTACCGAGCAGTGCGCGCGCGTGACCGGCACTCAACGCGCCATCTGCGAGCAGCCCTTGCACGGAGGGTGGGAGCGACAACAGCCGAATGGAGTTGGTGACTGCGGATCGGCTCTTGCCGACACGGCCTGCGAGCTCGTCGTGCGTCAGCTCGAAGTCCTCGAGGAGCTGCTGGTACGCAGAGGCTTCTTCCAACGGCGTCAAGTCCTTGCGGTGCAAGTTCTCGACCAATGCCTGTTCGACCGAACTGAGATCGGTCGTGTCGCGCACGATGGCGGGTACGGTCGCAAGACCAGCCCGCTGTGTCGCTCGCCATCGACGCTCACCCGCGATGAGCTCGTAGCGATCACCCTCGAGCGGGCGAACGAGGATCGGCTGCAACACGCCCATCTCCGCGATCGACGCCGCCAGTTCGACGAGTGCTTCTTCGTCGAAGTGTTGTCTCGGCTGGTTGGGGTTCGGCGAAACCGCCGCTGTCGGGATGTCCAACAATTCTGCTCCGGCACCATCGGCGAGCACGCCATCGGTCGGAATCAATGAACTGAGACCCTTGCCGAGACCGCTACGCCGCGCCATGGTGCACCTCCTTGGCAGCATCTCGGTACGCCAATGCGCCGCGAGACGTCGAGTCGAATGTGGTGATCGGTTGACCGAACGATGGTGCCTCGGACAGGCGAACTGTCCTCGGGATGATCGAGCGCAGCACCTTGTCGCCGAAGTGTTCGCGTACTTCCGTCACCACTTGATCCGACAGCTTGGTTCGAGCGTCGTACATGACACACAGGATCGTGCTGAGCGTCAGATCAGGATTCAAGTTGCGCTTCACGAGATCGACGTTGCGCAGGAGCTGACCGAGTCCTTCGAGTGCGTAGTACTCGCACTGGATCGGGACGAGTACTTCCCGTGCCGCGGCGAGGCCGTTCACCGTGAGCAGACCGAGGCTCGGCGGGCAGTCGATCAAGACGTAGTCGTAGTCGTCGAGGACCGCTTCGATCGCACGCTTCAGGCGCTGTTCTCGACTGAATGCCGGAACGAGTTCAATCTCGGCACCAGCGAGGTCGAGTGACGCCGGAGCGACGAAGAGATTCTTCACGTCGGTCGGTTCGACCACGTTCTCCAACGGTTCGTCGTGCAACATCACGTGGTACATCGAGTGTTCAAGACCGCGATTCTCGATACCGAGGCCTGTCGACGCGTTGCCCTGTGGGTCGAGGTCGATGAGCAGCGTTCGGAGGCCGAGTTCCGCGAGCGCGGCGCCCATGTTGACGGTGGTCGTGGTCTTCCCCACGCCGCCTTTCTGATTGGCGATAGCGATGACGCGCGGAAGCGGGAAGCTTTCACGAGCATCGCTCGCACTTGGATCTGTCGTTGCCGGATCGTCGGCATCTGGGTCGTCACGGGCCACGAGAACTCCATTCGGTGGGTGCTGAGACAGCGCTCGTACTGTGCCCCAGCACGTGCGCGGATACAAGCATCCTCGCCGATGTTTCACGTGAAACGAACGTGTCCGACGACCGGAGTGAGCAGGGCAGCAACTGTTTCACGTGAAACACATCGGTCGGGATCGGGGCTCGATGTTCCACGTGAAACATCCGCCCGAACGCGGCCACGGGCCCCTGACCTGGGGGAACGCGTCGTCACGACGTGGGACGGGCGACTCCGAACACGACGACTCCGTCGTCATCATGGTTCATCCGGACGATCCCCATCCGCCCAAGTTCCGTGTCATCCCAACGATCCGATGCCGGCGGCTCACTGATCACGATTCGCCCGTTCGGAACGGTGAGTTGGTGTGCGAAGCCCACCGTCTCCATCGGTGGGCCAAAGCCACGAGCGATCACGGCGTCGCCCGTGATCCCCCGCTGGATGAGCTGGCGAACATCAGCGGCCTCGACACGAATGCGATCCGACCAACCCAGACGCCGGATCGAACGCTGGAGGAAGTCGGTGCGCTTCGCGCGCCGGTCAACCAGCAGGAGCTCGAGGTCGGGACGGTCGTGTGCAACGACAAGTCCCGGCAGCCCTCCACCAGCGCCGATGTCGATGACGCGGCCCGACACGTCCTCCAAGGCGCCGGCGAAGCGACGCGAGTGCGCCGCTGCGTCCACGACCGCACGGTCGCCCAGGAAGCCGAGGCGTTGGCTCTCCGTCAAGACGTCGAGCAACGCCGGATCGAACGGCGCACTCGGCGAGGGCGTGTCGTTGCGTGGAGGAGACATCCAACCCAGTCTGGTCGAAAACGACACCAGCCCGACCGATACCGGCCGGGCTGGTCGAAAGCCGTCGAAGACGGCGTCTGGTCCGCAGGGTCGCGGAAACGAGGATCAGGCAGGAACCACCACGATGCGACGGTTCGGATCGTCGCCTTCGGAACGACTCGACACGCCGTCCTCGTCGTTCAGTGCGTCGTGCACGACCTTGCGATCAGCCGACGTCATCGGTTCGAGCGCCCGCGCCGTACCGCTCTCGCGCACCGAGGCGGCAACATCGGCAGCGAACCGCTGCAGCGCTTCGCTGCGCCGAGCCCGGTATCCGGCCACGTCGACACGCAAACGCGTGTCATGGTCACCGAGTCGCCGCTGTGCCGAGACCCGAACGAGATCCTGGATCGCGTTGAGCGTCCGACCGCCCGGGCCCACGAGCAGGCCCAGGTCATCGCCCGAAACGGTGACATCGAGCTCGGTGCCGTCGACGTGCAGCTCGGACGATGCGCTGGCGCCGAAGGCGTCGGCCAGACCGTCCATGAACGCGACGGCAGCCTCGCCGACTTCTTGCGGTGAGACCGGGGATGGTTCACGCTCGTCTGTGGTCATGGTCTTCTCCTGGCTCTTCTTGCTGGTTCGGGAGTTCTTCGGCTTGGCCGGCGCTGTGGTCTCGGCCGCCTCCGTGGTCTCGGGGGCGCTCGACGCCGTGTCCTCAGCCGGGGCATCCGCCTTCGACGCTGTGGTCGATGCCGGCTTGGAGGCCTTCTTCGCGCCGTCTTTGCTCGAACGACGGCGCCGTTCCTGCTTCGGGCGAACGTGCGCTGGGGCGATCCGCGCACGGACTCGGGCCTCACCACGCGTTCGGCCGAACAGCCCGGGACGCGGCTCTTCTATCACTTCGAATTCGGCTTCATCCGCCGCGACGCCGAGCTGATCGAGCGCGACCTCCTTGGCGTCTTCCACGGTCTTTGCCGTCGTTTCGACCCACTCCATGTTCGATTCCTCGTGTTCTGTTCGGGCGTCAGATCTCGCCGATGTGCGAGTCAGCGCTTCTTCTTGCCGGACTTCTTTGGCCGGCTCTTGTTGGCCTGTGCCTCCTGCCGAGACGGCGTCGGACGACCCTTGCCGGGCGCCGATCCGTTCCGGGGCGACGTCGGCCGCGATTTCGGTGGTGTGACGCGCTTGCTTTGACCGGTCGGGCGACCGGATCCCTTGCTCGCGCTGTCGTTCTTCTTGCCGTCAGCGTTCTTGCCGCCGCTCTCGGGCTTCTTGGGCGCGCTGTCGCGACCACCGGAGAGCTCTCGCTTGGCCTGCTCGAAGAAGCCCTGCGGCTCGCCGTTGTCCTTCGACTGCGCACGAGCGGCTTCACCGGCACGCTGCGCCTGTCGGCCGAGCGACTCATCGTGGCCGTAGAACTTCTTCGTCACGTAGTACTGCTGCAAGATGCGCAGCAGCGTCTGGAAGATGTAGTAGACGACGAGTGCGGTGAGGAAGAAGATCTGGAACACCGCGAACACGACCGGCAGGTACTGCATCAGCTTCTGCTGGGTCGGTGACATGGTCGGACTCACCGCAGCGCGAGCTGCGACCATCCGCTGCTGACCGAAGTAGAGCCCACCGAGTGCCACGACGAGCAGGGCATACACGATGCCCACGAGCGGATCGTTCTGGATCGCTTCGAACGGGGAGATGCTCAGGTCGAGTCCGAGTTCGCGGATCTCCGAGTCCTGGTAGATCGCCTGAAAGAGCTCAGAGCCCGGCGACAGGTAGCGAGGGATGAAGCCGTCGAACTCGGCGCCGTCGCCGGTCGCCGCGGACACCGCGTTCGCGATCGGTGCCACATCGGCATGATCGGCGGGGTTGTAGGCGAGACCGCGCAACACCCGGAACATCACGATGAACACCGGCATCTGAGCGAAGATCGGCAGGCACGACGAGGCGGGGTTCACCTTGTGCTCCTGGTAGAGCTTCATCATCTCTTCGTTGAGCTTCTGGCGATCGTCGCGGTACTCGTTCTGCAACCGCTTCATCTCAGGCGACAGCCGCTGCATCTCGAGCATGCCCTTGGTGCTCTTGAGCGTCAGGGGAGTGGTGATCGCCATCACCACGACCGACATCAGCGCAATCGCGATGGTGAGGCTGCTGCCGGTGAGGCCGTAGAACCAAGAGAGGAGGCCGGCTGGAATCTCGAACATGGGAAAGGATCCGTTCAGTGGCGAGAGGGAGCGGCGTCGGGCGCCGGGACGAGATCAACGCCGCGAGGCCCGAGCGGGCGACACCGCAGCAGTCGACGGACGGTCAGCCAGAGGCCGCGGCGGGTGCCGTGAAGTTCGAACGCCTCGTGCGCGTAGTTCGAGCACGAAGGAAAGAAGCGGCACGGGGAGAGCCGGCTCGAGAATGCGCGCTGGTACCACTCGATTGCACCGAGCGCGGCACGCTGAGGAGCCGTCGAGCCGGGCGTGATCTTCACCGCACCGAGACTTTCGGTGGCAGTTTGCCCAGCGTCGACCGCATCTGATCGAACGAGAGTTCGCTCGCTGTCGGCCGGCACCCGATCAGATAGAGACCCGGCGGCAGCGACAGGTCCGCGATGATGGCGCGCAGCCGTCGCCGAAGACGATTGCGGGTGACCGCATTGCCGACGGCTCGATTGATGGCGAATCCCACCTGCACGCTCTCGGCGGTGGGAAGGGTCAGGTGTGCACACCAGAACGGCTCGATCCGAACCCGTCGACCGTCGCGACGAAGTCGCTGGAAGTCAGAGCGGGATCGGATCGGATCGATCACGCCGAGAGGCGTGCTCGGCCCTTGTCGCGGCGGGACTTCAGCACTGCGCGACCTGCGCGAGTGCTCATCCGAGCGCGAAAGCCGTGCTTCTTGGCTCGGCGGCGTGCATTGGGTTGGTACGTACGCTTCACGTGACTCTCCGTGACGTCGATGGCGCGATGGCCAGGGCGGGTTCGGACGCCGCTCGAGCAGAAGGCGCGGCCGTCACCGATGGATCCGGACGGATCCGTTCCCGATTGTGAACCTCGCGAGGATAGGGCGGCGCGCGGCATCGTCCCAACCTGTGGGCCGATCCGTCACGCGGGGGTGTGGAACACATCCGGGCCTGACTGCAGGCAACCGATCGACCGGTGCGTCGAACCACATCGATGTGATTTCCACAGATGCGTGAACAGCTCGGAAAGCACCAGCGTACGGGCTCTTTTTCGCCCGGTTTTCGCCCGAGACTCGCCGTGCTAGCGTGCGCTCTCCCGCTTCGGGACCCGGCCACGTCCACACTCTGTGGACAACCTTGTGGATCACGGTTCGACGAGCGCTCTGACCTCATGCCACCGACCGACGCTGCCGACCTCTGGAACCGGGTGACCATCTCACTTCGGTCACAGTTGGCAGAAAGCGTCTGGTTCTCGACGTTCCAGGAAGTCGTCCCGACACACGCGGACGACCACACCTTCCATCTCCGGGCACCGAGCACCTACGTCCGAGACCGCATCACGACGCGATATCTCCCGATGATCGTCGACGCGCTCGAAGAGGACGGTCTCGGCCATCGCGACATCGTCATCGACGTCGATCAGGGCACCGACCCCTCGATCGCTCAATCGAATGGCACCGCCGACAGCTTCGAGATCGGCACGACGGCCACCGAACTCGTCAACGACGACCGCCTTCACGACATCGATCGAGCCAATTCAGGCCTCGTCGGTGGGGATCCGACCTCGTTCGTGGCCGACACACCGGTGCTCGACGGCGCGCGGCAGAGCCAGCCGACAGCCGGCCTCCTCGAGCGCGATCACGTGCTCGTCGATGCAGGTCTGAGCACCGACTACACGTTCGACACCTTCGTCAAGGGCGCGTCGAACCACTTCGCACTGGCTGCTGCACTCCGAGTCGCCGAGACCCCGGCGCGCAGCTACAACCCGCTGTTCATCTACGGCTCCGCCGGCCTCGGCAAGACCCACCTGCTCTACGCGATCGGTCACTACGTCCACGAGCACTATCAGCACCACCGCATTCGCTACGTCTCGACCGAGACGTTCATGAACGAGTACGTCGAGTCGATTCGAAACAACAGCACGCAAGATCTGCGCCAGCGCTACCGCGACGTCGACGTCTTGTTGATGGACGACATCCAGTTCATCGCGAACAAGGAAGGACTCCAAGAGGAGTTCTTCCACACCTTCAACGCGCTGCACGGTGCGAACAAGCAGATCGTGATCAGCTCCGACCGGATGCCCGATGCCATCCCCACGCTGGAAGAACGTCTCCGCAGCCGCTTCAAGTGGGGCCTGATCACCGACATCCAACCGCCCGACGTCGAGACACGTCTCGCGATTCTGCGGAACAAGGCCGAACGCGAAGACGCGATCGTGCCAGGCGATGCGCTCGAGTTCATCGCCGAGAACATCTCCACCAACATCCGTGAACTCGAAGGTGCGCTCGTTCGCGTCATGGCGTACGGCTCGCTGAGCCGCCAGCCGGTCACGGTGGAACTCGTCCAGCAACAGCTCGCCGGCCTGCTCAGTGCCTCGCGTCCCCGAGTTCGTACACCCGATGAACTGCTCGATGACATCGCCGCCATCCTCAAATTCGACGTGGAGGCGCTCAAAGGGCGCAGCCGTCAACGACCGCTCGTCACCGCTCGCCAGATCGCGATGTACGTGTTCCGCGAGCTCACCGACCTCAGTTACCCGGCGATCGCTCGCATCTTCGGTGGACGTGATCACACCACGGTCATCCACGCGAACGAGAAGATCCAACGCCTCATGAAAGAGCGCAAACAGGTCTACGACCAGGTCACCGACGTCCTTCAGCAGCTCAAGTCGTGAGCAGCTGCAACGTGCGCGCGATCGAATGGCGCCGTGGCGAACACCTGCGCGGTGGACAGTGCGGTGGACGCGTCAGGGCGCTTCGCGTCGCGAACCAGGGGACAACGACGCGTCGTCCACCGAATCACATCGATGGCAGTCGCGATCTGTGGAGATCGCGGTATCCCATGTGGACGAACGCGACCCTCCTACGCTGGGGCAAAGTCGATTGTCCCCAATCCACAGCACCTACTAGCTCTACTGATCTTGAATCAAACATGTATGAGGAGAAGTCCCGACCGTGAAGTTTCGTTGCGAACGTGACGTCCTTGCCGATGCACTCGGCTCCGCAGGTCGTGCCGCGACCAACCGCACCGGCACGCTGCCGGTGTTGTCCGGTCTGCGTCTCGAGGTCGCCGGCGACACCTTGACGGTCACGGGTACCGATCTCGAGCTCACGATCCGACTCACGGTCGATGTCGGCGGGGATCGCGACGGTGCGACGGTGGTCCCGGCACGCCTCGTGGGTGACATCGTCAAATCGATGCCGGCCGGTGCGGTGGAGATCGACGTCGACACCACCGCCGATGGCGGCGAGATGTCGATCAGTGCCGGCCGTTCGCAGTTCTCGGTGCGGCCGCTGTCGCTCGACGACTACCCGATGCAAGCCGAGCCGACGGGCGAAGCCGTCACGCTGCCCGCCGCCACGATGACCGATGCCTTGCGCCAAGTGGTCCGAGCCGCGTCGACCGACGATGCCCGGGCGGTGCTCACCGGTGTACTGCTCGCCTCCGAAGACGACGGAGTGCGTATGGTCGCCACCGATTCGTACCGTCTCGCCGTTCGTGACCTTCCTGACTCGGCGGTGCTCGGCTCCGGCCAGAAGGTGCTGATCCCCGGGCGCGCGCTCAACGAGCTGTCGCGAGTCATGGGCGACGTCGAAGAACTCACCGTCCGCTTCGGCGAACGCGAAGCGACGTTCGAAGCAGGAACCACCCGGTTGAGTACCCGCCTGATCGAAGGCGAGTTCCCGAACTACCGGAACCTGCTGCCATCGAGCTATCCGAACTTGTTGACGGTGAGCAAGGCATCGATGATCGAAGCGATCCGGCGTGTGAAGATTCTCGCCCAGGACTCCACACCGGTGCGTCTGACGCTGGGTGGTGACACGGTGCAGCTCACGGCGATCACCCAAGATGTCGGCAACGCGGCCGAGGAGATCGACGCGAACTACGACGGCACCGAGATGACCGTCGCGTTCAATCCGGACTATCTCGCCGCGGGTATCGACGCGATTGACGCCGACGATGTCACGCTCGCCACGATGGATCCGATGAAGCCCGCGGTGTTGCGTGGTGCGGGCCAGGAGAACTACCTGTACCTGCTCATGCCGGTGCGGGTGCCCTGACGGGCGTGATCAGCTGCGTCGCTCGAATCGAGCGACGCGATGGATTCCGAAGTTCGACTCGTCGTGGTAGGCCCGCACGAGGGTGACGTCGTGCGGGAATCGGGCGTCGAATTCGGCCTGCAGCCGCTCCATGTTCTCCGGAGTGCCGATGCGGTGCCAGCCGGCCACGTCGTCCCAGACGAAGACGAGCCAGATGCGGCCGGGATGTGCGTCGTCGAGCCAGACCTCCTTCGAGCGGAACGGGATCCGATGCTCCTCGCCGTCGGTTTCGGCGAACATGAACGCTTCACCGAGGGTCCACACCTCGTGATCGACAGCCAAGAACGCATCGACGTGTTCGGGGGCCACGTCGAACACCAGCACTTCCACGGGCAGCCGCTCGTCGGTGGTGTATGCGAACAGGTCGTCTCGGCTCATCGATGCCGACCCTAGGGTGCGTGCTGAGCGCTGCGAACTGCCCATGATCGTCTCCCACCTCGAACTCGTCGACTTCCGCAACTATGTGACAGCGTCGTTCGACCTGACCGCTGGAACCACCGCTGTGATCGGCGACAACGGTCAGGGCAAGACGAACCTCGCCGAAGCGCTTGCGTACCTCGCCACGCTGTCGAGCTTTCGCGGAGCGCCCGGCGACGCGCTCGTACGAGTCGGAGCGGACCAAGCAGTGCTGCGGGCCGTGGTGCGTCACGACGACGACCGCGAATCCCTGATCGAGGCGGAGTTGGTGGCCTCAGGACGCAACCGCGTACAGGTCAACAAGCAGAAACTGAAGCGGGTGCGAGATCTGCTCGGCACCGTGCGAGTGACCGTGTTCTCGCCCGACGACCTGGTCGTGGTGAAGGGCGGGCCGGGCGATCGTCGGCGTTTCATGGACGACACGCTCGTCGCACTCGCCACGAAGTACGACGCGATCCGCCTCGAGATCGACCGCATCGTCAAGCAGCGCAACACCTTGCTCAAACAGGCGCAGAAGGCCGGCCATCGCGAGCTTCCCGACGAGATCGCTGTCACGCTCGACGTCTGGGATGCGAAGTTCACCGAGATCGCCGATCAGTTCGGTTTCGCCCGAGCCACGCTCGTGTCGCGTCTCGCTCCCATGGTCCAGGAGGCATACGAGCAGCTCGCTGGCGTGAGCACCCCGGTCGAGTTGATCTACGAGCCGGGGTGGCGTATCACCGGGTTGCTCGCAGCACTCGCCGCGGCACGCGAGATGGACGTGCGACGCGGTGTCTCGACGGTAGGGCCGCACCGCGACGAGCTCGGATTGTCCATCAATGGACTCCCGAGCCGCACGCATGCATCGCAGGGTGAACAGCGCACGCTGGCCCTTGCGTTGCGGTTGGCGGGGCATCGCCTCGTCACCGACCGAACGGGTAGCGCTCCCGTGTTGGTGCTCGACGATGTGTTGTCCGAGCTCGATGACAGTCGTGCGACGGCGCTGCTCGAGAATCTGCCCGACGGACAGGTCGTGATCACCACGGCGAGTGAACTCCCTCCGGCTGCGCGAGCTGATCGCATCCTGCGCGTGCACGCTGGTGCGGTCGTCTGAGCGCGTCACCGTGCCGGCTGCCGGTTCCTGATGGCTACGGTGATTGACCGTGCCCGACCCCGTCCCGATCTCGCGATCACTCGATTCGATCATGAAGAGTCTGCGGGGCACCGACCGCCTCCAGGTCGGCGGTGTGTTCGGTCGCTGGGACGATGCTGTCGGTGAACAGGTCGCAGCGCATGTGCGGCCGGTCAAGCTCGACAACGCGACGCTGATCGTCGAGGCCGATTCGCCCACGTGGGCGACGCAGGTGAAGTTCTTGAGCGACACGATCATCGCCCGCCTGGCCGACGTCGCGCATGTCGAGATCGATCGCGTCGAGGTACGCGTCGCCTCCCGTCGACGATGAGCGATCGTCTGCTCGCAGCCCGCTGGCGTCGCATCGTCGGTCGATTGATCGACCTGGTCATGTGGGCGCCCGTCCTCATCGGATTCGGGTACATCGCGATCGGAAGCGACACGGCCCAGAACGCCAGCGCTACCGCCCAGTTCGCACTCGCGGTGGTCGCGACCGCCGGCAGCACGATCTTGATCGTCATCTACGAAGTCGTCCTGACACTGGTCGTCGGCGGCACGCTCGGCAAGAAGATGGTCGGCACTCGTGTCGTGGGCATCGAGGGCGACGCCGAACTCGACGCCCGCCGATTGATGCTGCGGATGTCGCCGTTCATCGCGACGTCCCTGCTGTCGGTCGTTCCGATTCTCGGTGTACTGACCGGGCCTGCCGCCTTCGTCATCATCGTGGCATCGGTGGTGTTCTTGTACACCGATGGGCAGCGTCAGGCAGTGTGGGACAAAGCCGCGCGAACGATCGTCGTGCTCGACTGAACGTCGAGCACGGTCTCGGCAGCAATAACTCACGTGGTGAGTCCGGCGTTGGCTACCGTTCGTTCGTCGCGCAATCGCGGCACGACGCGCACTCGAGTGAGGACACACATGACGAACACCGGTGGAACGCCAGCAGGTTGGTATCACGCTCCGGGTGATCCCGAGGGCACACAGCGTTACTGGGATGGGTCCCAGTGGATCGGTGAGCCGCAGCCCGTGCCGCAGCAGGCGCCCCCGCCTCCCGCCCAGCCGACTCCGCCTCCGGCGCAGCCGACTCCGCCTCCGGCAGCAGCTGCCGCGCCGGGCAGCCCGCCGCCGTTCCAGCAGACTCCGCCGCCGTTCCAGCAGACTCCGCCTCCCGGTGGCGCTCCTCCCGGGTACGTGGCGTTCGGCGGTGAAGGCGCGGCCGCGTCGACCGGCAATCTCGCCGAGCCGGTTCAACGAATCGTGGCTCGGCTGATCGATGGCATCATCTGGATCATCATCGGCTCGGTGCTCGCGCTGATCTTCGTCGGTGGATCGCTGTTCAGCGGCTCGACGGATGTGTCGTTCGTGGCGTCGTTCTTCGCCGGTCTGGTCTCGTTGGCGCTGGTGCTCGCCTACGAGATCCTGCTCACCACAAAGACCGGGAACACTCTGGGAAAGAAGGTCTTCAACATCAAGATCGTCAAAGAGGACGGCAGCCCCGTCGATGAACAGACGATGGTCATGAGGATGGCGACCTACATCGCGACGAGCATCGTGGGGATCATCCCGATCATCGGGCTCCTCGGATCGCTGGCGAGTCTTGTCATCGGCATCGTGTCGCTGGTGTTCCTCTTCACGGATTCGATGCGCCAGACGATCTGGGACAAGATCGGCAAGACCAAGGTCGTCGCGGCCGGTTGAGACCGCGCACGAATCCACTGACGAGTACGAGTAGAACGAGGACGATGACATGACGAACACCGGTGGAACTCCCGCAGGTTGGTATCACGCGCCGGGCGATCCCGAGGGCACGCAGCGCTACTGGGACGGCGCTCAGTGGATCGGTGAGCCCCAGGGTGCCCAGCAGCAGGCTGCTCCGACGCAGACCTTCGCAGCACCCGTTGCGGCCTCACCCACGCCACCGTCGTACGGCGCGCCCGGTGCTGGCGTCAGCGCTGCGCCGTCGGGCTACCAGCCGTACGGAGCCGCGTCGAGCGGTGGTTCGGCGCCGGCGGACTACGGCCAGCGTGTCGTCGCGTATCTCATCGACTGGGGCATCGGCGCGGCGATCATCATCGCCGGGGTCGCCATCTCGGTGATTGCGGGCGCGGCGAGCGACGGCCTGGCGATCGTCGGGTTCGTCGTTGCCTACGTCGGTGCACTCGTGTACTGGATCTGGAACCTCGTCCTCAAGCAGGGCTCGACGGGTCAGACGATCGGCAAGAAACAGCAGGGCATCAAGCTGATCAAGGACGACACGCAAGCTCCGGTCGGGGGCGGCATGGCGTTCGTTCGATACCTGCTCGCCGGCGTGCTGTCGAGTGTCACCTGTGGCATCTTCGGCCTGCTCGACATCTTGTGGCCTCTGTGGGACAACGACAAGAAGCGCCTGACGGACAAGATCTTGAACATGAGCGTCGTCAAGGTCTGATTCGCTCGGGATCGGCTTCACCACTGGAATCCGGCGGCCTCTCGACGTTCGACGTGAGGCTCAGCCGAGCTCGGCGTCCGAGCTGATCGGAGCGCTGATTTCGGCGTGCTCGTACGCGTCGCTCGAGGTGCGCGTTTGCCCCATGTCGGAGGTACCCCTCTGGTAGGCTGAGAGGCCTTGACCACGTGGGTTCTGGCGTCCGACTTGACCGCTCGACGCAGGCCCCCACATCCGGTCTGACCGTGCCGGAAACGGCGCCACTCTCGACTCACCACAGCTCCGCGCCGTCAGCTCGGCGCGGCGATCAGGCAAGAAGGTACGAGTGTCCTCAGAGACCACAGCTGTCGCGTCCGACGACGACGTGACCCAGCCCATCGAACGGCCCGCCGAGGCGGCCCCGAAGGCACCACGCAAGAAGCCGAACGGCGATGCCGCGAAGACCAACAAGGCGTACGGAGCGTCGGCGATCACCGTGCTCGAGGGGCTCGATCCGGTGCGCAAGCGCCCGGGCATGTACATCGGCTCGACCGGCCTGGCCGGCTTGCATCACCTCATCTGGGAGGTCGTCGACAACTCCGTCGACGAGGCAATGGCTGGTCACTGTGACCGCATCGGCGTCACGCTGCTCGCCGACGGTGGGTGCGCGGTCTCCGACAACGGTCGCGGTATCCCGGTCGACCCGTTCAAGTCAGGCGAACACAAGGGCAAGTCCGCCGCCGAAGTGGTGCTCACCGTGCTGCACGCGGGGGGCAAGTTCGGCGGCGACGGCTACAAGGTGTCGGGTGGCCTCCACGGCGTGGGTGTGTCGGTGGTGAATGCGCTGTCGAGCAAGCTGCACATCCAGGTGGACCGTGAGGGTCAACGCCACGAGCAGACCTACCTCGACGGGGGTGCACCGCAGGGGAAGATGAAGGTCGTCGGCGAGACGCCGAAGCGTGACCGCACCAGCGGCACCACCATCACCTTCTACCCCGACGCGACGATCTTCCAGGCCGAGGGTGTCGAGTTCGTTGCACGCACCGTTCTCGAACGGCTGCAGACGATGGCGTTCTTGAACAAGGGCCTGATCATCGAGTTCACCGACAAGCGCGAGGGTCGCGAACAGGACATCACCTACCAGTACAAGGGCGGCCTGGTCGACTTCGTCAAGCACCTGAACGCCACGAAGGATCCGCTGTTCTCGAAGGTCTGCCAGTTCGAGGACGAAGACGATGACGGACAGATGCTCGACGTCGCGATGCAGTGGAACACCGGCTATCACGAAGGCATTCACGGCTATGCCAACGGCATCTCCACCATCGAGGGTGGCATGCACGTGGAGGGCTTCCGCTCGGCGCTCACCACCACGATCAACAAGTACGCCCGCGAGAAGAACCTGCTGAAGGAGAAGGATCCGAACCTGACCGGCGACGACGTGCGAGAGGGCCTCACCGCGATCGTTTCGGTGAAGCTGCGCGAGCCGCAGTTCGAGGGCCAGACCAAGGCCAAGCTGGGCAACGTGCCGATGCGCTCCTTCGTCCAGAAGGCGACCAACGAGATGCTCGCCGAGTGGCTGCAGGAGAACCCGACCGAAGCCAACAAGCTCGTGAGGAAGGGTGTCGCGGCCGCACAGGCGCGGGCCGCAGCAAAGAACGCCCGCAACGCGATTCGTCGCAAGACGGCGCTCTCCGGCGCCGGCATGCCCGACAAGCTCAAGGACTGCCAGTCGAAGAACGCCGACGAGTCGGAGCTGTTCATCGTCGAAGGTGACTCCGCAGGCGGGACCGCGGTCGACGCCCGCCAGCCGTACAGCCAGGCGATCCTGCCGATCCGCGGCAAGATCCTCAATGTCGAGCGGGCACGCATCGACAAGATGCTCAAGAACAACGAGATCCAGGCGCTCATCACGGCGATCGGTGCCGGCGTCGGCGACGAGTTCGACGTCGACAAGGCGCGCTACCACAAGGTGATCTGCTTGGCAGACGCTGACGTCGACGGCAGTCACATTCGCACGCTGCTGCTCACCTTCTTCTTCCGTCAGATGCGCGAGATGGTCGAGGCCGGCTACTGCTACATCGCTCAGCCGCCGCTGTACTCCACCGAGGTCGGCAAGGAAAAGGTGTACCTGAAAGACGACGTCGCCAAGGCGCAGTTCCTGGCCGATCGCCCGAACCACAAGAAGAGCTTTGCTCGCCTCAAGGGACTCGGCGAGATGGACTGGGAGGAGCTGCGCGCCACCACGATGGACCCAGGCACACGAACCCTGCTCCAGGTCAACGTCGACGAGGCGGCCCGAGCCGACGAGATCATGTCGACGCTGATGGGCGACGACGTCGCCACCCGACGCGAGTTCATCACCACGAACGCACGAGACGTGCAGAATCTTGATTTCTAGTCCTCGTCACTCGCTTCGCTCCGTTCCTCGGAGTTGCATGGAGCGCCTTCGGCGCGCCCACTGCATCGCCTCGGAGCAAGCTCCTCGTTGCTCGGTGTCGGCGCACAGGCCGACGCTCACTTCGTTCGCAAACCCACCCGCTCGGGTGCCGGCGCAAGGGCCGGCGTTCGCGTCGCTCACCTTCGTCACTGCTGATCACATCGCAGGAGACTTCACTTCATGACTGATACGACTGATTCAACCGACGGGACGCCGGACGACCCGATCCAGCCGATTCCGCTCTCGGACGAGATGGAGTCATCGTTCCTCGAGTACGCGATGTCGGTCATCATGTCGCGGGCACTCCCGGACGTGCGCGACGGTCTGAAGCCGGTGCATCGCCGGATCATCTGGGACATGGAGGAGCAGGGCTTCCGCCCTGACCGAGCTCACGTCAAGTGCGCCCGCGTCTCGGGCGACACGATGGCCCGCTTCCACCCGCACGGCGACTCGGCCATCTACGCCGCGCTCGTGCGCATGGCTCAGCCGTTCTCGCTGCGCCATCCGCTGATCGATTTCCACGGCAACTACGGCAGCCCTGACTTCGGCCCCGCAGCCTCGCGCTACACCGAGTGTCGCCTCGACCCACTGGCGATGCAGCTCCTCGCCGACTTCGACGAAGACACCGTCGACATGATGCCGAACTACGACGGGACCACCGAAGAGCCGCTGGTCCTGCCGGCGCGATTCCCGAACCTCTTGGTCAACGGCAGCCAGGGCATCGCCGTCGGCATGGCGACCAACATCCCGCCGCACAACCTCGGCGAGGTCATCGACGCCGTCGTGCATCTCATCGACAACCCCGACTCCGACGTCGACGCGATGATGGAGCACGTCAAGGGACCCGACTTCCCGACGGGTGCGTACATCCTCGGGCGGGCGGGGATCATCGATGCGTATCGCACGGGTCGCGGCAGTGTGAAGATGCGCGCCAAGGCGAGCATCGAAGAGACCAAGACCGGTCGGTACGAAATCGTCGTCACGGAGCTGCCGTACCAGACCAGCTGCTCGGCGATCGCCGCCCGCATCGATGAACTCGTCACCGCTGGTGACCTCGAGGGCATTTCCGACGTCAACGACGACAGCTCTGGTGGCAAGACCAACCTGATCATCTCGCTCAAGCGTGACGCCAATGCGAACGTCGTGCTCAACAAGCTGTTCAAACTGACGCAGCTGCAGTCGACTTTCTCGATCAACATGGTCGCTCTCGTCGACGGCGTTCCGCGCCAGCTCACGCTGCTCGACGCGCTGTCGGCCTACGTGCGCCACCAGGTCGAGGTCATCACCCGTCGCACCGAGTTCCGCCTCGCGAAGGCCGAGCGTCGCGAGCACATCCTCGAAGGCCGCATCAAGGCCCTCAACGTCATCGACGAGATCATCGCCCTCATCCGGGCCAGCGACGATGTCGCCACGGCCCGCGAGGGCCTCATGTCGGAGCCGTTCGAATTCTCCGAGGTCCAGGCCAACGACATCCTCGACATGCAGCTGCGTCAGCTCACCCGCCTGTCGCGCATCGATCTCGAGACCGAGCTCGAAGACATTCGTGCGAGCATCGAAGATCTGCAGGACATCCTCGCGAGGCCCGAGCGCCTCAACAGCGTGATCAAGGACGAGATCACCGCGATCAAAGAAGAGTTCGCCACACCGCGCGTGTGCGAGATCACCTACGACGACGGCGAGATGTCGATCGAAGATCTCGTCGACGACAAGGAACTCGTCATCGTGATGACGCAGGCTCAGTACGTCAAGGCCGTGCCGGCCGGCGCGTTCAAGACCCAGGGTCGCGGCGGGCGAGGGGTGTCGGGCGGCAAACTCAAAGCCGACGACATCGTGCGCCACGTGATCTTCACGAGCGCGCACGCTCACCTGCTGTTCTTCTCGAACCGCGGCAAGGGCTATCGCTTGCGCGCGCTCGACATCCCAGAACGCGAGCGCACGGCGAAGGGCATGCCGATCATCAATCTCCTGCCTCTGCAGGCCGACGAGAAGATCCAGGCGATCATCGACACGCGCGAGTTCGCCGGAGATCGCTACCTGTTCTTCGCCACCAAGAACGGCGTCGTCAAGAAGACCACCTTTGACGAGTACGACAAGAGCCGTCGTGACGGCCTCATCGCGATCAACCTGAAGGATGGCGATGAGCTCGTCGAGGTCATCGAGACCAGTGGCAGCGATGACATCTTCATGGTGTCGAAGGGCGGCATGACGATCCGCTTCAACGAAGACGACGTACGAGCCATGGGCCGCGCGGCGGCTGGCGTGCGGGGCATGAAGCTGAAGAACGGCGACGATGCAGTCGTGTCGGTTGACGTCGCCCGTGACGACACGGCGATCCTCATCATGACCGAGTCCGGCTACGGCAAGCGCACACAGCTCGACAAGTTCAACGTCCAGGGCCGCGGCGGTCAGGGTGTCAAGGGCATGAAGCTCACGGGCAAGAAGGGCTCCGTGGTCGCTGCGTTCATGGTCGGTCTCGACGACGAGATCGTTGCGGTCTCGAACGGAGGGATCACCATCCGCATGGCAGTTCGTGAGATCTCGTCCCAAGGCCGAGATGCCACCGGCGTGCGGGTGATGAACATGGACGATGGGGACATCGTCGGATCCGTGGCACCCATCATCGCCGGCGACGACGACTGAGGCCTCGGCGGCCCGGGCCGCACTCGACCATCACGGTTCGCTCGGCGCGATCAGCGCCCCGACTGATCTGCCTCGCGACGAGGCGTTCGACCCGCGGAGCCGCCATGACATCTACAGACCATCGAGACACGCATCGTCGACACACGCACGGGCGACGAGTCGGAGATCTCCCCGATGAGGGGGCCGCGAGACTCGCTGCATGCCATCGCCGTTACGACGACCGGGGCCAGGCCGCGCTTCTCGTGGTGGTCGTCGCCGCCACGCTGTTGACGGCGATCATCGCCGCGCTCTCGATGATCGGGACCCAGCTGATCGACGAACGACGCGCCCAGACCGCCGCCGACGCCGCAGCGCTTGCAGCACTGGCCGGCGGTCGGTCTGCGGCCGCCGAGTTCGCCGAGCGTCACGGGGCAACGCTCGTGTCGTGGGAGAGCGGGCCGGGCCCGCAGGAGGTGACCGTCGTTGTCAGCGTGGGCGCGAGCTCGGCCACCGCACGCGCCACCGACGCCCCCTGAGCCCCGGATGACCCCTGAGCCGGTGACGGTCGGTGGCAGAGGGCCGCGCCTACACTCGATGAGGTGAGCACGACCGAGAGCGACCTCACGTCGACTGATGTCGACGCGCTCGACGACACTCGCGACGATGTCACCGAGGATCGTGACGTCACCGATACCGATACCGATACCGAAATCGTTGACGGTGTCGACGCCCTCGGAGACGCAGCTCCCGACGACGAGGCGCCCGTGGACGAGGTCCTCGACGAGCCCGACGAGGACGAAGCGTTCGAGATCCGGAACCCGCTGCCGAACGCCGACTACGAACCGCTTCCGGAGATCATTCCGGCCACGACGGACCTCGAACCCGGCGCAGCGGACGAGCCCGATCGCCCAGACGAGCTCCACGACTCGGACGAGCCCGGCGATGCCACCGCCCGAGAGGCTGGCGATGACATCGATGACGAGGAGGTCTCGGAACGGATCCTCGATGAGCTGCGTCGTGCCGACATCGACGGGCCGCTCGTCCCGGTGGCGCCTCAGGACGAGACGACCGCGGCTCGTCGCCGACCTCGTCGTGCCGCCGACTACGACCCGGCACCCGTTCCGATCCCTGCAAAGGTGCCGCGGGTCCTCGGCCGAAAGCCCCGCGTCCGCAAGGTCACTCGCGTCGTTCGCCACGTCGACCCGTGGAGCGTGTTCAAGATCGCGCTCGTCGCCTTCGTCGTGCTGTACGTGATCGTGCTGACCGCGTCGGTGCTGCTGTGGAACGTGGCCACCGCGACCGGCACGATCGACAACGTCGAGCGGTTCTTCGAGTCGTTCGGTTGGAACACGTTCGAGTTCAACGGCGGCGAGATCTATCACGCTGGCTGGATCGCCGGCCTCTTCGTCGTGATCGGCCTGACCGGCCTCACCGTGCTCACCGCGACACTCTTCAACCTCATCACTGACCTCGTCGGCGGCGTGCGAGTGACCGTGTTGGAAGAAGAAGTCGTCGAGGCCCGCACATCGCCGATGCGACGCTTCGTCGTCCGACGTTCCGAGCCCGAGGTTCCGGCGATCCTTCGCGACGGATCCGGCGTCATGACCCGCGAAGCGGTGGTCGACGACGTGGGTGCGAACGACGGCCCCGCCCGATAGCTTCACCCTCCCTACGGGGCTATAGCTCAGTCGGTTAGAGCGCATCGCTGATAACGATGAGGTCCCTGGTTCGATTCCAGGTAGCCCCACCATTTCGCCCCTGACACCAGCGCGATTCACGCGCCGAGCATCGCCGTGACCTTCATCCGCCGAGTCCTCGCAGCGCTCACTGCCACGGTCCTCTCGGCTGCGGCGATTCGTCTCGGTGGCAACGGGGGAACCCCGCCGCAGCACGGCGGATGGCGACCACTGGATCTGCCCGACCGATGAGCGGCGCATCACCGCAGCGCGTCGCCGTGATCGGCAACGGGGTCGTCGGTCAGCGCATCATGCGTCGGCTCGCACACGAACCGGGCCGCCACAGTGTCATCCAGGTCGATACCCGAACGATCGATCTCGCCCGCTCGTCTCGCCTCGACGATGTCGACCTCGTGGTGCTCGCTCACCCGGGTCCGCACCACGCAACCGCGCGAGTGCTGCTCGACCGAGGTCTGCACGTCGTGTCGGTCGCCGACCGCGTGCACGACGTGGAAGCGCTCGCGAGCGAGGCAGCCCTGGCTGACTCCCGTGGCCGATCGCTCGTGATCGGTGCCGGCATGTCGCCCGGGCTCAGTGGCCTGATCGCACGCCACCTCGCAGGACAGATGGCCGTCGTCGACGAGATCCACGTGGCGGTTCACGGTACGGCCGGGCCAGCGTGTGCCCGCCAACACCACCGTGCGTTGTCGGGCACCTCCCGCTTCTTCATCGACGGTCGATTCGAATCGGCTCGTGCTGGCACTGGTCGCGAGCTGGCGTGGTTCCCCGAACCGGTCGGCGCGTACGACTGCTACCGAGCGGAACTGCCGTTTCCAGCGGTCGTGCATCGCGTGTTCCCCGAGGTGAACCGGATCACTGCTCGGATGTCGGCGAACCGCCGAGACCGCTTCACGTCGCGCCTGCCGATGCTCACGCCGCCGCATCAAGAAGGTGGTGTCGGCGCGCTCCGCGTCGAGGTGCGCGGAGCCGATGCCGACGGAGCTCGCCAGACCGCGGTCGCAGGCATCGCCGAGATGGTCGGCACCGCGGCAGCGGCCACCGCGGCGGCATACGTCGAGATGATCAGAACGGGTCGGTTGCGCTCGGGTCTCGTCCTGCCCGGTGATGGTGACGTCGACAACCTCGCACTCCTGCATCTCGTCGAGCGATTCGGCGTTCGTCTCCAAGAGTTCACCGGGGTCCCCAGTGCCTGAGTCCATCGACCGATCTGCACGCGTCACGCCAAGCAACTCGGGTGCGGTCGACATACGTGCAGATGCACCGCCACCATGGCTGCCTCCCGGCGAGATCGTCCTGGTGCCCGGACGCGGTGAGTTCTTCGTTCGCCGCCACGTCCACCCAGATCCCGGCGCTCCGACCGTGCTGTTGCTCCACGGGTGGACCGCATCCGCCGACCTTCAGTTCCTCGCCGCATATCGGGCCCTCGCTGCGACGTGTTCGTTCGTCGGAATCGATCACCGCGGTCACGGTCGTGGCTTCCGTTCGACCGAGACGTTCGAACTGCACGACGTCGCCGACGACGCGGCTGGGGTGATCGAGCAACTCGACATCGATCGCGTCATCGCTCTCGGCTACTCGATGGGTGGTCCCATCTCGATGCTGCTCGCCCGCCGCCACCCCGGCGTCGTCGCCGGGCTGGTGGTGCAGGCGACGGCGCTCGAGTGGCGAGCGTCGTTGCGTGAGCGTCTTTCCTGGAGGCTGCTGCCGTTGCTGGGCGTCGGGCTCCGCTCGTGGACTCAGCCGCGCGTGCTTCGCCGCGGTATCGAATTCCTCATCGCCGACGATGGTGAGCTCGCCGCGCACCGGCCCTGGCTCGTCGCCGAGGCGATGCGCAACGAACCTCGCGTGATGGTGCAGGCGGGCAAGGCGCTGAGTGCCTACGACGCGCGACCCTGGGTGTCGGACCTCGACGTGCCGGCCGCGATGCTGATCTCGACCAAGGACCGACTCGTCAAGCCCCGCAAGCAGCGACAGCTCGCCGCTGCGCTCGACGCCGCCGTCGTTGCGGTCCCGATGGATCACCTCGGATCGTTGGCGATGCCGGCTCAGTTCGCGTCGGCGACGGTGGAGTTGGTGTCGTCGGTCGCAGCTGCACTGTCGTCGGGCTCGGACGGGTCGATCGCCGAGGCCAGCGACTCCACCTGACGCCCCAGCCGCTCCACCACATCGGTGAGCCGCTCGAGCCGTTCGTCGAAGTTCTCACCCGTCACCATGTCCGACAGCGACACGCGCACGCTGGCGATCTCGCGGGCCAGGAACTCGGTGTCGTTCTGTGTCCGTTCGGCGACTTCGCGATCGATCTCGGCCATCACCCGGTCGCGGCGTTCCTGGCGGGACTGAGCGAGCAGGATCAGCGGCGCGGCGTAGGCCGCCTGGATCGACAGCATCAGCGTGAGCAGCGTGAAGCCGCGCTCCCACGGGTCGAACACCAGCGCGTCGGGGGCGAAGGCGTTGTGGAGGATCCAGATCGTGATGAAGACGGTCTGGTACACGAGGAACCGGGCGGTTCCGATGAAGCTCGCGATCGACTCGGCGAACGAACCGAAGGCGTCGGAGTCGACGTGGACACCGCTGAACCGTCGACTGGCGCGCGGCGCGCTCAGGTCCTGCTGCCGCTTCACGTCACGACGCCTTCACACGTGGGCGCAACCGCTGCCGCTTGCGCCAGTCGGCGCCCAGCATGCGGTCGATCACATCGTCCACGGTGACGGCGCCGAGGAGGCGGCCGGCAGGATCGCAGACGGGAAGGGCGAGCAGGTCGTAGCTCGCGAGGATCGCGGCGACTTCACGGTCGCTGCGATCGGGCGCCATCGTGGGAACCTCGTCGATCAGCTGGCGGATCTCCATGCTCGGGGGCTCGCGCAGTAGGCGTTGCATGTGCACCACACCGAGGTACTTGCCGGTCGGCGTCTTGAACGGCGCCTGCACGACGAAGATCTGTGTCGCGATGCTCACGACCCACGATGGGTCACGAACCTGCGCGAGCGCTTCGGCGACCGTGGCGCTCGGCCCGAGGATGATGACCTCGGGGGTCATCAGTCCGCCGGCCGTTCCCTCCTCGTACGACAGGAGACGTCGCACGACCTCTTCGTCCTCGTCGTCCATGGCTTCGAGCATGCGTTCCTGCTCGGCATCGCTCATCTGACCGAGGAGATCGGCGAGATCGTCGAACTCCATCTCATCGAAGACACCCTCCAGGCGGTCGTCGTCGAGTTCGGCGACGATGCGCACCTGCTCTTCTTCGGTGAGTTCTTCGAGCACGTCGGCCAGACGTTCGTCGTCGAAGGCCTCGGCGAGCTGGCGACGTTGCGCCTCGGGCATCGCCCGAACGATCGCTGCCACGTCGGCCGGGTGGATGTCGCGGAGGCGAGCGGCTTCGGCTTCCATCGACGTGGGCGCGTCGAAGAGGCCGGGGACCTGATCAGCGTCGACGAGGCGGTAGGTCGAGCGGCGTCCGATGCTCGGTCGACGCGCGAGGCGGACCTGGTCGATCTCCCACCACTGCGTTCCCGCGTCGGTGACCCTCCTCAACCCGATGTCGCTGACGGTCTCGTCACCGATGCGTCGATCGATCAACTCGTCACCAATCACCACCTCGCCGGGGC
>JBGCFW010000061.1:0-2514 GCA_045107155.1 Ilumatobacter sp. | reverse complement strand
TGCGCAGGTCGGGGGCGACGTCGGAGGGGAGGGGTCCCATGCCGGCGGAGAACACATAGCGGCGTCGATCGCCGTGGAAACGTTCGGCGTTCTCGGCGAATCGCTCGCCGAATCGATCGTCGAGTGGCAGCACCTGGTTCGCCCGTGCCTCCTCCCACCAGCGCTCGACCATGGCGGCGAGACGCTCGGGTTGCTCCTCGGCCAGGTCGTGGTGCTCGTTGAAGTCGGTGTCGAGGTGGAACAACTCCCAACGGTCGTCGTCGAACGGTGACCCGGCGCGGTGCCAGGCGACCGCCTTCCACCCGTCGTGCCAGATTCCTCGGTGGCCGAACATCTCGAAGTGCTGGGTGTGCTTGCCGGTCTCGGCGTCGTCTTGGGCGAGCGCCGCTGCGAAGCTCACCCCGGTCATCGCGTCACCGAGTGAGTCGTCGACGTCGATCTCCAACAGGTCGAGGACCGTCGGCGCGAGGTCGGAGGCGTGGCAGAACGGGTGACGCAAGCCGCCGGCGGCCTTCGATGCCGTGTCAGCCGTTCGGATGACCAGCGGGTCGCGGACGCCGCCGCCGTGCGTGTTCTGCTTGTACATCCGCAGCGGGGTGTTCGCCGCCATGGCCCATCCGTGCGGGAAGTTCGAGTGGGTGTCGGGTCCACCGATGTCGTCGAGCCGAGCGATCTTCTGCTCGATCGGCTCGGCGACCATGTTGAATGGTGCCATCGCGTTGACGAACCCGAGCGGTCCACCCTCCTGGCTGGCGCCGTTGTCGGACAGAACCATCACGATGGTGTCGTCGAGCCCCGCGGTCGCCTCGACGGCGGCCACCAACCGACTGAGCTGCTGGTCGGTGTGGTCGAGCATCGCTGCGTAGGCACCAGCGAGGCGAGCGAACAAACGGTGTTCGTCGGCGGAGTGGTCGGCCCAGGCGCGTACTCCGATGTTCCGGGGCGGAAGCTCGGTGCCAGGCGGAACGACGCCCAACTCGATCTGGCGGGCGAGGCGCTGCTCGCGCTCGACATCCCAACCGTGTTCGAACGTCGGCGTGTACTGATCGACGAGTTCGCGAGGTGCTTGATGTGGTGCGTGGCAGGCGCCCGGAGCGAAGAGCAAGAACCATGGTGCGTTCGGTGTCGTGGCGTGGTGGTCACTGATGTTGCGGATCGCTTCGTCGGCGAGATCCTCGGTGAGGTGATACCCGGTGGAGTGATCGCCCGCGGCGGTTACGTGCGTGTTGTCGCGCACCAGTTCGGGTGAGTACTGATCGGTCTCCGCGTCGAGAAATCCGTAGTACCGATCGAAGCCGCGACCGAGCGGCCAGCCGTCGAACGGGCCCGTAGGCCCGGTCTCGGTGGTCCGCGTCGCATGCCACTTGCCGATCATGTAGTTGCGGTAGCCGTGCGGGCGGAGCCGCTCGGCGAGCGTCGGCGCGGTCGCGCTGATCTTGCCGCGATAGCCCGGAAAGCCGCTGTCGAAGTTGGCGAGGCAGCCCATCCCGACGGCGTGATGGTTGCGCCCCGTCAGCATCGAGGCGCGAGTGGTCGAGCACATCGCCGTGGTGTGGAACCCGGTCATCCGGACGCCCTCGCTCGCGAGCCGGTCGATGGTCGGTGTCGCGATCGACGAGCCGTAGCACCCGAAATCGCCGAAGCCCACGTCGTCGAGCAGGACGATCAGAACGTTGCGGTGCCGTTCACCGCGCCGAGATGCCGAGGGCCACCATGGCGTCGAGTCGGCCACGGTGGTTCCGATGGTCGCAGCGCCGGGGGTCGGGTCGTCGGTGGGATCACTCGTCACGAGTCGACGGTACCGAATCGGCATCAGAGCCCTCGGCTCGCACGGCGATCATCACGAGCGTGCCCGCCGCGTCCGCGGTCGGGCTGATCGGGGTGGTGGCCGAGGTGATCGCCGTGCGTCGCCCGACGGCCTGCACCACCGCTGGCGTTGCCTCGTCGACGAGCTGGACCACGCCCTTTGCCCGCACCACGGACGCCGGGAGGCCGTTGAGGAACTCAACGAGGTCATGTCGGGTGATCGGTGCGTCCCACGACTGGGTCCACGTCTCGAACGGTGGCGTGGCCGGCTCGATGCTCGGCGGGCTGGCCCACCGCGGTTCGACGTCGAGGAGCACGCGGAGGTCGATGTCGCCGTTGCTCGCCCGCACGATGGGCGCATCGACTGCGGCGCGCAACCACTCCTCCGTTTTCGCCAACGTGGCGTCGTCGACGAGATCGACCTTGTTCAGTACGAGCAGGTCGGTGCCCGCGAGTTGCAGGGCGATCACGTCGCCGACGTACTCGTCGCGTGAGAGTCGCCGGATCGTCTCGGCGTCGACGAGCGTGATGACACCGTCGAGCGCGAGGCCGGGTCCGTGGGCATAGGCCGCGATCTGGTCGGGGATCGCCACTCCGCTTGCCTCGATCAGGAGACGGTCGGCTCGAGGGTCGCTCGAGCGGATGGTGTCGAGTGCGACGTTGAATCCGTCGACGATGCTGCAGCAGATGCAGCCGTTGGCGAGTGAG
>JBGCFW010000060.1:0-4819 GCA_045107155.1 Ilumatobacter sp. | reverse complement strand
AGATCACGAGCGGGTGGAAGTTCAAGAGGAGCGGGTACTTGTCTTCCGGCGTGCCGTCCCAGTCCCACGGTTCGAGGTCGAGGAAGTTCGTGTCCTGCGGGTGGATCTCGCGCTCCTCATCGAACGGGATGTACATGGCGTCCGCCGCCGCGTCCCATTCGTCGAGTTCGGCGAGCCGCAGATCGGTTCGACGTTGGATCGATTCGAACGCATCGTGGTTCCACTCCGCGAGGAATCGAACCGTTCGAGCGGCGTAACGCAGGTTGAAGCGCGCCATGATGTTCGTGTAGCAGTTGTCGTTGACGACCGTCGTGTACTCGTCCGGACCGGTCACACGGTGGATGTGGAACGATCCCGAGTTGTTCGTGGCGTAGAAGCCGAGATCCGCCCACAGACGTGCGGTCTCGACCAGGATCTCGGCGCCTTCGTCAGCGAGGAAGTCGACGTCGCCCGTGGCGTCGAGGTAGCGCGACAGTGCGAACACGACGGCCGCGTTGATGTGGTACTGCGCGGTGCCGGCGGCGTAGTAGGCCGAGGCCTCCTCGCCGTTGATCGTTCGCCACGGGTACAGCCCGCCGCGTTGATTCATCACCTCGGCGCGGGCCCGAGCGGCGTCGAGCATGTGCCATCGGAACCGAAGTAGCTTCCGCGCAGCCACCTGGTCGGTGTATGCGAGGAACGGGACGACGTACACCTCGGTGTCCCAGAAGTAGGGGCCGTCGTAGCCGCCAGCGCTGACGCCCTTGGCAGCGATGCCCTGCTCCTGCGTACGCATCGACGCCTGGGCCAGCTGGAACAGGTTCCACCGCATCGCCTGCTGGGCGACGACGTCGCCCTCGATCTCGACGTCAGCGCGATCCCAGAACTCGTCGAGCGCCTCGCGGTGCTCAGTGTGGAGTGTGGCGACCCCGCACTCCGCTGCCCGGTGCAGTGTTCGCTCGCACCGCTCCGCGAGTTCCTCGCACGGGACGCCGGTCGAGGTGAAATAGCTGACGTACTTCGTGATCGTGATGGGGACACCCGGCTGCGCCTGCGCCTCGATCACCAACTTGGTGACGTCGTCTTCGAAGGTGTTCGTCACGTGGAGTTCGTTCTCGGAGGTGATCTCGTGGAGGGTGCCGCACGCCAGGGTCATCCGGCTGTTCGTGCACGTGTATCCGAGGATCGCGACGCCCGGATCGCCGAGATCATCGTCGTGGGCGCGCCGACTCGACGTGGGCTGCAACACGCGCTCGCCGAACTTGGTGCCCTGGCGAGGATCGTGTTGTTCATCGCCTTCCCCGAGCGCTGCGTCGGGGACGTGGTACTCGTCGGTGCCGTCCTGCCGGTTGAGGAGCTGCGAGGAGATCACGACTGGGCCGGTGTCATCGAGGACGGTCACCTCGAACGTGAGGACGGCGAGGTGACGGTCGACCATCGACGCCATCCGGGTGGAACGAACCCGCACTCGCTTTCCGCTCGGCGTCCGCCACAGCAGATCGCGAGAGGCCAGGCCAGACCGGAAGTCGATCCCGCGCTCGTATTCCTCGAGCTCGGCTCGTGCGAGCAGGAGCGGCTCATCGTCGACATAGAGCTTGATCAGCTTCGCATCTGGGACGTTGACGATGGTCTGGCCGACCTTCGCGAATCCGAATGCGTTCTCGGCGTGCTGAATCTCCCACGTCTCGTGGAAGCCGTTCAGGTACGTGCCGTGCGTGTGCGCGTCGCGGCCCTCCTCCGGATTCGCGCGCATGCCGAGGTAGCCGTTGCCGACGGCGAAGAGCGTTTCGGTGTGGCCGAGATCGTCGCTGCTCGGCTCGGTCTCGACCAGTCGCCAGGGCTCGGCTGGGAATCGGTGTTGCTCGAGCCCGGACGGGGGAGCCTGCTGGTTGAACGCCATCAGCGGGTGCCTTCCGACGGGAGGAGATCGGCGAGGTCGTCGACGACGAAGGTCGCACCGTGTTCGAGCAGCGTGGCGTGTCCGGCACCGCGGTCGACCCCGATGACGACGGCGAACGCCCCGTTCTTGCCCGCGGCGACGCCTGAGGTGGCGTCTTCGACGACGACGGTGCGGGAGGGGTCGGTGGAGATCCGTTCGGCGCCGAGCAGATAGCCGTCGGCGGCAGGCTTGCCCGCGAGTCCGAGGTCGGCTGCCACCACGCCGTCCACGACGACATCGAAACGGTCCGAGAGGCCAGCGGCTTCGAGCACCGGAACTGCGTTCTTCGACGACGACACGATCGCTGATGGCACATCGAGTTCGGCGAGCAGATCGAGCGTCGCCTGCGAACCGGAGTAGGGAGCGATGCCGTCGCGCTCGAGGATCTCGTTGAACAGCGCGTTCTTGCGATTGCCGAGAGCGCACACGGTGTCATCGCCCGGAGCGTCGGACGGATCGCCGTCGGGCAGCGTGATGCTGCGGCTCTCGAGGAAAGACCGAACACCGTCGTAGCGCGGCTTGCCGTCGATGTAGGCCAGGTAATCGGCCTCGGTGTAGTCGTGATCGGCGAACAGTTCGCCCCATGCGTGCTCGTGGATCTCGGCGGTCGGGGTGATGACGCCGTCGAGGTCGAAGAGCACCCCGTCGTAGTCGTTCCATCGGAACGATTTGGCTGTGGACATGGTGGTCGAGACTACGCGCACACGGCGCGCTCGGATCGGTGCTTCGCCCACTCACCGGGCGCCGTCGGCTGCGGTGATAATCCGATGTACGGACGAACCCGCACGGTTACCGTGCCGGATGGCTCTCCCCGCAGTATCCCGACCGTCAGCCTTCCGCACCCGCTTCACTGCCGGCGTGTGCACGCTTGGTCTCGTCGCCGGCGCATGTGGGGGAAGCGACGACACTGCGGGGATCGCCGTGAGCGATGACGGGGACGCGTCGTCCCTCGATGACGAGTCCTCGACAGACGGCGACGAGGGAGCCGATGCGTCCAGCGATCCGAATCCCGATGGTGGCGACCCGGCCAGTTCGAGTGGAGACGGTGCCGAGATCGAGGGTCCGCAGCGATCGCCGGGAGACATCGTGGAGTTCGATGTCACCGCGTTGTCGACGGCCCCGCTCGACGTGTCGGTGCTGAACGTCGTCGAGCGGCAAGGCGCCGCTCCCGCGGTGACGCCGATCGTCGACACGTGCGCGGCGTTGCCAGCAGACGCCATGAGCGCGATCGCCACCGATATCGACGCGCGCTTCGGTTTCGGCGAAGAGCTGACGTTCACGGCGACCTCGCGTGGTGCAGCGTGCGACTACCGATCCGACACACACCTCTTGACCTTGACGATCGGACCGTCCGACGAGGTGTCCCGTGACCCGCTCGCGGCGGGCGCGTTCCTGCCGCCCGGCGCCGGAGACGTCATGACGACGCCATGGCCCGGCGATGCGTCCATCGACGTGTTGAGTGAGAACTCGTTCGACCTCGACACGCCCTACGGCGCGCTCACCACGACCGGTGAATTCGGCCTGCGAGTCGACAACACCGGAGGCACAGGGATCGATTTCAGTCCGACCGGCGAGCTGTTCGCCGAGATGGTCGCGGCTGCTGCGGCTGGCGTCGGCTCGGCGCCCCCGCCTGTCTCAGGTGACGACGCGTCCGGCGCATCGGCTGGAGACCCGTGCAGTCTGTTCACGGCCGATGAGCTGGAGGCCTTCCTCCTGGGAACGCCGTTCGGCGAGCCGATGCAGAGCTTCGGGCCGAACTCGTGCGCGTGGGACGGATGGGGCAGTGGCGGCGCGAGCTTGTCCGTCGAGCTCTTCGCCGGTGACACCGCATACGGCGCCAGCAGCCTCGAGGCGTACGGCTCGACCGGTGCGGTCTTCCAGTTCATCGGCGGGGGGCTCCCCGTCATCGTGAGTCCGGACGGAATGGCCCAGGTCACGCTCCGGATCGACATGCTCGACGGCAGCATCCCCGATGACGCCGTACTCGCCCTCGCCGAGAACCTGGCAGTGCGTTTCGGATAGGCGCGTCGGCGAGCCGAGGGAGGTGTTGACCGCGAACGGACGGCACACTGCGCTGATGCGTGGCGCGGCGAATCCGACCTTCCACGCCACGGCTCGGCTCCGATGATGTCGCCCGGCGACTTCGCGAGCGACACGTTTCGATCGTTGCGGATTCGCAACTTCCGGCTGTTCTTCGTCGGGCAGCTCACCAGCCAGACCGGCACGTGGATGCAGATGATCGCGGTCATCTGGGTCGTGTTGGACCGCACCGACGATGGGGTCGCGCTCGGGCTCGTCACCGCCACGCAATTCCTGCCCGTCCTCGTTTTCGGAGCGTGGGCGGGAGTCGTCGCGGATCGGGTCGATCACTTGCGGTTCATGATCGGTACGCAGGTGGCGTTCACCGTGATCGCTGCGGCATTCGCTGGCTTGTTCCTGGCCGACCTGCTCAGCATTCCGGCGATCTACGTGCTGTCGGCGGCGTTCGGGTTCGTGACCGCGATGGACAATCCGGTGCGACGAACGCTCGTCGTCGACCTGGTCGGGCCCGACGACGTGCCGAATGCCGTGGCACTCAACTCCTCGTTGATGACCGGGTCTCGGGTGATCGGTCCATCCGTCGCCGGTGCACTCATCGCAGGCGTCGGCGTCGAGTGGTGCTGCATCGTCAACGTCGTGACCTATCTGGTCGTCCTCGCTGCGCTGGTCCGGCTCGACCGCAGCGAGATCCGCGCATCTCCCCGAGTCGGGCGCACCAGAGGTCAACTCCGCCAGGGATTGCGGTACGTGTGGGGCGAACCCAGACTGCGCCTTCCGATCCTGCTTCTCGCGGTGATCGGCACGTTCGCGTTCGAGTTTCAGGTCACGCTGCCGCTGTTCGCCGAGAGGTCGCTCGGCGGG
>JBGCFW010000006.1:0-7815 GCA_045107155.1 Ilumatobacter sp. | reverse complement strand
AGCACTCGGTGACGGCGAGCCATTGTGTGAGCCTCGGTGTCCAGCCCGCCGACCGTCAGCGCGAGGTTGCAGAACTCGTCGCGGCGGCGGGGATCCCGGTGATCGCGCTCCCCCACACGAACCTCTTCCTGCAGGGTCGAGGCCACACCCCGATGCCGCGAGCCCTGACCGCGGTTGCGGCCCTCACGGAGGCGGGTGTGACCGTTGCCGCAGGTGCCGACAACCTGCAGGATCCGTTCAACCCGATGGGGCGGGCCTGTCCGTTCGAGACGGCAGGGCTGATGGTGATGACCTCGCATCTGCTCCCCCACGACGCATGGGACGCGGTCTCGGCCCGTAGTGCCGCCGCCACCGGGCGTGAACCGGTTTCGATCGTGCCGGGGAGCACCGCACATCTGATGGCTGTGCGTGCGGATACAGTGCGAGAAGCCATCGCGAACGGCCCGGAAAACCGGATCGTTTGGCGCAGCGGGCACCGCCTCACGCCATGAAGACCGCGACACGACCCTGAAACACTCCTGACCTCTGCACGTCTTCGAGCTTCCGTACGCTCGGCGGCGTCATGTCCCAACTCGGAGCCACACTCTTGACATCACTCCACGACGCCTCCACAGAGGCCTCCGGAACCGGCGACACGAACCCTCCGGCCCTTGCCTTCGGCGACCTCTCGATGGTCTTCCCAGACGGTACGCACGCCCTCGATGACGTCAGCTTCGACGTGCGACCAGGCGAGTTCGTCACCGTCGTGGGACCATCGGGCTGCGGGAAGTCGACCCTGCTTCGGGTCGCCTCAGGGCTCGAGCAACACGCCACTGGCCGTTGCGACGTCGACCGAGACTCGATTGGCTACGTCTTTCAAGACGCAACACTGCTGCCGTGGCGCACGGTGCAGCGCAACGTCGAACTGATCGCCGAACTCCACGGAGTCCCCAAGTCGCAGCGCGCAGCCCGAGCCGCCGACGCGATTCAGCTCGTGGGGCTCGACGGGCACCAGAAGAAGTACCCGAAGCAGCTGTCGGGTGGCATGCGAATGCGTGTCTCGTTGGCACGTTCGCTCGTGATGGACCCCACGGTGTTCCTCTTCGACGAACCGTTCGGCGCACTCGACGAGATCACCCGGGAGCGGCGGAACAGCGAGCTGCTGCGGTTGTTCGTCGACGTCGGGTTCGCCGGGCTGTTCATCACGCACTCGATCGCCGAGGCGGTGTTCCTCTCGACGCGAGTCCTCGTGATGTCGGCGCGCCCCGGGCGCATCGTCGCCGACATCGCGATCCCGTTCGACTACCCGAGGACTGCAGACCTCCGCTACGACGCCGAGTTCGCCCGACTCTCGGGCGAGGTCTCCGACGCGCTCAAGGACGCCCACGCATGACCGTCATCACCGACCCTGGCACCGCCGAGCTCCCGGCGTCCGACGTGGGACCCCAGCCGCAACTCAGGACGCCTGAGAGCTCGGGTGGCGTCGGTGCCCTGGCGGCGCGTTTCGGTCCGGTCCTCATCGTCTTCGCTCTGTTCATCGGCGCCTGGTACCTCACGCACTACGTGATCATGAGTGAGCAGTCGCGCTTCAAGCTTCCGCCACCGCACGCGGTCATCGAGGAGTCGTTCTTCAACGAGATCGCCCGTGCCGAGTTGTTCGAGGGTCTCGTCAACACGTCGCGGATCGCGCTCTACGGGTTCCTCATCGCATCGGGCCTCGCGCTCGTCGGCGCAACCGTGATGGCGCTCAATCGTGGCATGGAGCGGGCGCTGTTTCCCTATGCCGTGGTGCTGCAGACGATTCCGGTGCTGGCGCTCGTCCCGCTGTTCATCGGGTGGTTCGGACCGACACGGACGGCGCGAGTCGCCACATGCGTGTTGGTGGCGATCTTCCCGATCCTGACGTCGTTCCTGTTCGGTCTGAAGTCGGTCGACCGCGGCCACCACGACCTGTTCAAATTGCACGGAGCGGGTTGGTTCACCCGACTGGTCAAGTTGCAGTTGCCCGCTGCGCTGCCATCGATCTTCACCGGCCTGCGCATCGGCGCCGGGTTGTGTGTGGTGGGCGCCCTGGTGGCCGACTTCTTTTTCTCTCGCGGCGACCTCGGCCTCGGTCGCTTGCTGAACAACTACGCCAAGCAGCTGCTCTTCGAGCGGCTCTTCGGTGGCGTGATCCTCGCGTCGCTTCTCGGTGTCCTGATCTACGCCTTCATCAGTTGGGCGGGGAATCGGGTGCTGCGGAACTGGCACGAGTCTGAGTCCGGCCGCTCGTGACGGCGGGACCCTTCGTGAACACCTTCAACCACAACCCATTGGGGAGAACCATGAACAAGCGGATCCAGAAAACCGTTGCGGCGATGGTCGTGTTCGGCGGCGTCGCTGCGGCATGCGGCAGCGACTCGGTCGATGACGCGATCGATGCCGTCGAGGACGCAGCCGAAGACGCCGTCGAAGACGTCGAGGAAGCAGTCGAAGACGTCGAGGAAGCAGCCGAGGATGCGGTCGAGGAGGTCGAGGAAGCAGTCGAGGACGCCATGGACGAGGCCGTGTGCCCGTCCAACCTCGTGATTCAGACCGACTGGTGGCCCGAGAGCGAGCACGGCGGCACGTACAACATGGTGAATCCGGAGGGCGCATCCGCTGACGCTTCGCTGTTCACCTACAGCGGGCCCATCAAGGACGCGTACAAGGTCGGCGGCATCGAGACTGTAGAAGTTCGCGCCGGTGGCGACGCGATCGAGTTCCAGCCGGTCGTGTCCGTCATGCAGACCGACCGCGACATCACGCTCGGCTACGTGAACACCGACGACGCGTTCCAGTCGTCGGGCACGGTGCAGGTCACGGGCGTGGCCACCACGCTCGAGAAGAACCCGCAGATGCTCCAGTGGGATCCGACGCAGACCGAGATCGATCCCGACGATCCGACGACGATCGCCGCATCGGGCGCCCGCATCCTGCACTTCCCGGGCACCACCTACATCGACTGGATGATCGCTCAGGGTTACATGACCGAGGATCAGAGCGACCCGAACTACGGCGGCGCTCCTGACCAATGGATCTCCAGCGGTGGCGACTTCATCCAGCAGGGCTTCGTCACCAACGAGATCTACAAGTACGAGAACGACATTCCGTGGAAGGACGATGCGCCGGCTGACGTCGAGTTCGCGATCATCCACGATCTCGGATGGCAGCCGTACCCGGCGATGTACTCCGTGCTCACCGAGCGGCTCGACGAGCTGAGCCCGTGTCTCGAAGTGCTCGTGCCCGCCCTCCAGCAGAGCTGGGTCGACTACCTCGCCGACCCCGCCCCGGTGGGTGACCAGATCATCGCGGTGACCGAGGAGTACAACAACTTCTGGACGCTCTCGCCCGGACTCAACGAGGCCGCGTTCGGCTTGTTCGACTCCGAGGAGATCGCGACCAACGGTGGTGACGACACGTACGGCAACTTCGACCCGGCTCGCGTCGAGACGCTGTTCGAAGAGATCGGCGGCGTGCTCGATGCCCGTGGCATCGAGATGGCCGACGGCATGACCGCCGACAGTGTCTACACCAACGAGTTCATCGACGAGTCGATCGGCCGCTGAGCCGCTGAACTCGCGCCGCCTCGGCGGCGATGATCACGTCGAGACGGGCGCCGTACCTTCGGGTGCGGCGCCCGCATCGCGTCATGGATGGCCCAGCGGCTCGGCGTAGGCGCAGAGGTCGAACGGATTTCCGTCGGGGTCTGCGAGATTCACGATTGATCCGTACGGCTCGTGTCTCGGCTGGGATGTCGCCACCGCGCCGAGCCCGACCAAGCGTTCGTGTTCGGTGTCGAATTCCGCGGGCTCACACATCAGGTCGAGGTGGATCGAACCGGGCGTGCTGGAGCCACGTTGGAAACCGATCCGCCGGGTGCCGTCGGCCGAGGCGAGAACGATCCACCGATTGCCGTCTTCGCGTTCGACCTCGTGGAGACCGAGAACGGCCGTCCAGAACGAGGCCAGCCGGTCCGTGTCCGGAGAGTCGATGGTCACGAGGTCGAAGCGTGTCGTCACACAGCCACGCTAGGTCGCCGAGCTCGCACCGCGAAGGGATCTCGCGGTGCGCTCACGATCCGCCGCGTGCCGCGCTCGCGGAGCCCGCGGTTCCTAAGATCGACCGGTGCGTCAGGGCAGAACAGCGACGGGGGTCGCCGCGCTCGCTGTCGTCGCCGTCGCCGGATGTTCGAGTGCGGATGCTGATCCGGACATCACCGTGGCGAGCGAGCCGCCGCCAGAGCCGGAGCGAGAAGTCGTACTCGATCAGGACGACTCATCGTTCACAGAGACACCGACGACCACGATGGTCGCTCCACGGGTCGACGGCCCGCTGGCCGAGGTGTGCCCGTCGACGATCGTGGTGCAGACCACCGATCGGCTGAGCGTCCAGATCGGTTCGCTCGTCGCGTTGCTCGGCGACCAACCGGCGATCGGGGATGGCACCATCTCTGGACCCGTGACCCGTGCGGACGGCACCGTCGAGGAGGTCACGTTGGAACTGCGCATCGGTGGACCATCGAGCGGGTTCCGCGACGCGCTCACGGTTGCGGCGTCCGACGAGACGATCACGCTCATGCACACGTCGACCGCCGAGATGGTGCGTCGGCACGCCGAGTTCCCGACCGTCGCCGTGGCTGCCCTCACCGAGTCATCACGTCAGTCGGTGCTGGTCGACCCGGCCACGTACCCGAGCGCCGAGTCGATCGCCGACGTCGAGGAACTGGGGATCGAGGTGCGGCACTTCACGGCGTCTCCGGTCTATGAGTTCCTCGGCGCAACCGGTGCGCTATCGCCCGACCAGCTCGTCGGGGGGTTCGACGGCGAACCCGCCGGGTTCGTCGCGGCCCAAGGAGCCATCGCCCAGCAGGGAGACATCCTGCTCGACCCAGCGATCTTTGAAGCGCTCCCGCAGTGGGGACGCCCGATCGAGGCGTTGCCGGTCAGCGAAGCGGGGTGGGCCGATCACGACGACGTCATCGCTGTGCGAGCCGACGAGCTCGACGAGCTGGCACCGTGCATGAACCGGCTGATTCCGGTCATTCAACGGGCGATCATCTCCTACGCCGAAGCGCCGGGAGATGCGAACGTGGCCCTGGCCGCGGCCCGTGCCGCGTTCGACCCGTTGAGTCGAGTCACCGTCGAGGTGCTCGACGACGCGGAGGTACGCGCCGGGGAGCTCGGAGTGGTGGGCAATGGCGACGACTCGACGATCGGTGATCTCGATCTCGACCGACTCGACCCGTTCCTCGACGAGCTCGCCGGGGCCCTGGGAGTCGACGCAGTCGCGGTCGACGTGCTGGCCACGAACGAGTTCGTCGACCCGACGATCGGTCGCTGACTCAGTCCATCGGCAACTCGAAGGCGCGGATCTCCCCGAGCGCTTCGATGAACGCCCCGACCGCCGCCTCGAACAGCTCGGCGCCTCGCTCCGCCGTCGCTGCGGTCGGGTCCCCGATATGGCCGTCGGGTCCGAAGTCGTTCGACAACCAGCCGAAGCCGACCGTGCCACCGAATCGCACGTGGCGGTTCGACGCCAGTTGCTCGGGGACGTTGCGTGTCGCGGCGGACATGTCCACGAGCTCAGGAGCCAGATGCAACATGAGGGAGGTCTCGTCGGTGCCGCCATGGATGCCCATTCCGTGCTCGTCGGCTGCCGACTCGCCACCCTGGTCGGGTGGCACGCCCGGGTGAGCGAGAAAGGTCATCAGGCCGTGTTTCAACCGAAGCTCTCGGTTCGCAACGGACACGAGGGCGGAATTGCCCCCGTGTCCGTTCATGAACACGAGCTTTCGCGCTGGGGTGACCGCCGCGCAGCGGCCGATGTCGTCGAGCACGCGCAACAACGTGTCCGCCGACAGCCAGATCGTGCCCGATGACCATGCGTGCTCGTTGGACTTCGTGTAGGCGAGCGGTGGGAGCAACCACACGTCGTGCTCCTCGCCGGCCCGAGCGACCGCTTCGGCGGCCACTCGCTCCGCGATGAGCAGATCTGTGTTGAACGGCAGGTGCGGACCGTGCTGTTCGACGGCACCGAGCGGGTGCACCAGAATCGATTGCGACCCAAGAGCTCGATCGATCTGCGGCGCGCGGAGTTCATCGAGTCGCCGACGCGGACGAGCAAAGTCGCGGACCTGCGTCTCGGAGTGGGTCTGACCCGCTCCGACGCGATCGTCGGATGGTGGGTCGGCGATACCGGTCACATCGCAACGTTACGTCGCACACACCAGGATCGGAGAGACTGCACGAATGGGCGCCGCCGACTTCGATGCAATCGTCGTCGGCGCCGGGCACAACGGGCTCGTCACCGCGGCGTACCTTGCCCGAGCCGGTATGTCGACGCTGCTCGTCGAGGCCCGTGACCGCGTCGGTGGGACCGCAGCAAGTGAACCCTTCGGCGGAGCGACGGTCAACATCTGCAACTGCGACCATCTGACCTTCCGGACGACACCCGTGATCGAGGAGCTCGACTTGGCTGATCACGGCCTCTTGTACGTGGACGTCGAACCCGCACAGCACAACACGACCTGGGACGGCCTCAGGGCCGGACAGATCTGGTCGGCCCACCACGACGTCGAGGCCACGATCGAGGAGATCGCGCGAGTCGCACCACGCGACGTCGAGGGATACCGCCGCTACCTGCGCGCCGCTGTCCCCGCGGTGCAGATGGTGTTCGCCGCAGCAGCCGAGCCGCCCACCCCGCTGGGCCTCACCCGCCTCGCAGTGCGCCGACGCCTTGCGGGTTCATCGACCCTGCTCCGATGGAGTCGTCGAAGCGCGGCCGACGTCTTGCGAGATCACTTCGACAGCGAACTCCTGCGTGCCACCGGAGCGGCGACCGGGCCGATGGTGTGGGGGATCTCTCCGGAGTTCGCGAACTCCGGACTCGGTGCATTGACCCACGCGATGCGTCATGCGGCTCGCGTCGCACGACCAGTCGGTGGCAGCGGCGAGGTGCCCCGCACGCTGCTCGCTTCGTTCGAAGCAGCCGGCGGCACGCTTCGGCTCGGCGAGCGGGTCACCGAGATCTGCTGTACCGATGAGGCGGTGAGCGGCGTCCGGCTGTCGGGTCGGATCGACGCGGACCAGTCTGCTCGCGTTGACGACGGTGAGTTCGTGTCGGCACCGGTGGTGGTGTCGGCCTGCAATCCTCACGACACCTTCCTGCGCTGGCTTCGGACGCCGCCTGCTTCAGCGCGCGACCTCGTCGCCCGATGGCGGGACATCCCGCATGCGGACGGCTACGAGTCGAAGCTCGACATCGTCCTCGACGCAGTGCCCCGCCTCCGCGATGCATCGGTCGGTCTCGGCCCGACCACCGTGGTGGCTCCGAATCTCGATCAGATTCACCGGGGTTGGGACCGCATGGGGCGTGGCGAGGTCCTCGAGCACCCGGCGCTTCTCGTCAATGCGCCGACGTTGCTCGACCCCTCGATGGCGCCCGAGGGTCGTCACGTGCTGAGTGTCGAGGCGCTTTACACGCCGTACGCGTTGCGCGGCGGCTGGCCGAATTCGGGAGAGCCGCGGCGCTGGCTCGAGTTGTTCGCGGAGCGGTGCGAGCCGGGCCTGCTCGACGCCGTCGTCGAGTGGCGCGCCATGACGCCAGACCGCTACGAGACCGAGTTCCACCTTCCTGCCGGGCACGCGACCAGCTTCGCAGGCGGCCCGCTCGCCGCTTTCCGGAACCCGAACCCCGAACTCACCCGCTACGAGACAGCTGTCGAAGGCTTGTATCTGACGGGCGCAGCGACGTTCCCCGGCGCCGGGGTCTGGGGTGCGAGCGGGCGGAACTGCGCCGCTGTCGTGCTCGCCCACC
>JBGCFW010000059.1:0-15262 GCA_045107155.1 Ilumatobacter sp. | reverse complement strand
GTCCGGTCGGCGAGCGGTCGCCCAACGTCGCCGACAGCTGCGAGAGGAGATCAGGCTGCAGGATCGCAGCCATCGGATCGGCCAGCGCTTCATCGTCGGCGAGTTCGGACAGGTCGTGGTAGTTGTCGTCCACGACGAGCGCAGCGCGCCCATCGACGTTGGCAAGTCGGAAACCCATGTGGTGTCTGCTCCAGGAGTGAGGGGAGTGGAATTCGGTTGAGTACGGCGTCGACGGCATCGCAGTTGGTCCATCGCACCCGTCGACCGAATCTATAGCATATAGGATTCGTCGGCCAAGCCCGACTCGTCAGAACACGAAGACGACCCCGCGCGGCTGCGGCAGCTGGCAGAATGAAGCACGTGGATCATCCGTCGCCCGCCAGCTCCCAACCGCTGACGCGCTCCGATTGGGCTCATGGCCAACTCCGGCAAGCGATCCTCTCGGGCGATTACGGTCCCGGCGATTCGCTCGTCATCTCTGCGCTCGCAGAGCAAATGGGCGTGTCGGCGACCCCGCTGCGAGAAGCGCTCCGGAACCTCGCCTCGGAGGGCTTCGTCGAGCTCCAATCGCACGGCAAGGCCCGGGTCGCGGAGGTCGACCTGCAAGAGGCCGGCGAGATCTATGAGCTCCGCCTCATGATCGAGCCCGCAGCGCTCGAGCGGTCGGTCCGCAACGCCGACGATGCGTATCGCGAGCGCGTCGAGGCTGCCTGGCAGGCGCTGACGCACCGGCGGATCGCCGAACCGAGCCTCCACGCGAACCTGCATCGGACACTGTTGTCGAATTGCGACTCGGCGTGGATGCTGAAGCTGGCGACACAACTCGCAGATCGATCAGGTCTGATGATCAGCGTTGGTATCCAGGCGCGTTCCAGCACCTACAACACGGCCGAGGCGCATCGCACCCTCAAGGACCTCGCCATCGTCGGCCAGGCCGCTGCTGCCGCCGATGAGCTGCGGCGCCATCTTGCGGGTTCCATCTCGTTGCTCCAGCGGATCGCCCAGCAAGAAGGTCAGGCCGCAGCGTCGGCGACGACCGTCCGGAGCTCCGCCTGATTGGCGCCGCTCCGGGTCAGCGTGCCGGGACGCGGCGAATTGGCAGCTGCTCGTAGCCCTGAACTCCCCACCTCACGTGATCGCGTGAGGCGCGGTCGAGATCGAAGCGACCGGGGTCGTCGTAGTGGCGTTCGTCGAGGTTGGCCGCGGCATACACCAGCCACGCCCGGCTGCCGGCGGGAGGCGTCGATGTCGACAGGGCGAAGTCCTCGTTGACGGAGCCAGAGAAGCCACGCAGCGGCGTGTCGAGGCGCACCGCTTCGTAGGTCGCGTTGGTTGCGAGCGTGGGTTCTGCCTTGAGTCGCTCGTAGGTCTCGGGTGACTGGCCCAAGCGAACGAGCAGCCCGACGGTCGACGGCACGGGTGGCGAGCGAGGACTGCACTCGCGCAAGATGCATCGGACCGAAGGTGTCGAATAGCGCAGCCGACCGTTGAACTCCGCGTTCAGCGAGACACCCTTGGAGCCGATCAGCGCGTCCATGGCGCGGGTCGCAGCGACGACATCGTCGACGCGCGACACGGCGAACTGCTCGACTTCGGGCACCCAGTTGTTGCGAGAAATCAGCTCGGCGATCCTCGACGCAGCGCGGCGAGGTCGGTCCCGAGTTGGGACGCGGTCTTGGCGAACATGGTCGTGTCGTTGCTGACCAGGATGAATGAGTAACCCTGCTCGACGGCCTGAGCTGCCAGTGCTGCGTCGCCGACGGCGGTGCCGAGTGGCAGCGAACGTCGATGGCAATGGTTGATGAGCTCGTCGACGGCGTCGCCGATTTCGGCCGAGGACGAGGCCAGCCCGCTCGACATCGTGAGATCACCCATGCCGATGAAGGCGGCGCTGAGGCCGGGCAGATCGAGAAGTGGCTCGATGTTCTGGAGAGTGGCGAGATCCTCGACCTGGATCGCCTTCACCACCCGGTCATCGGTCCGGAGGTAGGCCTTCCCGAGGAGACCCCAACGCCCGGCGCGTGAGGTGATGCCCATGCCGCGGACTCCCTTGGGGGCGAAGGTCATCTGTGCGATGGCCTGCTCGGCCTGCTCGACCGAGGTCACCTGTGGTACGAGGATGCCGTCGGCGCCGGCGTCGAGCACTCGCTGGACGTGGCTACCGCTGCGATCGGGCACCCGAACGAATGCGACCATGTCCATGGATTGAGCGACGACGACCAGCATGTACGCCGACTCGAGCGTCAAGGGGCTGTGTTCGAGGTCGATCACGACGAAGTCGAGCCCGGCGTGGGCGAGGAGTTCGAGTGTCTCGAGGGTCGGGAGTTTCACCCATGTGCCGAAGGTGGGTTTGCCCGGTGTGCCGAGACCGGGAAGTGATCCAGCGGGCAAGGTCGCGTCGGTCATGACGGCATCGGGTAGTCGTTGGCGTTGATGACCCAGCCGTCCTTCGACGAGAAGTCATGGCGCGGTGGTGCGAAGACGTCGAGGAGCTGGTTGTGGTCGCTGAACCACTGCGACCCGTGGACCGTCGGCGGCGGGATCACGGTGACCGACGGCGAGGTGCAGTGTCGGTGTTCGTCGTCTCGCCACTCGGCGAGGTCGGTGGTCCACGGGTGTCGGATGTGGTGCATGAAATCGCCAGCGAGCGTGAGCGACACCTGTTCGAAATCGTCGTGATGGTGCGGCGACATCCGATGCTCGGGGCGCGGCTTGTCGAAGTCGTAGAACGCGTTGACCATGAACGTGGTCGTGCGGAACAGGCGGCCCATCCGTGCGCTGTCGGGCGGGTAGTCGTCGAGCCGGTAGACGCGAACCTTGAAGCCCCCGACGGGGTCGGGCCATGCCTCGAACGGCGCCACGAAGGGATCGGGCAGTTCGAAGGCGGCGTCATTGTCGCAGCGAGCGTTGAGGTCGTCGGACCTGGTGGTGAACAGGCGGATCAGCACACCATCGGTGTTGAACGTGATCGAGCTGTCGCCCGGCGGCAGTGCGATGAACGACTTGTCGACCGCCCGTTCCGTCTGGTCGCCCCACGCACAGCTGACGTCGACGCCGTCGCCCCAGGTGACGGCGGCGTACTCGTCGCCCTGTCCGGTTCGAGTGAAGGTGTCGCCGGCGACTGCCTCGGTATAGGCGACCACCATCGATTGCGAACGAACCCACCACGTCGGGCTGCCGGCCTCACTGGTGTCGGTCGGGTCCGTCTTGGCGAACTCGAAGTACTGAGCCGGCTTGTTGATGGGCGTGCGGTCGGGAACGCTGAGACCCGCTCGGAGATCTCGGGCGGGCGTGGTGTCTGTGCTCATCGGGTGGGTCAGTGTCGAGGGGCGTGGTCGCCGCTGGAATGGTCGAACTGCTCGTGATGCCGAGCGATCAGGCTGTGGCCGTAGTCGCCGCCGTTGGGTGTGCGGATCAGCGTGTGGATGTGGTTGCGCGTGGGCTGTCGGTTGTCGAACACGACGCCCGGGTGATGGTCGAACTCGATCATCACGACGGGGCCGTGGACCCGGTAGTAGAACGGGTCGTGGTCGTCGGTGCCGCCCATCCAGTGGAACCACGTGTCGTCGAGGTGGTTGATCACGGCCTCCAGGTGCAGCTCGGCGAAGCGTTCGGGAGACCGAGAGAGGTACGACGCCACGAGTCGCTGGAGCAGGCCGCGCTGAGCGTCGGTCATGTCGCTCGCCGGGACGCCTTCGTAGGGAGCGATGAGGTTGTCGTGGAACGCACCCGCCTGCATCCGGCCGTCGAATGGGTCCTTGAGGTGCCGGGGGAGGTCGTCGGGCATGATCGACGGCCGCAGAATCGCCCGATCGCGTTGGGTCGAGTCGAATGATCGGATCAGATCGATGCCGCCCTGTTCTTCGTCGTCGAACACCCGGAGTCCGGCGAGCGGGCCGGTCTGGATGCGGCGGGGCTCCGAGCCCATGAAGCACGGGGTGAGCACGACCTGATCGCCGACGACGACGCAGTTGATGTTGAGGTGGTGGCCATCGAACTGCCATCCCCACGGCTCGTCGCCGCCGGGCTGACCGAAGATCGACACGAAGTACGGCCAGGCACCGAACGAATCGGGATCGGCGCCGAGTGCGACGATGTACTCGTTGATCCGGATCAAGGTGCGGGCGGTGTCGTAGCCCGTCTCTGACAGGGTCGATCGCAGCAGGTCGAGGCCTCGCCGGCGACCCTCCGCGCCGAGGTCTTCGAGCATTACTCCGTGGCGAAAGTGGTTCATGTGGACGTTGATCCAGGTGCGCCACTCGCGTGAGCTCATGTCGAACGTTGCGCGTTCGCGCTGGGCAGGCGTGAGTTCGCCGAGGAACGCGAGGGCGGCGTCGGTGAGCGGGCCGACGTCGGCGCCGGTCGGGCGGAGCTCGAAGAGCCCGGGGGTGACGGTGCCGTCGGAGGTGACGCCGCGCAGTGCCTCGGTGAGGTGTGCCGTGCGCTGCTCGATGATTGCCTGCAGCGGCGCGGGTGGTGACTCGACGCGGGTGCGCGCTGACATCGGTGGCAACCGGTTCAACCCGAAGTTATGCCAGTCTTCCATCGTCCTCGACCCCCAGCTGAGGTGCCGGGCGACGCCCTGTCGCCCCGCCGCCCCGTTCCCCAGGAGCGACGCCTCGAACGAGCACCATAAGAACGAGGTTCACCTCGGGCAAATCGATTGTTCGGAGAGGACCCATTGGCCGAGGCGATCTGCCGACCCGCCGAAGTGAGTGTGGTCGCGCCCGCTTGACATGTGCCCGTTGCCACTCTACTGTCACCTTCGGAGATCGAGCAAGCAGTTGCTCGACTGTCAGCAGGGGAGTTGGTGAACGCGAGGTGGTCCGAAGAGGTTCGCCACGGCGCTCCAGCGGAGATCGAAGGGACCATCACACATGTCTTCCGTGCCAGAGTTCGGAACCACCACGACCATCACTGCCGAGGGCCTCCCTGAGGAGTTTCGAAGCGTTTGGACCGACCTGCGGAACGTGTCGTTCTCCCAGGGCTGGATCGATGCCAACGGAGTCCGCACCCGCTACCTGCGGGCGGGCAACCCCGATGCGCCCAAGCTTGTGATGCTGCACGGCACCGGTGGCCACGCCGAGGTGTTCGCGCCCAACCTCGGTCCGTTCGGCGAGCACTTCGACTGCTGGGCCATCGATTTCGTCGGCCACGGCTACCCCGACAAGCCCGACCGGCCGTACGACCGCTTCTACACGGCCCAGTATCTGCAGGACTTCATGGACGCGGCCGGCATCGAGTCCGCCGACTACATCGCCATCTCGGTGAGTGCGCTGCACACGCTCCGGCTCGCCCAGGTCGCCCCCGAGCGGATTCGGCGGATGGTGTTGGTGACTCCGTTCGGTTCGCCGATGCCCGAGGAGGGTGAAGCGCTCTACAACATGTGGACCGACACGGAGCGCCGTTCGATGGGTAGCCGGGACGCTGCGGCGAAGGCACCCACCTTCGACACCGCGAAGAAGATCCTCTCGGGCGTGGTCGCCGACATCGAGCAGATTCCCGACGACATGATCGCGGCTCGCTTCGATGCCGCTCGCCAACCCGGCGCGCCCGACGCGTACAAGCACGTCATGTGGTGGGTCGAGCACGACATTCGCATCGCCAACACGATGACCAAGGAACAGCTCGCCGAGATCCCCCACCCGACGCTGACGTTCGGTGGTGCCAATGATCCGGCGTTCTTGCCCAACGCAACGGGCACCGCTGACGCGATGCCGAACGCAGCGTGCGTCCTCGTCGAGGGTGCTTCTCACTGGGCCAACTACGAAGATCCGGTGACGTTCAACCGGATCGCCCTCGAGTTCCTCACCACGTCCGATCTCGGCGTCTGACCGTCGCCGAGCCGAGGCAAGCGCGTGCCGACACCCAGCAAACCATCCGATGCCGAGCGCGATCTCCGATGGAGCTCGATCACCGAGCTGATGAGCGCCAGCGATGTCGATGTCGTCCTCGCACACAGCGACCTCGGTGACAAGACGGGCTATCAGCGCTACATCAGCGGCTATCGCTCGTTCTTCGGCGACGTGGCCTCGATGCTGTTCACCGACCGGTCGTCGGCGATGGTCGTCACCAACCCCGGCGTCGTGATGTTCGCCAAGCAGTTGTCGTGGATCGACAACGTGGTGGTCGGCATGGACGCCAAGCCGTGGCTCGTCGGCGACAACCTCGACGCACCGGTCATGTCGGGAACTTCCGTCGGCGAAGAGCTGGGAAAACAACTCTCCGAACACGGGGCCACGCGCATCGGGTTGGCCGACATGGAGCGGTTCCCGGGGGAGTGGCGCGATGCGATCGCCACCGCGATCCCCGGTTGCACCTTCGTCGACCTTCGAGCGGGCTTCAACCAGCTTCGACTCGTGAAGAGTGCCGAAGAACTGGACAACATTCGCGCTGCCTGCGGCGTGGCCGACGAGATCTGGGCGGAGATCGCGAGCATCGCTCGGATCGGCCGCACCGAGTTCGAAGTGCTCGCCGATCTCGAGCATCGGGTGCGTCTCGGTGGCTGCGAGGACTCGTACAACATGTTCTTCTCACTCCCGATGTTCGCGTCGCCGGTCGAGTCGATGCCGTCGGCCACGGTGATCGAACCTGGCGATGCCTACATCGTCGAGGTGTCACCCCGGTTCAACGGGTACTACGGCCAAGAGACTGCGCTCGTGTCGTTCGGGCCGGTCGATCCGGAGATGCGTGCGGCCTACGACGCGATCAACCGGGCGCGTGAGTGCGGCGTTGCCCAGATGCGTGCGGGCAACGACATCACCGACGTCGTCGCGGCTGTCGACCAACAGCTCACCGCTGACGGTTACCAATTGGCCTCGCCGCTGATCGGGCATTTCGTCGGACTCGAGCTCGAAGAGCCACGCGTTGGTGCTGACTCGTTCGTGCTCGAAGCCGGGATGGTCTTCATCTGCCATCCGTTCGTCGCCGGTTGGCCGGCATTGATGCGAGCCGACACGTACCTCATCGGTGTCGATGGGGCCGAGCGGCTCACCACACATCCGCTCGAAGCGATGGAGATCTAGGGCTCAGTCCCAGAACCGCGCGCGCTCTCCGGCGTCGCGCACAACACAACACAACCGACAAGCCATGGGGGCATGGCGCAAAGGGGGATCAGATGGCATTTCTGAAGAACACGTGGTACTGCGCGGGTTGGGGAAACGAACTCGGGCCTGATGACCTGATTGGTCGCAAGCTGCTCGGCGAGTCTGTTCTGCTCTACCGCACCGAAGACGGAGTCGCGCACGCGATCGGCAATGCGTGCCCGCACCGTTTCGCCCCGCTGAGCATGGGCAAGAAGGTCGGCGACGACGTTGCATGCCCGTACCACGGGCTCGCGTTCAACTCTGACGGTGAGTGCACACTCAACCCGTTCGGCGACACGATTCCCGCTGCTGCAAAGGTCGCGTCGTACACACTCGTCGAACGATGGCAGGCGCTGTGGATCTGGATGGGCGACCAGAACAAGGCCGACCCCGACATGATTCCGGACTTCTCGATGGTCGAGCCAGGTGAAGGCGTGGGATGGGTGAATGGTTCCCACGAGGTCGCGGCCAACTACATGCTGGTGGTCGACAACCTCCTCGATCGCAGCCACGTGCAGTTCATGCACCCGCTCCTGATCCACGGTGGGGCCGCCGTCGAAGGATACGAAGACGTGCAGTCGTGCGAGCAGATCGGCGACATGATCTGGGATTACCACCACGAGCTGAACTGCCCCAAGTACACGCTCCTGAGCGCACTGTGGCCGGAAGCCCCTGAGCTGAGCGAGAACTACTTCGACGTCCGTTGGGAAGCTCCAGGCAGCATGCTGCTCGACTCGGGAACGGGCGAGATGGGGAGCGATCGTCAGGTCGGCGCGAAGACACCGATGGCCAACCTGGTCACGCCTGCCGACGAGCACAACTCGCACTACTTCTGGAGTCAGCAGCGCAACATGCAGGTCGACACCCCTGGGATCGACGAGAAGATCAAAGGCGGTGTGAGTCACACGTTCAAGAATGAAGACGGCGCGATCGTCGCGGCGTGCGAAGAGCTGATGGGTGGCGCAGAGCTGATGGACCTCAACCCGGTATTCCTGCCCGGCGACGCCGCGTCGATCCGTGCTCGCCGAATCATGGCGGAGAAGATCGCCGCCGAGCAAGCCGACGCAGAGCCCGCCGTCGAGGTCTCGGTCGGCTGATCCAACGGCCCGAGCACGGCTCGTCGCAGCCGCGGGCCGTGCTCGCGCCACCCTCCTGTGATCTGCGATGACCTCCACCATCAGCACGACTGACGCCACCTCACCCATGCTCACGAACGACTCGGTCTCCGAACTCGAGGTCCGCGTGTCGCGGCGTCAGCGCGTGGCGGTCGGGATCGATGCGTTCGACCTGGTGTCGATCGATGGCACAACGCTGCCGGCTCGTACGGCCGGAGCGCACATCGACGTGCACGTCCCCGGCGGCATGATTCGGCAGTATTCGCTGTGCAACGATCCGGCCGAAGCCGACCGCTATGTCATCGGGGTGCTCGACGACCCGAACTCGCGTGGCGGGTCGGCGGCGATGCACGCGAGCGTGAATGAGGGTCAGACGCTGACAATCAGCCCACCGCGCAACCTCTTTCCGCTCGTGGACGGTGTCGAGCACAGCCTCCTGCTCGCCGGAGGAGTCGGGGTCACCCCGATACTCGCGATGGCTCACACGTTGAGCGCAAGCGCTGCGTCGTTCGAACTGCATTACAGCACCAGGTCGCCCGAGCACACCGCGTTCGCCGAGCACCTAGCCGGCGAACGATTCTCCGGACGGGTGCACCATCATCACGACAGTGCTGGCGGCGTACTTCCACTGCCTGCCTTGCTCGCCGACAGCAGCCCCGGTTCTCATCTCTATGTGTGTGGTCCCACCGGCTACATGGACTGGGTTTTGGGCACGGCCCGCGAGGCGGGCTGGCCCGATGAGCGGTTGCACTTCGAATTCTTCTCCGCGTCGACAGAGGTCGTCGATGCCGGATCGTTCGACGTCAAAATCGCCAGCACCGGGGCGACCATCCGCGTCGGTTCCGACCAGACCGTGGTCGCGGCGCTCGCCGAGAACGGCATCAACATCCCGATCTCGTGTGAACAGGGAGTGTGCGGCACATGCATCACCGGCGTGCTCGACGGGCTGCCCGACCACCAGGACCTCTACCTCATGCCGAAGGAGCGGGCGCTGAACGATCGGTTCCTGCCCTGCTGCTCGCGCTCCGAGAGCGGCTTGCTCGTTCTCGACCTCTGACCGCGTGGGCGACGTTTCCCCATTCGCAACACCCCACCATTCGTGCGTCGCCATTCTGAGCGGCCCCACCTCCAACAGGACGATCTACGCCATGGCCCTCAACGGACTTCTCGACATCGAACTCAGTGTGCCCGACCCTGCCGAGCTCGCCGATTTCTGGGAGCGCCGCGGGATGCTGCGGACTGCCGACGGTGTGCTCGGCACCGACGACCGACCGATCCAGCTGCGCTTCGCCTCGGCTGACTACCGGCACCTGTCGGAGATTCACCTCAGCTGCGAGGCCGAGCGCGACCTCGCCGACATCGTCCGCCGGCTCGACGAGCTCGGTATCGAGTCGCGCATCGCCGACACCACACTCACCTGCACCGACCCTGTCCACGGACATCGGGTCGTGGTCGACGTCGGCGCACCGCCGCCGCTCACCACCCAACCGAGTCTCACCCGTAACGCACCCGGCGTCGCAGCTCGTGCCAACGATCGGGCGGCCGTTCGCGACGCGCCGCCGCCGACCCCTCGCCGATTCGGTCACATCGTGCTCGGATCGCCCGACGTGAAGAAGTCGACGGCGTTCTACTTCGACGGGCTGGGCTTCAAGATCTCCGATCAGGTCAAGCACGGGTCGGCCACCTTCGGCCGCGTCGAAACCGACCACCACAACCTGCTGCTCATTCCTGGCCCGACGGGCTATCTCAACCACTACGCCGTCGAAGTCGACGACATCGATGCGGTCGGGCTCGCGGCGCGAGCCGTGCTCGCCGAGCACCCCGACGCCAGCATCTTCGGTGTTGGCCGCCATTTCCTCGGCTCGAACGTGTACTGGTACATGCGTGACCCGTCCGGGGCGATGTTCGAGTTCTTCTGCGACATGGACCAGATCGTCGATGACGAGGCCTGGGAACGCGACTCTGCGCGCTACGACTGGGGCGGCGCCGACGGGCCGTTCCCGGTGTCGGTGTGGGGGCCGCCCACACCTCCCGAGTTCAACGGCCCCGCCGACATCGACCTGATCGCAGCCGCCCGCGAAGCACGCGGCCTCGCCTGACCAAATCGGCTCGCGCCGGCTCCGGTTGACGGGGTTGCGCGAACGGCATCGATTTCCTGGTGCTCGGGCGCGGGGTCGTGGTCCTGAGTGCTCCGGACCACGACCCCGTGACCCCTTCGGGGCCGCCGAGATCGCGCGCTTCGTGTCCGGTGCTGCCGATCAGAGATCGGGGGTGCCGGGCATGCCGATCATGTTCCGGCCGTGCAGCTGCATGAACGAGTCATAGTCAGAGCCGGTGTGCATGCGGGCGGCGTGCGCGTCACGCCAGTACCGCTGCATCGGGTTGAACGACGCCACGGCGCTCGACCCGGCTGCCACGAACAGGCGCTCGACCACCTGCAGGGCGCGATCGGTGATGAAGGGCATGCGGGCGAGAAGGTTGTGGAACTTTGCTTCGGTCAGGCGCTCGCTGTTCTCGCCGTACGCCTGCATCTCTTCCATCAGTTGCTTGTAGTACGCAGTGAGCGACTCGAGTTCGTGCACTGATTCGGCGAGACGCAGGTGGCCGGCCGGGTTCTTGATGCCCTGCGCTCCGGTGTACGCGTTCTTGCGGGTCATCTGGCGCTTGGTGAACTGCTCGACCATCCCGTCGGCGCATCCGAGCGCGATGGCGGGCAAGAACACCGAGAACACGGCGGGCATGGGAATCCGCTGTTGCCAGTTGTCGATCGAACCCTGGCCGCTGGCGTAGCCGAAGGTGATGGCGTCGAGCGCTTCGAGTCGATCGTCCGAAACGAACAGACTGTCGAAGATCAGGTCGTTCGAACCGGAGCCGGCGACCGCCTTCGACTGCCAGGTGTCTTCGATGGTGAACTCGCTGCGGTGCGCCATGAAGTGAACGTCGCGATGGCTGCGGCCGAGGTATTTCCCGTCGCCAACGTCGGGCATCTTCAGCCCGACCTCTGCCCACTCGGCGTGATCGCAGCCGCTCGACCAACGAGCGCGACCGGTGACGACGACACCGCCGTCGACGAGCTCGGGAACGATGACTCCGGTGCCGGATGAGACAATCCAGGTGTCAGGTCCGTCGGCCCACACGGCGTCACGGACGGACTTGCGAAACTGCGGGACAGCAACGGGGTGCACGTTGCACACGCCGGTGACCCAGCCGGTCGACGGGCAGGCCTTGGTGACGGTGCGGACGCCGCTGACGTAGTCCCACAGGTCTCGTTCGTCGCCGCCGTACTCCTTCGGCACGAATGATCGGACGAATCCGGCCTTCTTCACGAGGGCGATGTTCTCGGCCGGCACCCGCCGGTCGTCTTCGGTCTGCTGTGCTCGCGAGGCGATCTCGGCGAGGTAGGGCTCGACTCGCTCGGACAGGGTCTGATGGCCGGTGTCGGTCGACGTGGTGATGGGGTCTTCGAGGGTGGTCACTATCGTTCTCCTTGATTCGGGTCGGTTGGTGATCAGGATGCGAGGCGGTCGACGACCGATTCGGCGTAGGCCATGATCTGCGGTTCCTTCGCTGGATCCTGGGCGTGGCCCTCGGCCCGGATGAACGTGGTGTCGAAGAGGCCGATGTGCAGCAGCTGCATCCGGAGCAGCGGCTCCTGGAAATCGAACGCGGTCATGGGCGGATCGGAGTAGTCGCCGCCGCGCGCCTCGATGACGAACACCTTCTTTCCGAAGAGCAGTCCTCGCGCGACCCCCGGGGCCGAGAACTCGAACGTACGGCCGGCGACGGTGACGTGGTCGATCCACGACTTGAGTTGCGTGGTGATGGTGAAGTTGATGAAGGCGGACCCGATCACCACGATGTCGGCACGCTCGAGCTGCGTGATGAGGCGGTCGGAGAGCTCCCCCGCCGCTGTCATCTCGGGTGTGCGCGGTACCTCCGGTGGGGCGAACATGTTGCCGAGGGCGTCGGGCCCGAAGTGGGGGAGCGGGTCGAGCACGAGATCGAGGGTCTCGACCTCGATGTTCTCGTGGGTCTCCACCCACTTGGCCACGAACCGGTCGGAGAGCACTCGCGACTTGGACGCCATGACGTTCGGACTCGACTGGATGTGCAGAAGTGTTGGCATGTTGTTCCCCTCGTATTTTTGGACTCGGTGTGACCATAAGCACATCAGTACCATCTGGCAATTCAATAGTTAGGAGCCCAGACATCGGCATCGCTGATGCCTGGAGGGCCGGTCGATCTGGGGGCAGACGTGGTGTTGCGAGACAAGAATCTCAACCTGTTGCCGATTCTGTTGGCGCTCCTCGAGGAGGAGAGCGTCGTCGGTGCGGCGAAGCGGGTCCATCTCTCGCAGCCTGCGGTGAGCGGCGCGCTGGCGAGGTTGCGCGACGAGTTCGATGATCCGCTTCTCGTGCGAGTCGGTCGCCAGATGCGGCGAACCAGTCGAGCCGACCGCCTGCTTCCGCAGATCAAGCAGTCGTGCGCCGAGCTCGAGCGGCTGTTCGACTTCGGTGTGTTCGACCCGGCCCGGGCCGAGTCGAGTTTCGTGCTCGCAGCTCCCGACCATCTCGCTCTGCCGCTCGCCCGTGAGCTTCTGCCGCTCCTGGCAGCCGAGGCGCCAGGCATCGAGGTCCGCATCGTCGATGCGCCCAACGATCTTCCCCGTTACCTCCACGCCGGCAACATCGATCTCGCTGTCGCCGGAGACTTCGGGGTCTGGTCCGATGTGTCGTACGAGCCGGTGATCCGCGAGCGCTTCGTGGCCGCCATGTCGTCGGAGCATCCGTTGGCGGGTCTCGACACCTTGGAACCGGGCCAACTCGAGTCGTACGTCAGGGTGTCGCGGATGCCGCGGCCACTCGCCGATCGGAGCGCGAAGCCGATCGCGACGGGCATTCCGGTCCTCGACCTCCAGACGCAGATCAACGTCGAGCAATTCGTCACGGCAATCCTGCTGGTGGTGGGGACGAGGTTGGTGATGCCGGCCCCGGAGATGCTGGTCGACACGCTGGCGAGTTACCTGCCGATCGTCGGCGTTCCGTTCGACCAGGACTACTCGGTCGAGGCTGGAGTGTTCTGGGCGCCCTTCCAAGACGACTCGCCTGAGATCGCATGGCTTCGCTCGGTGATCGCCCGATGCCTGCGCGCAGCCGACGCCTGAGGACGCGCAACGTCCGCTTCGAGCAACGACACCAGTTCCGCCATGTGTTCGGCGCGGCTCAGCTCCGTTCGGCGGCGTCGATCGCGGACCACACCACATCGGACGTGAGCGGCGTCGGCAAGTGGGTGATGCCGAACCCGGCGAGGGCGTCGATCACTGCGTTGTAGGCGGCTGGGATCGCACCGATGGTTCCCGACTCGCCGATGCCCTTGGCTCCGAGCTCGTTGACCCACGTGGGAGTCTCGACGTGCGAGACCTCGAACGAGGGCAGTTCGGCCGACGAGATGACCTGGTAGTCCATGAAGTTGCTGGTGAGCAGGTTGCCGGCGTCGTCGTAGACGATCCGTTCGAGCAGCGCCTGGGCAACACCCTGGGCGATGCCGCCGTGGACCTGCCCCTCGGCCACCAGCGGGTTGAGGATCGTGCCCGCATCGTCGACCGCCACCACGCGCAGAAGGGTGGTGGCGCCGGTGTCACGATCGACCTCGACCACGGCGACGTGGGCGCCGCTCGGGAACGTGGGCATCTGAGGGCTGAAGTCGAGCGACTCGAGCAGGGGAGCGTCGAGCGAGGCGGCGAGATCGCTCCAGCTCAGCGACACCGCGGGGCTGCCGGCCACGTGGAACGCGCCGGCCTCGGTATCGAGGACGATGTCGTCGTCGTGGGCCTCGTGTTGGTGGGCGGCGCGGCGACGCGCCGCCTCGATCAAGTGCGTCGTGGCACCGGCGCTCGCGGTGCCGCCGATCTGCACCGACCGCGAGCCGACCGTGATGCCACCTCGTTCGACGAGATCGGTGTCGCCGTGGACGACGTCGATCAGGCCGAGGTCGATGCCGGTGCGGTCGGCGACGATCATCGCCCACGTGGTGTCGTGGCCCTGGCCGAATGGCGTCGCACCCGACGACACCTGAATGCGGCCGTTCGGGGCGAGTTCGACCGAGCCGAACTCGCTCCCGCCGCCACCTGCGGTGATCTCGACGTAGCAGGCGACCCCGATGCCGAGCAGACGCGGGTCGCCACTGGCCCGTCGCTCGGCCTGCTCGACACGGAGTGCCTCGTAGTCGGCTGTGTCGAGGACCGACTCGAACGCCGCGGGGTAGTCGCCGACGTCGTAGGTGGTGCCGATGCCGGTCACGTATGGCTCGTTGAAGCGGGGGACGAGGTTCTTGCGTCGCACCTCGACCGGGTCCATCCCGATCTCGGCGGCGTACCGGTCGATCATCCGCTCGATCGCCACGGTTGCCTCGGGGCGTCCGGCGCCACGGTAGGCCGTGATCGACACGGTGTTGGTGACGCACGCGGTGGCGCGAAATCCGACGTTGCGGATCTCGTAGGTGCCCGTGAGCATCTGGCGGGTCATGCGGGGGAGGATCGCACCGATGATCGGGTATGCGCCGGCGTCTTGGAACACGTCGAGCTGGTACCCGGTGATGGCGCCGTCGCGAGTGCCCGCAAGCGTCGCGTACTGCACCTGTCCACGTCCGTGTGGCATGGCCTGGAGGTTCTCGGTTCGGCTCTCGGTCCACCGCACGGGGCGCCCGATCGCTCGGGCGTAGAACCCGAGCGCGAGCTCCTCGGGGTACGTGCGAGACTTGGCGCCGAATCCGCCGCCGACGTCGGGGACGACGACGCGCACCCTGTCGGTGGCCAACCCGTAGATGGTGGCCAGCGCGTCGCGGGTGGGATGGCCACCTTGGCACGCGGAGTAATGAACCAGGCGGCCGTCGTCGGTCCACCAGGCAGCGCCCGAGCGTGGCTCGATCGGCGCGGCGGTGAGGCGCTGGTTGATGATGCGTTCCGACACCACGACTTCGGCGTCACTGAAGTCCGCCCGCCCCTCCGATTCCATCGTGTTCAACACGTTCGTACCGAGATCGGGAAACAGCAGTGTCTCGTCG
>JBGCFW010000058.1:0-8535 GCA_045107155.1 Ilumatobacter sp. | reverse complement strand
GTGGGTCGGACGGCGAGCTGCCGGCTGGGCGTCGTTGCTCGCCGTCGTGTCGTCGTCGCTCGCCGAGGTGGTGCACACGTTCGGACAGTTGCCGACCACGCTCGCCCTCGGCTTTCTGCTCAACGCTCAACCGTCGATCCGCCGTTGGGTGAGCGGTGGCGTCCGGATCGAGTTCTTCGTGGCGATCGCTCTGTTGGCGGCGACGACCGCCGGGCACCATGTCACGACGCTGTTCGGGACGGTGTTCTTCACGGGCCCCGTCGTGGTGCGGGCGCTGCTCGACCGCCTGTCCGAGCCGGTCCCTGGGGAACCCGAGGGACACCTGCTCAGGTTCCGGCGGTCGCTCCTGTGGCCCACCTTCGCGCGACGGCTCCGCCGCGTGCTCCCGGCGACGGCACGCGCTGCGGTCCTGGCCGTGGGAACCGTCGCGACGCTCGTGATCGTCGTCTTGCCCTACTGGCTGTGGTCGAGCTCAGATCCGATCACACAGGTGTCGATCCCGCACGCCAGCCGGAACGACTTCCTCGCGGACCTCGCGGCCGGGCTCGTCTTCTGGCTCGTGCCGTGGGCCGGCATTCTTCTCCTGGCGCCCGTGGCATTGGCTCGAGCTGCATTCGGGCGCGGATGGCCGCTTGCTGCATCGGTCGCTCTGCTCGCGTTGTTGGGCACCGGCGGGACCACGCCGATTCCGCGCATGATGTTGGGCGGTGCTTTCGACATCTTGACGCTCGACCGATTCACCATCTGGGCAACGGTTGCGATCCTGCCGTTCGTCGGCTGGACCATCGAGAGCCTGCGGGCGGGCATGCTGCACCGCATCGTCACGGCTCGCCTCGGTGTCGGCGTCGCCCGTGGCGCCGTGCTCGTCGCAGTGGTGGTCGCGATCGCTTCGACCATCTTCGCCGCGACCCTCACCTCGCACCGCCCGTTCCAGCCCCGATCCATCGACCCGGCACCGATCGTCGCCTTCATGGAGAAGGACCAGCACGATCGATGGCGCTACCTGACACTCGGTTTCGGTGATCAGATGGCGTGGGTCGCAGCGAACACCACCGCGCTGACCGTGGACGGGAACTATCACTCGGCCCGACGACTTCCGGAGCTCACGTCGCGGGCGGTGGAGCGCCTCGAGGGCGCCAAGTATCGGGGCGTGCCGGGCATCGGTTCGCTGCAGCAGTTCCTCGTCAACCCATCGCCCTACCACCTGAAGTTCGTCTTCTCGATCGATCAGTTCTACGACCCGCTGTTGTGGTCGGCAGGCTGGCAACGAATCGGCGTGCTCGACAACGACGTCGAGGTCTGGGAGCGGGCCGACGTCGCACCGCTCCCCGACGAGCTGCCCGTGCGTGAGCTCCCCGACTGGCAGCGAGCGCTCTGGGGTGTTGTCCCGATGTCGTCACTGTTCGGTGGCCTCGTCACCCTGTCATGGCTCGTGCTCGGTCGACCTCTGCCCCGCCGGATTCGCCGACTGTCCGACCCGTGCCCGGGGGCCGGGCGGTTGCTTCGCCGAGTCGACCGCCGCCTTCGAGATGCATCGATGCGGGTGGTGGGTGTCACCGAGGTCCCGATCTCCGCGTCGAGAACGCCATGGTCGAGCTTGCGCGCTCGGATCGAGCAGTTCATCGAGAACCTGGCCCTGTCGAACCCGCCGAGCCGTCGTCGGGTCGGTGTCGTCGCTGTGCTCGTGTTCGCCGGTGGGGTGGCGGTCATCGGGTGGACGTTGCGCCCGCAGACGCTCGCCCCCTCAGACACCGTGCAGTCGTTCTACACAGCCCTTGACGAACAGCGCTTCGAGGACGCCCACAGCTTCCTCGACCCGGTCGAAGGCCCGGCCCTCGATGCCTTCCTGCTCGATGTCAGTCTTCGCGATGGCTTGATCGATGGCTACGCAGAGCTCGACTCGGTGGCGAGCGACGTCGTCGTCACCGATGACACCGCGGTGGCGACGGTCGACCTGGTGTATCTGACGTCGGTCGAGGAGTTCCAGATCCGCCGTGAGCATGACCTGGTGCGCCGAGGCGGGCGGTGGAGCATCATTCCGGAGCCCTTCCGGATCGAGCCGCCGGTCGACCAGCTCACCGTGCGGCCGGAAGTCGCGGTCGCCGCAACGGGCCGGAGCGTCGCGACGACGGGACGCACGAGCCTCGACGACCTGCTCGACCGCCCTCGTGTCGTGCTCGGAGCGTCACGCACCTACCGGTTGGGGGAGCGCTGGATCGTGGTGGGCAGCGTGAGCAACGTGGACGTCGACCCTGCCGACGTCACGATCAACGGCGTGCTCCGTGACGAGTCGGGCGGGCTGATCGCCGCGTACGACGCGAACGAGTCGACGATCCATCAGGTCCTCCCCGGCGAGACGGTGCCATATCGAATCGAGTTCGAAGGCCGTGCCGGCGCGTTCGATCGCGATGATCCCGCTGCGGGTGACTTCGACCCCGAGGCGTACGCGGCGCCGGTGATCGATCGAGAGGTCGCCCGCGTCGACGTGGCGGTTCGGGCCGTCGTCACCGACAGCCAGCTCGAGCGCGTCGTGGACGTGTCGCATGTCGAGGTCGACGCGATCGAAGACGCCGGTATTGATCTGCGCGTGCGGTTGCGCAACACGGGAGCGACGCCGGCGACGGTCGCTCGCGTGACCGCGAGCTTGCTCGACGCCGAGGGGCGCGTGGTCTGGGTCGACCACGAGTGGGCACCCGATTCCGTTCGCCCGCAGCGCACACAGGACGTGCAGTTCGTGCTCGACGTGCCCGACCCTGACGCCGTCGAGGTCGACATCGCCACCTTCGACAACGCGAAGCGGTCGGGCCAGGAAGGCCGCGCGGGTGCGGCTGCTCCGACGGTGGATGTTGCCGATCTCGGCATCGAGATCGGCGGCCGCGAGGTCACGCATCTCCGCCTCGATGTGTCGTCGTTTCAACGGGAGGCTGCACCATGAGCCTTCTGAGATCGGTACGCGCGTCGGTCGTCATGCTCGGGGTGGTGCTCGCTGCTGGCTGCTCGACCACCCAGCCTGCTGCCACCTCGTCGGTCACGTCGATCGCCGTGTCTGAGCGGTCGACGGCGGGCGACTCCGTCGAGGTCTCCGTCGGGGTCGACGGAGACGGCACCGTCTCCTTGGAGATCGTCGATGCCTACGTCAGAACGAAACTGTCCGCTGACGCGGCGTCGGGCTCCGATGGTGTCGTGACCTTCGAGATCCCCGGCCCGATCACGCAATCGACCGGACTGCTCACGCTGACCGCGTCCGGTGCGACGGGCGAGTCGATGGCGGCGGCGATCATGATCGATCCGGCGCCACTCTCGGATCCGCTCGAAGTGGTGGTCGGGCCCCGAACCGTCGTGGCGGATGGCGCCGACGAGACGATGGCGGTCGTGTTCGCGACCGATCGGTTCGGCAATCCGCTCCCCGACGGCTCGGGATTGGACCTGCGGCTCGTGGACGAGCAGGGGGAGACCACGGTGCTCGATGTGATCGTCGACGGTGGCGTCGCCGGCCGGCGCATCGGTTCTGGCACGGTGGCACAGTCGGTCGACGTGTTCGCGACCGACGCGACGGACTCGGCCGGCGCGATCGCAAGCCGTCGTGTGGACTTCGACGAGGTACCGGGAGTCGGTGTCGACGTCGTGGTGTCGGTGGTCGGGACGACACCCTCCGCCGACGGCCGCTCGATCGTGGCGCTTCGCACGTCCACGATCGCCGACCGGTTCGACAACGTGGTCCCGGACGGGCGACTGGTCTCGCTGCGGACGAACGGGCCCGACGGCATCGCCCAACTGAGCGCTCGAACGATCAGCGGGGTCGCCTCGTTCTCGATGTCGGCCCCGTCACGCGCCGGGGTCGTGGTCGTGACACCGGTCGTCGACGGAGTGGTCGGCAGCGGAGTGGAGATCGAGTTCGCGACAGCGGTCACGGATCTGCCCGTGGACATCGACGCAGCGGCAGCGCGGGTGTCGATCGGACCGGTTCTCGATGCGGTCGGCGCGGTGGTGGTCGACGGAACCCTCGCCGAGGTCCGTCTCGTTCATGACGACGTCGTCGTGTGGCGCGGCGACGTCCAACTCATCGACGGGCGCGGGGTCGTCGATGCAGACATCGACGTGGTCGAGACCGGTGTCGACGTGGCAGACGTCGAAGTCCTCGGCGAACGACGCGAGATCCGGTGGCCGCTATGAGCCGGTCTGACGACGTGACGGTGGTGCGGTTGCGCGATGGATCCGTGGCGCGGCTGAAGCGACTGATCGCCGTCGTCGGTGCAATCTTCGTGTTCGCCACACTCGCCGCGGTCTTCGCCGCGATCTCCGCCGCTGTGCTGGGAACCGGCGGCGGCGCCGACCCGGATCGAGCGTTCTCCCCGACGTCGAACGGCACCGACGCCTTCTCCGTGGACGTCGAGTGGGCGCCCGACGCCGTGCTCGATCGGGAGATGGAGCCGACCACCCGCGCCGCGCTCGCCGATGCCTGGGTCCGATCTGCCGAGGCGCTCTCTCGCGCGACATCGGGGGACTCGTCGGGCCTCGAGGTGTGGTTCGTCGACGGGGCGCTCGCGGCAGCGCAGTCTCGCAGCGAGGTCGGCGACGACTCGCAGGTGTCGGCGCCACCGGCGCAACGTCACCTGCTCGGCGTGGACTTCTACAGCCTCGACGGTCAGATCGTCGTCGTGACCGCAGAGACCGAGCGGCTCGATGGACCGGACCAGCGCACCGAGGCGATCCTGGTCCTGAGCGACGGCAACTGGCGCATCCGGCACGTCGAACGTCGACCGCTCGACGAGATCCGTGACGTCGAGACGGGGTGATTCGAACCTGACCGAGACTTGATGTTGCGGGGATCACGCCTTGAATCGCCAGATCGAGGATCTCCCCATGACTTACTCGAACTTCCTTCAGTGGACCCGCACCCCGGCATCGCTCGACCCCGACCTGTCGGTCGTCGTCCCGGCGTTCGACGAGGCGCGCCGCATCGTGCCGACGCTGGTGTCGATTGCTTCGGCATTGCTCGAGCAGGGTCTCGAATTCGAGATCATCGTGTCCGACGATGGCTCGCGCGACGGCACACCTGACCTGGTTCGCGGCCTGGGATGGCGCAACGTGGTCGTGCTCGACCCCGGCGTGAATCGGGGCAAGGGTGCAGCGGTGCGTGATGGGGTTCTCGCTGCCAACGGGCGCCGCATCCTGTTCACCGACGCCGACATGTCGACGCCGATGCGGGAACTCCCGGAGCTGCTGCGGCGCCTCGACGCCGGCGCCGATGTGGCGATTGGTTCGCGGGCCGCCGACGGCGCGGTCGAGCGGTCGAAGTCCTCGGTTCGTCGGCTCGTCAGCTGGGGCTGGCGTCGCACCGCTCGACTCGGGCTCGGCATCGACATCGCCGACACGCAGTGCGGGTTCAAGCTGTTCACGCGGGAGGCGGCGCACGAACTCTTCGGTGCGAGCCGGATCGACGGGTTCAGCTTCGACGCCGAGCTCCTCTTTCTCGCTGCACGGGCCGACCATCGAGTCGATGAGGTGCCGGTCGAGTGGTTCGACGCTCCCGGATCGAAAGTCCGCCCTCTCGCGGTCGCGCTCGGTTTCCTGCGCGACATTCTCGCCATTCGCTTCGCCGCCCTCCTGGGGCGTCGGGGGAATCACCGCCCGAGCAGCGAGCGTCGGGCGATGCGCGTCGCCGCCGTGACCGCCGTTCCACCGTCGCAAGCCTCGCTCACCGAATACGGGCACCATCTCGTTCAACAGCTCGCCGAGAAGCCCGAGATCGACGAAGTCATCGTCTACGCCGAGGATTCCGCCGGCCTCCCCGCCGACACCGACGGCGTCGTGCACCGCGCTGGATGGACCTTCGACTCGCTGTCCACGCCGTTCCGCATCCTCCGTCACGTCCGACGAGATCGCCCCGACGTGGTGCTCTTCAACCTTCACATGACCAGTTTCGGAAGCCGCAAGCTCGCAGCAGCTGTCGGGCTGTGCACCCCGATGCTGTGCCGTGGCACCGGTGCCAAGACGGTGGTGCTGCTGCACAACCTCGTCGACACCGTCGACCTGGATGCGGCCGGATACGGCGCAAACCCGCTGGTCAACCGCATCCTCACCGCCGCAGGCCGCTTCCTGACCCGCATCGTGCTACTCGCCGACACCGTCGTGACCACCATGAGTCAGTACGTCGACGTCCTCGAGGAGTCCTATGGCGCACGCAACGTCTACCTGACCCCGCACGGATCGTTCGACGACCCGGCCGAGGTGGTCGCCGATCAGGTCCAGCGTCGAGAGAGTGGCACGTTCCGCCTGCTCGCCTTCGGCAAATTCGGCACCTACAAGCGTGTCGACGACCTGGTCGCGGCGCATCGCTTGTTGCTCGACCGCGGCCACGACGTCGAATGCGTGATCGCGGGAACCGACAGCCCGAACGCTCCTGGCTACCTCGCCGGAATTGCCGAGAAGCACGCCGATCTCGACTCGCTCAGCTTCACCGGCTACGTCGCCGAGGACGATGTCCCGGTCCTCTTCGCCGAGGCTGACGCCGTGGTCTTCCCCTACACGGCGACGACCGGGAGCAGCGGGCCCCTGCACCAGGCGGGTGCCGCAGCCCGCGCCGCGGTCGCCCCGCGCGTCGGCGACTTCGTCGACCTGATCGAGCGGGAAGGCTTCGGAGCGGTCACCTTCGAGCCGGGGGATGCTCCGAGCCTCGCGGACGCGATCGAATCGCTGATTGCCGACCCCGACCATCGACGAGCACTCGGCCGACAGAACTTCGCTGCTGCCTGCTCGCTGCCGCTCGCGCATGTCGCCGACTGGCACGTCGAACACTTCGAGGCGCTCGTCGCCTGAAGCTTGACCGAGATCTGATCTTCGCCGGAAGCCCCGTTGATCGGGGTGGGCGAGATTGATCGCGTCACACACAGCACCTTCGCAACCACCTCGAACACAGGAGCCGCTCCCATGATCACCTTCGTCCACAACGGAAACGCCGCTGACGACAGCCACAACGGCCGCGAGCGTCACCTCCGACGGATCTCGGACTCGCCGGCAACCGAGACGACGTCTCGGGCCGCTCACTCCGAGACAGTCGTGCTCCCAGCTCGCTTCGACGTCCACGAGGTCGAGACCGTCGCCGCTTCGGCGACTTCGCCGTCCGTCGTGATCGACGCCTCGGCTGTCGAGATGATCGATCACGCGGCACTCGACTCGCTCGTGGAGCTGACCCGCTCGGCGGCCGTCGAGATCGTGGAGGCCTCCACGGCGTTTCGTGCGACCGTGCACTTCACCGGCAACGACCACCTCGCACGCCGCATTTCGGCGAGCGCCGAGGCTGAGCTCGCTCTCGACGCCGAGGCGGCCTGAGATGGATGAGGTCAAGCTCACCGGCTCGCCCGATGCAGCTGCATCGTTCGACCTGGCACGAGTCCTCGATTCGCTGACCACATCGATTCGGCCTGCGGTCACCGTCAATCTGTCCGACGTCGAGGATCTCCATCCGTCCGTGGTCTCTGTACTGATCAGGCACCGTCGCCAAGCTCGCCGGCTCGGCGGGGACCTGCGCGTGGTGCTGCCGAGCTGTGCGGCAGCGCAGCGAACGCTCGACCACATCGGACTGATCGGCGCGGCGCGATGACCGTCGCCGCCCCAGCCGCAGCGTCACCGGTCGCGGACACCGACGTGTCTGCGACCGCGACCGTCGAGGCCGACACGACGGGCACCGAGGGTGACGCATCGCTGGGGCGGGCCGCCACGCTGATCACGGTCGCGACGCTCGTCGCGAGCATGGGCAACTACGGCGTCAACCTCGTGGCCGCCCGCTGGCTCAGCCCGGCGGCGTTCGGAGACGCCAGCCTCGTGGTGACGCTGATGCTCGCTGCCACGGCCGCAACGGTGGCATTCCAGTTGGTGACGGCCCAGCAGATCAGCATCGCCGACGACGACGCCCGCCGCGCTCACCGCCGATCGGCACTCCGTCGGTCCTTTCGGCTCGGCCTCGTGGGAGCGGCGATCCTCGCGGCGGCCGCCCCGTGGCTGCGCGACGCATCGTCATCCGCGTCGGCGCTTCCTCTCGTTCTTCTCGCCGTCTCGCTGCCGTTCGCGCTCGCTCAGTCCGTCGAACGCGGCGTACTCCAGGGTCGCCTCGCCTTCCGCCCGCTCGCCGCCACGCTGCTCGTCGAGGCCGCAGCACGGTCGGTCGTCACCGTCACCCTGCTGGCTGCTGGAGCGGGCGCCGCGGGCGTCGCGATCGGCGTGCTCGTCTCGTTCGTCGCATCGTGGGCGTGGGGTCGAACGGCCGTACTGCGATGCGAACGCGGTACCGTCGTCGGCTCGTCGGCCCGCCCTGCGGCGCCGACCACGGCGGCGTCGGCTGTCGCCCGCGGCACGGCCACGCGGCTGGTCGGACAGGTCCTCGTGAACAACGGAGACGTCGTCCTCGCCAAGATGCTCTTCGACGCTGATGCGGCCGGTGTGTACGCAGTGGTCGCGCTGGTCGGTCGCGCCGTGTTCTTCCTCTCGTGGTCGGTCGCCACCGCTGCCTTCCCGCACGCCGCCCGGGAAGGGGCC
>JBGCFW010000057.1:0-3656 GCA_045107155.1 Ilumatobacter sp. | reverse complement strand
GGTCGTGGTGAGGATGTCGGTCGACACCTGACCTCGCTCCCCTTCAGGGTCACAGCCCATTACATCGGCGACCTGGGCGAACTGATCCGGCATCGGCACGGAGAACTGAGTGGTTGCGAACTCCTCGCCCTCGAACCTCGTACCCGTCAGGTCTCCATCGAACGGGACGGTGCCGTCCTCGGTGCCGTGGATGGCGATGAAGGGCACAGACTGTGCAGGGTCGCAGGAGTCGTGAAAGGAGATCGCAGCAACCGACGCAGCCGCAGCGATGCGATCGGGCATCTCGCACACGAGCTGGCTCGTGAACAGCCCACCGCCGGACATCCCGGTCGAGTACACCCGGGTCTCGTCGACGCAGTAGTCCTCGATCATGAGATCGAGGAGGTCGTTCACGAACGCGACATCGTTCTTGGCGGGGTCGTCGATAGCGAGCGTCTCCCACGAGTTGACCGCGTCGCCAGGCTGGAGGTCACCGAGGTCGGTGCGATCGTACGACTCCTCGGTCACATCGGCCTCCCACCAGGTGGCGAAGAACGACTCGTCGTCGGGCGGCGCAGTGACCGTGGTGATGGCGTCACCCCACCGCACGACGGTGAGGCAGCAGCCGTTGACGGCGATCGAGTCGCCGAGTTGGACGTTCTGGAGGACTTCCGACGCATCGATGCGCAGGCGTGAGCCGTCGCGTTCGGCGACGCGGCCGAGTTCCTCCACGATTCCCGTGAACATGTTCAGTTGTCTCCCAGACATCAGGGGCACGGAACTGTTCAGGCGCCGCGCCCATCGACTGGGGATCCGAGAGCGGGCGCGCGCAGGCGACTGCCACCGAGTCCCTCGCTACCATCCGGACTGTGACCGTCGGCGCCTGAATTCCGCAGGCTCAGTCCCAAGCTTCCCGGTTGTTCCGTCGCCGAGCAGCTGCTCGGGTCAGGCTCCGGATCGACGAGGGAGTCGTGGACTATGACCACCGGTTGGGAGTTTCACCCGACCCGCGAGGGTTCGCGGATATGCCCGGACCTCGCGACGGTCGGCGATGCAACCACAGCCCAGCTCGTCAAAGATCGCGCCGACGAAGCCAGCACCGTTCGCGACCGATCACGGGCACGCCATACGCGGGCGCGGTCCGGCCTTCAGTTGATCGCATAGGGCCGGTTGTCGGCGGGGCTGGCGGCTGTGGCGACGTCGGGCACACTCGTCGCCTGACCGATGTGATCGGCGAAGTATCTGAGCACGCCGGCGCGTTCGAGGATCGCGTCGAGCTCAGGGGTGCGGGCCTCGACGTATCGGGCGAGCATCACCCCGCGTGCGGTGTCGAGGAAGGGCGTCGACGCGATCTCGGCGGTGACCCCGTCGGCCAGCTCGACCGAGGCCGATCCCTCGACCGACGCGCGCGCGACCCACGGCAGGTAATGCCGGCCCGCTTGCGCGATCACCGCGATCAACGACTCCGGCACGTCATCGCTCCGTCGCCACGATCCGAACGTCTGCTGATGTGGCAGCAGCAGCCGGTAGGTGTGCGCGACGACGCCGGGACCGTGCTCATCGGCGAGGTCGCGGCAGTACGGATCGGCGATGAAGTGCGCGGCGTTCGCACCGAACACGGCGAAGTCGGCAACGCATGGCCGCGCTCCGAGCAGATACCCCGACGAGCCGAAGTGAGCATCGAGCACCTGCAACCACGGAACGAGAGCCTCGCTCATCCACGCGTCGATGTTGGCGTCGGTGACACCGAGCTTGGCGAGGCTGCCCTGCATCGTCTCGACGACCTGCTCGCGAAGGAACGCTGCCGGCACCGGCATGCCCGACGACAGTTCCTCGGTCGTCTGCCATCCGGCGGTGATCGTGTTCGCCGGATAGCTCCACCGACTGCCGACGGCCGGGCGGTAGAACCACTCGTCGGAGAAGTCGTCGAGCAAGTACGCCAGGAACCGGAGCGTGGGGTCGCTGGGCAGCACGGAGCAGTCGTCCGGTGCCGAATTCTCGAGGTGTTCGATGATCGAGGTCGAGTCCCACAGGAATTCCCCCGTGGGGCTCGTCACCACCGGGATCCCGCCGTTCCAACCTGCCTCGCTCGCTGCCGGGTGGTTGTTGATTCCCGGCTGAAGGAGCCAGGGCCTCCGCGTGTAGTCGAGGTACCCCGTGACCTTGCGAGTGAAGTACGAGCGGGTCAGGCCGTAGACGCGGTACTGCTCCATGCCCCCGATTGTGATGCCCGACCGACCCCACGTCGAGTGCGCGCTGAAAGCATGTAAAACGAATCGGCGACGAGGGGCTGACACGACAGCTCGCCATCCCTACCGTGCCGTCACGAGGGTTCCGACACCCGCTGAGACACCGCCGAGAGGGAGCGACTCACCATGACACCCGAGATCCATCTACTCACCTTTCCCCAACCCGGGAGCGCCGGTCCCGTCGCCGCGAGGTTCGAGGGCGCCGGTTGGGACGGCCTCTACATGGCCGACACCCAGAACCTCGCTGCGGACGTGCACGTGTCGCTCGCATTGGCTGCTGCCTCGACCGATCGAATGACCCTTGCGACCGGGGTCACCAACCCGGTCACCCGGCACCCGGCGGTCACGGCGTCGTCCATCGCGGCGGTTCACGCAGCATCAGGCGGTCGTGCCGTCCTCGGCATCGGGCGCGGCGACTCATCTCTCGGCTACCTCGGCCGCAAGCCGGCGAAGGTCGCCGACTTCGAGGCCTACGTCACGCGCGTCCGTGGCTTTCTGCACGGCGACGAGGTGGACCTCGGCGACGCCAAGAGCCGCAACATGTGGATCGCGGAGCAGGGCCTCACGCCCGTTCCGATCGACATCGCCGCCACCGGCCCCAAGGTCACGGCGATTGCCGCCCGGCTCGCCGACCGGGTCACGTTCGCCGTCGGCGCCGACCCGGTGCGCCTCCGAGAGGCCGTGCACCTGGTGCGCAAGGAGCGTGAGGCTGCGGGGCTCGACCCGCACAGCATCTCCGTCGGCGCCTACGTGAACGCCGTCGCTCACCCCGATGCAAACGCTGCTCGCGAACTCGCCCGCGGGAGCACTGCCACGTTCGCGCACTTCTCCGGAATGGACGGCGCACCAACCTCGTCATCGACTTCCGACGCTGCGGTGTACGAGTCCCTCGGCGCCGACTACGACATGGCCGGCCACGCCTCGGCGGGATCAGCCCACGCGGCAGCGTTGCCGAACGAGGTCATCGACCGCTTCGCCGTGGCCGGACCATCGGCGGATTGTGTGGCGCGCCTGTCGGAACTGGTCGAAGCCGGCGCCGATCGTCTCGTCCTCGTCCCGGGGTCGAGAGATGCCGATCGAAACGAGATCGTGGCGAGCATCGCCCGACTCGCCTCCGAGGTCCTCCCCGGACTTCGATGACAGAAAGGGAACCTCATGACCGACACACTTCTCCTCGACTCACTCCGCCGCCGAATGGCGGCCATGCACACCCTCTGGTACGACGCGGTCGACACCATGGGTCCGGAGCACGTGAACCACTTCGAGCGCGACGGCGTGCTGCCGATCGCCTTCTCTCTCTTCCACTACACGAACATGCAAGACGTCACGTTCGGCCTCCTGGCCGGTGAAGCGCCGACGTGGAACGACGGCTGGCAGTCGAGGGTGCAGATGGCTGTCGACGACCACGGCAAGGAGCGCGGCGTCGAC
>JBGCFW010000056.1:0-9445 GCA_045107155.1 Ilumatobacter sp. | reverse complement strand
GATGTTCCAGATCTTGGCCCGAAAGGCGAAGGCCGCAGCGAGGCCGGTGAAGATCAGCGGTGTCGCCTGGACGAGCGTCTCGACAGCTGCCTCCTTCGTGCCGAAGGCGCCGCGATAGAGCGCTTGAAACGACTCGAGGACGTCCGAACCGGCCGCGGCGATCAGCAACGACGACGTGAGGACCGCGGCAGCGACCCCGGCGAAGACGCCGCCGACCTCGAGATACCACGGCGTCTCGAGACGGCGCTCGATCCGCCACCGTCGTCCGCCGGTCGATTCGTCCCTGTCGTCGTCCTCGGCGACCGGCGCGGCAGGTGGGCTGTCGACCGCGGTCATACGAGCACCTCGTGCGTGTCGCTCTCGTCGAGGACGCCAGCCATGTATGCCCCGATCCGATCGAGATCGAGTTCGTCGTGACGCATCTCACCGACGATCGTTCCGTCGAACATCACGCCGACTCGCGTCGAGAGACTGAGAACCTCGTCGAGGTCCTCCGACATCAACACGATCGCCGCACCGCGGTCGCGCTCGGCGAGAAGCCGTTGTCGGACGTTCTCGGCGGCGGAGATGTCGAGGCCGCGGGTGGGTTGGTGCACGATGATCACGTCGGGTTGCCCTTCGAGCTCTCGCGCCATGACGATCTTCTGCAGGTTGCCGCCAGACAGCGTTCGCGTGATGTGCGTCGGCGACGGACAGGCGATGTCGTAGTCATCGATGGCCTGCTCAGCGCGGCGACGGAACACGAGCCGCTGGAGAATCCCCCGGATCGAGAAAGGTCGGTCGGCGTGGCGGCCGAGCCCGATGTTCTCGTCGATGTTGAAGTCCATGAGCAGGGCTTGGTTGATGCGGTCGGCAGGCACGCTGCCGACACCCAACTTGCTGACAGCACGCGGGTCCAGCCCCACGGTGTCGTTCCCGTCGATCGTGATCGCGCGGCCGTCGGCGGCGCGGACCCCGACCACCACGTCGAACAATGCCGACTGCCCGTTGCCCGACACGCCGGCGATGCCGTAGATCTCGCCGGCACCCACGTCGAAACTCACGCCTCGCAGCGATCCGCGTTCTGTGGGTTCACCGGCGACCACGTCGCTCACGCTGAGTTTGGTCGCGCCCGCTGGCGGATGGTCGGTGGCCTTCGAGAGTTCGACCGATCGGCCGACCATCATGCGCACGAGGTCGGCAGCTTCGACCGAGTCGGTCTCGACCGTGTCGACGACCTTGCCCTTTCGAAGCACCGTGACTCGATCCGAGATGCCCGTGACCTCATGCATCTTGTGACTGATCAAGATCACGGCGAGGCCGTCCTCGCGCATTCGTCGGATCGATTCGAAGAGCCGCTCGACGCCGGCCGGCGTGAGCGCGGCCGTCGGTTCGTCGAGGATCAACAGGTCGACCCCGAGGTACATCGTCTTCAGGATCTCGACCCACTGCTGGAGACCGACGGGAAGTTCCCCCACCGGCGTGTCGAGATCGAGGTCGATCCGATACGCCGCGCACAGCTCCTCGAGCCGAGTGCGGACCGATCCCAGATCGATCCGGCCGGGCCCGGTAGTCCCGAGCGCGACGTTCTCGACCGTCGCAAGCGGCTTCACCAGCTCGAAGTGCTGATGGACCATGCCGATGCCTCGGGCGATCGAATCTTTCGGTGAGCGCAGGTCGAGCCGCTCGCCGTTCAGCGTGAGGTAGCCCTCATCGGGCCGATGCACGCCGTACATCGTTTCGGCGAGCGTGGACTTGCCCGCTCCGTTCTCGCCGAGCAAACAGTGGACCGTCCCCCGGTGGATGGTCAACGACACGCTGTCGTTGGCCACCACACCGGGGAACCTGGTCGTCACGCCGTGGACGCCGAGCAGCGCCTTGTCCTCACTCATCTGTCTGTCCCCCAGATCTGGTCCTGCTCGACTCCCGGTCGCTGTTCTCGGTCCGACTTACTCGAACGGCGAGTCGTCGAATGGCACCTCGAGCTCACCGGCGAGGATGGCATCGCGGGTCTCTGCGACGAGCGCAGCGACGTCCTCGGGCACCGACGCCGACAGATCCGTGATGTCGCTGCCACCGTCGACCATCGAGTCGTACACGATGCGCTCTTCGGCAGGCGCAGCGAAGGCAGTTCCCTCGGTTTCGAAGGCGTACCAGGCATCGATGATGTCCATCACGGCCGGATCCCACAGGGCGACGGCGCTCGCCAACACGATGTCGGGGTTGAGCGACGACTGGTCGGTGAAGTGACCGAAGGCGAACACGTCTTCGGCGCTCGCTGCGGCCTCGACCGGACCGAAACGCTCGGCGTAGATCATGTCGGAGCCCTCGGCGATCTGAGCGATCGCCGACTCGTTTGCCGTCACCGCGTCGAACCACGACTCGATGTAGGTCACCGAGTGGGTGATGTCCGGGTTGACGCTGAGTGCGCCGTCGACGAATGCGTGGACCGGAGCGTTGACGTTGGCGAACGGGAAGCCCGCCACCGCACTGATCTGGTTGGTCTGTGTCATCGAGCCAGCGATCTGACCGAGCAGGTAGGCCGGCTCGTGGATGAACACGTCGATCCAGAACACGTTGCCACCCATGGCGAGGTCGTTACCCGACCCCGACAGTCCGAAGGCGATCTCGGGGAAGTCCGGAGCGACAGCGTTGGTGCCGTCGACGAACGCCGAGTGCATGATGATCATCTCGTAGGTACCGGAGCTCGCGAGCTCGCGGCCGATGCGCTCACCGTCGGCGTATGCGACGTTCTCGACGATGTCGTACGAGAGCGTCGCGCCGTAGGGAGCCTCTTCGGCGATCCGGTCGAGCGCGTTGATCATCGCAGTGTTCCAGCCCTCCTCCTGCACACCTTCGAGGACCAGCGCGATGTCGAGTTCGGTCGGCGCCTCACCCTCTTCGGCCGGCTCTTCGGATTCGGTCTCCTCGACCGCCTCGGTGGTGTCGGCGGCATCATCGCTCGCCGCTGAGTCCTCGGTTGCGTCGGAGCCGCACGCTGCTGCAGTGAGAGCAAGGGCAGCGACGACGGCGAGTCGCTTCAAACGATGTGGTGACAAGGATTTCTCCGTTCGGTTCACGAGCCGCGGCAAGCCGCTGGCGGCCGACGTCCGCCGCCGGCTGCGCCAGAAAGTACGGCCCGCGTGTTTCGGCACGATCGCGCTGTGTTGCCGCATCGTGAACATGTGGTGAGATGGACGCTCCGACCTTGAGAACGATCGGAGCGCATGGCTCAATCAACGCTGCAGCCGTCGCTCGACGACACGGCTGTCTCACGAGAACCAGGAGTACCAATGCAGGACGTCCCCATCATCGACATCGCACCGTTCCTCTCCGGAGACCCCGCCGGCATGGCACAGGTCGCTGCTGAGGTCGACCGAGCGTGTACCGATATCGGCTTCTTCCAGATCGTCGGGCACGGCGTCCCACCGGCGCTGATCGACGACGTCTACCGAACGGCGCGCTCGTTCTTCGCGCTGCCCGATGACCAGAAGGCCACTGCTGCGCAACCCGCACCCGACCAGGTGCGAGGCTGGTCCGGCGTCGGCAAGGAAGGACTGTCGTACAGCCTCGGCGAGGAAGCTCCCGGCGACCTCAAGGAGAAGATGGACATGGGGCCGGCCAACGTCGACCGCAGCGACCCGTACTTCACCTCGGAGGAGGCCGGTCCGCATTTCGCGCCGAACGTGTGGCCCGCCGACATGCCCGAGATGACCGCCGCCTGGGAGACCTACTTCGAGACGATGGCGGAGTTGTCGCGCCAGCTGATGGCGATGTTCGCACTGGGGCTCGACCTGCCGGTCGACTTCTTCGACGACAAGATCGATCGCCACATCTCGATGCTGCGGGCCCTGCACTACCCGAACCAACTCGAGGAGCCGTTGCCGGGACAGCTCCGCGCCGGAGCGCACTCCGACTACGGCAGCTTGACGATCGTGCGCCAAGAAGACCGACCCGGCGGGCTCCAGGTGTTCACCAAGGCGGGCGATTGGGTCGACGTGCCCGTGATCCCTGAAGGCTTCGTGGTCAACATCGGCGACCTCATGGCCGAATGGACCAACGACCGCTGGGTATCCACCCTGCATCGTGTCGTCAACCCGCCCCGCGACCTGGCCGACGACGCCGACCGGGTCTCGCTCGTCTTCTTCCACCAGCCCAACTACGACGCGATGATCGAGTGCCTCCCGACCGTGCTCGACGAGGGCGAAACCGCCAAGTACGAACCGATCAGCAGCGGCGATCACCTGTACAACAAGTTCACGGCCCAGACCTCGATGGGAGCGGTGTGAGCGTCTCGATCTCCTTCGCGTCGTACATCTGCGACGACATCGACGCGCTGTCGACCTTCTACGCCGACGTGTTCGGCTTCACCGAGGTCGAAGAACTCCACTCCGACATCTTCCGTGGGCTGGACGCCGACGGCACGGTGCTCGGCTTCTCGGCGAAGGTCGTGTACGAGATGCTGTCGATCGAACGGTGGTCCGACGCGACCGGTACGAAGCAGTACCTCACGTTCGAGGTCGACTCGAGCGACGCCGTGGTGGCTGCCACCACCGCCTCCACCGAGCGCGGCGCCGAACTGCTCCACGAGCCGTACGAGACGTACTACGGCGCCTTCCAATCGGTGCTCGCCGACCCCGAGGGCAACGTGTTCCGCATCAACCACATGCTCGAGTAGCGACGGCTGGCGCGGCGGCGACGCCGACCCGACGTGTGGCGCGCGAGACTCCCAACGTGCAATCAGACGAAGCGGTCGGCGACATCCGGCGCCTGGTCGTCGACGCGGATGACGATCCTCGCCGCGTGCGCGACGCTGCCCGCGTTCTCCTCGAGGACGCCCAGGACGAGACACTCACCGACGACCAAGCCATTGCCGCATGGGCGTTGGGCCTCGCGCTCCGCCACCTCCGCGAACTCGACGAGGCCGTGCGGTGGTTGCGCCGTGCCGGCGAGGCGCTTCCGGATGGGTCTGACGACCACACGAGCGTGCTGCTGACGCTCGCCGGCACGATGGCGTTCACGGGCGAGCTCGTCGCAGCGGACGAACTCCTCGCGGGGGTCGTCGCGTCCGAGGCCTTGGCGGGTCGCGTCACCTTCCAAAGAGCGGCGATCGCTGAGCGGTTGGGTGAGATCGACCGCGCGTCGGAGGGTTACCAGCGAGCGCTCGAGAGCTTTCGCACCTCCGGCGATCGACTCGGCGAAGCACATGCGTTGAGCGGCATCGGGTTGATCGCGATCCAGCAGAGCAACCCAGCCGACGCGCGACGGGCGTACGAAGCAGCACACGACGCCTACGACGAGCTCGGTCTCGAGCTGTTGTCCGCGACCGCAACGCACAACCGCGGCCTCGCTGCCACGAGAATGGGCGACCTCGACCTGGCTGCGGAGATACTCGAGTCGGCAGCGGCCGCGCTGAGCGCGCTCGGTGAACCGTTCGTCGAGGTGGCGCTGGACCAGGTCGAACTCCTCCTCTTGCTCGGCCTTCCGGAGCAGGCGAGCGACCGTGCGAAGGAGGCACTCGCGCAACTTCAGCGCTCCGGCGCGTCGACCGATCGTGCCGAGCTGCTCGTGACGCTCGGAGTCGCCCTCCACGGCGTCGGGCACCACGAAGTCGGCGATCGCTCGCTCGCCGTGGCCGAGCGCTTGATGGCCGATCAGAACCGCCCGGGTTGGCAGGCAGTTGTCCAGCTCAGACGGCTCGAGGTCGACCCGGCTCCCGCGCGCGAAGCGGTCGTCGAGACAGCCACCGAGCTCCGGCGCATCGGCTTGACCGACCTCGCTGCCGACGCCGATGTCCTCGCACTCGCCACCTCGGTCGCAGCCGACGCCGATGCCGCGAACTGCGTCGATCGTCTGCAATCGCTGCCGCCGAACGACGCCCGGCGCTCGTTCGCCACGGCACTCGCCGCATTTCGAGCCGGTCGATTCGACGAGGTCGGCCGGGTCGCTCGCCATGCGATCTCCAGCACGACCCGTGACGTCACGCAGTCCACCTCGATCGAGACGCGGACCGCGCGACTCATGTTGCGCGACCGTGTTTCGGCCGTGGGCGTCGATGCGGCCGTCGAGAACGACGAACCGCGCCTGGTGGTCGAGCTGTTGCGAGCGCAGCAGGCGGCAACGCTCGGGCGATCGTCATCTGCGAATGCACAGCCCGGGCCTGAACGCTGCGCATCGGTCACGGTCTACGACGACGGGCAGCGCTTGGTCGTCGTCCACTCCGATGGTCGGAACTGCTCGTTCGGTGAGCCCCTCGATCGAGCTGCGTTCATGGACGCGATGTTCCGTCACGCTGCCGTGCTCGACGACGCACTTCACCACTCGCTCGCGAGTGAGGACGCGATCCTCCGGTCCGCCGAGCTCGTGCAGCAGCAGGCTCCGTGGCTCCGTGAGCGAGCGCCCCTGTCGCTTGCGGTGAGCGGTGAGTTGTCGAACGCTCCGTGGGGATCGGTCGCCAACGGCCCGATTCGTCTCGTGGTCGACGGATCACCCGGCGAGGTCGCCGACCCCGGCACGACGCTGCTGATCGGACCCGGGTTGACGACCAGCGACGCCGAAGTCGCCGCCATCTACGCCGTGTTGGGTGAGGAATGCAGCATCGCAGACCCCGCCGATTCGATCGACGCGATCGAACGGGCACGCGGCGCCACGTTGCACATCTCATGCCACGGCCGACACGACCGCGTCAACCCGTCGCTGTCCAGCTACGACCTGACCGACGGTCCGCTCACAGGTCGTGAGATCGAGGCACGTGCGATCGCCCCGACGCTCGTGGTTGCGGCCGCGTGCCGATCAGGCCGGATGCGTGCGCGCGGCTCCACCGCCATCGGTCTTCCGGTCACGTGGGTGACCGCCGGCGCGAGCTCGGTCATCGCGTCGCCGTTTGCTCTTCCCGACGACGATCGAACAGTCGCTGCCATGGCGTCGCTGCACCGACACCTCCTGCAGGGCGCTTCGCCGGAGGAGGCGGTGCTGGCCATGCGCCACGAGCATTCGGTCGTAGGTCGCAGCCTGGTCACCGTCGGCCGCTTGCCTCACGATGCGAGCACGTCGAGGTAGACCGTCGACCTTGGCTAGTTTCGTCACGTGCGGTCTGACGCCGAGTTGATCCGATCTGCCGATGGTGGGGATGCTGAGGCCTGGAAGGAGCTCGTGGAGCGCCACAGCCCGCTCATCGTTGCGAACGCCCGCGCCGTCGGCGCGGATCACGTGCTCGCTCAGGATGTGATGCAGCTGGTGTGGATCCAGGTCCTGAATCGCCTCGGCACCTTGCGCGAACCCGACAAGCTTCGCGGTTGGCTCTCGATCATCGCCCGAAACGCCGCTCGCAACGAGCTCCGCAAGAAGAAGCCGACGAGCGATCTCGACAGCCTGTTCGAGCTCGCCGACGATTCACCCCCCGTCGATACACGGCTGGCGCGCCGGACGGAACGCAGCGCCGTGGCTGCAGCGCTCGCTCAGCTCTCCGAGCGATGTCGCGAGCTCCTCACCCTGCTGTTCGGCGCCGAGATGTCCTATGAGGAGATCTGCGAGGTGACCGGGATGGCAATCGGTTCGATCGGGCCCACACGACAGCGGTGTCTGAACTCGCTCAGAACGCATCTTCCTGACGAGGTGGTCGGAGCATGACACGTCGCACCTATCAACCGGCCGCCTCGGCGCATCTCCTCCTCGAACGGGACGCAGCATGACCGACGACGATCAACACCTCGAAGCACTGCTTCGTGCCCACTTCGACGACGACCTGAGCATCACGCGTGAGGCCCTCGACACCGCGGCGTCGTTGTTCGATCTGCGCAGAGTCGACGAGGAACTGATCGAGCTGTCCGAGCAGATGCTCGCCATGCGGGCTGATGGCAGCGGCGACGGTGACGCCCCTCCGTTGCGCTTCGAGTTCGGCGACATCGTTGTTTTGGTTCGCCCCATCTCAGACGGCATCGAACTGATCGTCACTCCGCCCGATGCCGAGGTGTCGATCGAGTCGGTGTTCGGAACCGACCGCATCGCCCTCGATCAGGCGGGTACGGCCCGGGTGACGACCACCGGTCCGCTACGTCTTCGGATCCACCGTTCCGACGGGTCCTCCGGCGTGACCGACGGCTTCACGCAGCCCGCGCCCGACGCGGGCTGACGATCGCGCGTCGCGACCAGCACCCGGGTCGCTTCGGGTCGACCGATGTATCACGGCTGCATTCGTCGACGTCTCCCCTCGGCACACCACCGACGAATCCCGAGGAGACCCGATGCAATCCGCCCTGCTGACCATCAACGTGATTGGCCTGGTCTTGGCCATCCCGGCCTCGCTCTTGCACTATTCCGATTGGAAGGCTCGGCACCGTGCGTCGCCGAGCAACGTGCAGCCAGCAGCGCGCGTGACGGCACCGCCTGCCGAGAGTCCGCCTCCGCCCTCGCCGGGGGCGACCCGTCTCGCTCCACCCGTTCGTGCTGTGCCCGCGGCGACGGGTGGAACCGTGTCGTTCACGCGCCGTCTGATCTCGATGATGGTCGACGCATACTCGTGGTCGCTCGGCTCGGTGCTGCTGGCTTCCCTGTTCACCGGCGGTGACAGTGACAGCCTCGCGAGCGATGAATGGACGGCGGCGGACTTCCTGGCGATGCTCCTCGTTCTTCTGGTCGTCCTCGTGGTGCTGTCGCAAACAGGTCGATCGCTCGGGAAATTGCTGGTCGGCGCGCGCCTCGAGCGGACCGATGGACGTCCGCTCTCGTTCTGGTTGGTGACACGGCGAGCAGTGCTCGCTGGTGCGCTGAACATCCTCCTGATCACGTACCTCGCCGCACTCGGCGACTCCGATCGCTCGACACTGCACGATCGGATCACCAGCACCCGCGTGGTTCGGACCCGCTGACACCGTCCGAGGGACCTCGGTTCACGTGCTATCAACGTTCGTGTATCAACCTCGTCGACAGGAGCGTCTCACCGCCATGAGAACACGACAGACATCCGCCCGATCGGCCCGCCGCTTGGCCGCGCTGCTGACCGCGATGGCCCTCGTCACCGCGGCCTGCGGCAGCGACGACGAAGGGTCGAGCGACAACGCAGCCCCCGATTGGGCCACGAACCCCGACAAGGTACGACAGCTCAAAGAGAACAGCTTCCCCGAGGGTGCTCTCTCAGCCAATCTGGGGTGCTCGTTCGTGCCCGAACGCATTGCGACAGTCGGAGTCGTCGCCGACAACATCATTAACGACGAAGGGTTGGCGTTCGTCAGCTCGGACGACGAGGACGCGCAGCCCCACCAAGACATCGGTGTGTACCTGTACGAGACGACCGACCCAATTGCGGCGTCCGTCGCGCTACTCAATCTCGGAGTGCAAGCGGCTCCCGTGTACAACCTGTTCCCGACCCCGGCTCGCATGTTCTTCCCTGGCACCCTGCCCGTTCCATCAACGGAGCCGCTCCCCGATCCCGGTTCGCTCGGCGCCGACGTCGGCGTCGCTGTCTTCG
>JBGCFW010000055.1:0-2524 GCA_045107155.1 Ilumatobacter sp. | reverse complement strand
GATGGCCTCCTCGCCACGGTGCCCACGCCGCGCTGAGCATGCGAACTCTGCCCGTGCCGACCGGACGACTGGCAGCGCTGTTGCTCGTCGCGGCCGCACCATTCGCTCTGGGCGTCTTCGATCGCTGGTGGCTCCTGGTGTCGGTGATCGTGGTGATCGCTGTACTCGGCGCCGTCGACGGTCTGCGTGCGCCGTCGCCGATGTCGATCGAGGTGCGCCGCGAGTTTCCTGCATCGCTCGTGCTCGGGGAGTCGGCGACGCTGCGATGGTTGGTCGAGAATCCATCGGATCGGGCGATCAGGATCACCGTCGCCGATGCGCTGTGGCCGAGCCTCGGAGCGTCGCGCCGAGCTGCGACGTTCGACGTCGCGGCGCGGAGCGGGCACCGGTTCGGTGCCACGATCGAGCCTGCCCGGCGTGGGCGATTCCCGTTCGATGCGCTCACGGTCCGCACGAGTGGCCCACTCGGACTCGTCCAGCTCCAGCAGTCGCGCGCTGCGCCCGAATCGTTGGCGGTGTTGCCGGCACATCCTTCGTCCGAGGCGCTTCGGACGCGGCTGCGGGTGCCGCTCGAGACCGGCGTACGCAGCGTCCGAGCGCGAGGGACCGGGACCGACTTCGATCAACTTCGCGAGTATCGACCCGGCGACGACATCCGCAAGGTCGACTGGGCAGCGACGGCGCGACAGCAGAAGGCGATCGTTCGCGACTTCCGCGCTGAACGCAACCAGCACGTCGTCGCGCTCCTCGACAACGGTCGAGCGATGGCGGGCACCGTGGGAGACACGCCGCGCGTCGAGCATGCGATGGACGCCGTGCTCGGGCTCACTCGCGTCGCCACGCACCTCGGGGACAACGTGGGCCTCGTCACGTTCGACAACCAGGTGCGCGGTCTGGTGCCGGCGTCGAACTCCAAGGCACAGTTCGCGCGGGTGACCGAAGCGATGTACCTGCTGGACCCTTCCTACGACGAGAGCGCGTACGACGTGGCGTTCACCACGGCCGCATCGAGGTTTCGTCGACGCTCGCTGTTCGTGGTGTTCACCGACGTGGTGGCGTCGGTGGTCGCGGATTCGCTGCTCCCTGCGATCACGACGTTGACGCGGACGCACCTGGTGCTGGTGGCCGCTGTCCGAGATCCGGACGTCGCCGCGTGGGCGACCGCTTCTGCCGGCTCGGCTGACGACGCGTTCCGTTCGGCTGCTGCGGTCGCATCGCTCGATGGACGCGACCGCGCGATCGCGCTGCTGACCGCCGCCGGCGCGGTGGTCGTGGATTCGCGGCCTGGGGATCTGGCCGTCGACGTGGTCGATGCCTACCTGGCGCTCAAGGTGCAGGGTCGGCTGTAGCGAGGATCCGGTCGGCGGTCCGGCCGTACCCGATGGTCCAGCCCCAGAACACGACGAACGCCACGACGCCGATGCCCACGCGGAGCGCCGTCGGCCACGGCTGACCGGTAACGAACCCCTCGATCAACCCGGCGACCGCGAACGCGACGACCAACCCGATCACCACGGTGCCGACGTCGCGTCCCTGGGCGGACAGCGCGTCCCACCGCCCGAGGTCGCCTGGCGCGATGACGGTCCAACCGAGCCGGAGCCCGGCACCGCCCGCAACGACGACCGCCGAGATCTCGAGCAGCCCGTGCGGGAGGATCAGACCCCAGAATCGCTCCCACTCGCCGACGTGGGTGAACAGGCCGCCGGCGACGCCGACGCTCGCTCCGTTGAGCGCGAGGATCGCGACGGTGAACACACACAGCAGGATTCCGGAGGCGAACGCGGGCACCGCCACGCGCACATAGTTCAAGAACACCTGACTCGCGAAGTTCTGTGCCGGCTGACTGGAGTAGTAGTCCTCGAAGTCGCGTTCGATGTAGCTGGCGGTCACCGCTGGGTCACCGCTCAGCTCGAATGCTTCCGGGGAGATGCCGATCCAGACCTGCATCACGATCCACGGGATGAACATGCACGCCGCCGACACCGCGATGAACCAGCGAATGCGCCAGACCGAGGCGGGGAACGTCAGCCCGAGAAATCGAGTGACCGCGGCGCTGACGTTGGTCGTGCGTCGAGCGTGCAACACGCCGTGTGACGTGGCGACGAGGTAGGTGAGCCGTCCGACGAGTGCATCGTCGGCAGCGAAGCGCACCCGAGCATGGGCCAGGTGGCTGCCGACCCGCTGATGCAGGCCGACCAGTTCGTCGAGTTCGTCGGGGCCCAACTTCGACAGGCGCCGCGCCCGGTGTGTGAGTTCGGCGAGGCGATCCCAGTCACGCTGGTGCGTCGCGACGAAGGCGTCGAGATCCATTCGTCGCCTACGGTAGCGAGGAGATGGACACCGTTTCCCCGCAGGTCGAGTCGGTGAGCAGCACGCGCGACGGCATCGTCACGCCGGAGGCGGTCGTCCTCGAACTCGAGACCGCCGGATTCGCGTCGCGGATCTTCGCCGGGATGATCGACGCAGTCATCCAGGTCGTGGCGATCGCCTTCATCACAGCGGTCCTCGGTCTCGCGCTCATCGT
>JBGCFW010000054.1:0-2940 GCA_045107155.1 Ilumatobacter sp. | reverse complement strand
TGAGCGCGACCACGCCCAGGTCGATCCGCTGACGGCTGAGCGACTCGACGCCAGGGAGGGCGAGTGAGCGTCCCCAACCGCTCCAGGTGTCGTCGAGCGACTCGAACATGCGCACCGAGAGGAGTTCGGACGCGTCGAGGAACCCGACGCTCCTGCCCATGGCGGCGAGGCGGCGTGCCAACGCGATGTCCTCCACGATCTCGCCGCGTACGACGTCCATCCCACCGGCATCGAGAAAGCGCTCTCGATGCAGTGTCATGCACTGCCCGTTCGCCATCGCCCGGCCGGACCGGGTCGGGACGCCGGGTGGCCCGAATCGGTACACGAGTGTGGTGAGCATCGAGGCGTGCAACCACCGTGTGGCCGGGGTCGGGCATTCGAAGCGGCCGCCGACGGTGAGGAGGTCGAACTCGTCAGCGCGCGCGCGTGCCACGGTGGCCGACGGAAGGCGGGCATCGGGTCGGGCATCGGCATCGAGGGTCACCACCCACTCCGTGGTCGCTGCCTCGATGCCCTGCTGGAGTGCCCACGCCTTCCCGGCCCAGCCGTCCGGGAGCGTCGAGCCGGGCAGCACGGTGGCGCCGGCGCAGGTCGCCACTTCCGCGGTGTCGTCGGTCGACTCGTCGTCGACCACGATCACGTCGGACACTCCTGGAGCTCCCACGATCGCGTCGAGCAGTGGCCCGATTCGCGCCGCTTCGTCGCGCGCCGGGATGACGATGGTGACGTCGTCGGGGGCAGCTGTGGAGTCGGCGGGCACGGCGACCGGTTTGGCCGTTCGTGCAGCTCGGGAGAGTCGCGAGACGGCGACCGCCCCGGCGGTGGCTCGCAACCCGAACGACACCCAGCCGCCAACGGTCGATGGGAGCACGCGACGGCGAAGAGACGACACAGCGTCGCGCGGGATGTTCATGCCCGGTCGGCAGCGACCATGTCGGCCACGATCCGGGCACTCATCGTCACCAGCGGCAACCCACCGCCGGGGTGGCTCGAACCGCCGACGAGGTACAGCCCGGCCTTCGCGCCGCGGTTCGCTGGTCGTGCAAAGGCTGCCAACTTGCCGTTCGACGACGTGCCGTAGATCGCGCCGCCCGGGGCGCGGTAGTTGAGCTCGATGTCACGAGGCGTCATCGAGGCGCAGAATCGGACGCGACGCCGAAGGTCGACACCATGGCCGGCCAGGCGTTCGAGGACCAGGTCGCGAGACGCCAGCGGGTCGACGTCCACGTCCGGGGGAGTGTTGACCAGCAGAAACCAGTTCTCGTCGCCGTCGGGCGCCTGGGTCGAGTCGGTCACCGACGACACGCACCCGTAGATGGTCGGGTCGTCGGCGAGTCGCCCGGCATCGATCTCACGGAACTCGTGACGTGCATCGCCTGAGAACCACACGTTGTGATGGCGGATTCCATCGGTTTTTCCCCGGACGCCGATGCAGAGCACGAAGCCGCTCGTGGAACGCTCGGCACGCTGCACCTTCCGCAGTGCTGCATGGTCTGGCAGCAAGTCGGTGTACAGGTGGCGCGCGTCGGCGTTCGACACCACGATCGATGCGTTCACGTACGAACCGTCGGTCAGGCGAACGGCCGTGACGCGATCAGGAGTCGAGACGATCGACTCGACCTCGGTCGACGTGCGGATCTCGACACCTGCATCGATCGCGACTCGTTCGAACGCGTCGCGGATGGCACGCAGCCCTCCCATCGGGTACCAGCAGCCGAATCGCGACTCGATGTGAGGGATGCACGCCAAGGTGGCCGGTGCACGGTCGGGGGACGAGCCGCTGTAGGTGGCGTACCGGCATGCCCACTGGCGGAGACGGTCGTCGTCGAAGGTGTTGCGTGCAGCGCTTCGCAAGGTCCGCATCGCGTCGATGCCGAGCAGATCTCTCGGTGACTCCATGCGCTTGAGAAGCGAGCGCGGATCGGACATCGGCCCGGCGAAGAACGAGCGTTCTGCGATGTCCCAGATCGTGCGACCGTTCTGGTCGAAGTCTCGCCACTGCGCTCCGGCACCGGGGCTGAAGTGATCGATCGCCGCCTCCGTCGCCTCCGGGGTGTCCGGGATCTCCAGAGTCGAACCGTCACGCCATGCGTAGCGAAACTGCGGATCGAGCCGGACCAGGTCGACCTGTTCGTCGAGCGAGGTGCCGGCCAGCCGGAACACCTCGTCGAACACATGTGGCAAGGTCACGAGCGACGGGCCGATGTCGAACGAGTAGCCGTCGCGCTCGAACAGCGCGAGCTTGCCGCCGACGACGGCGTTGCGTTCGAGCAGCGTCACGCGATGGCCGGCCGCCCGGAGACGGATTGCCGTGGCGAGTCCGCCGATACCTCCGCCGACGATCGCCACGTCTCCGGGTCGTGCCATCAGTGTCCTCCTCCGAGCAAGTTCTTCGTTGCGGCTGCCGCGATCGGGAGCATGGCAGCACCCCCAACAGCCGCGACCACCGGGTCGCGGAAGTATCTCGCGAAGCCGAGCGTCTGCATCACCGACATGTACCCGTACTGCCCGACGAGGCGAACATCAGGCCCCGGCGCGTGCTCGTCGGTCCGCTGCACTCTCGCGCGCAACGGCGTGTCGACGCGGAGGACGAACTCGAACACGGCCATGATCCCGAAACCGGTCAACAGCCAACCGGCGTAGTTCGACAGTGGGATCCCGCGGTAGACACCCCGTCGCACCCATGTCCAGTAGCCCTCGCCGACCATCTGCGGGTCGAGAAACAGATCCCACGCCGTCATCGCCGCTGATCCGAGCGTGATGCGAGCGGCCGGACTCGACCGCTCGCCCAGCGCTGCGTGAGCGGCCTCGCGAGACGGCAATCCCATCCCGAACCACGCGAGCGGCACGATGACCGGCACGTGAGCGACCTGCGGACGACGTCCGCCGGTGTATCCGTAGTGGCCGAACGGAAGCCCGGTGCGTGTCCCGCTGCGCTCG
>JBGCFW010000053.1:0-5310 GCA_045107155.1 Ilumatobacter sp. | reverse complement strand
GCGGTCATCGTCATCGTCTACATCGGAGGGAGCTCGGTACAGGTGTCGATCGGCGCGGTCTGCGGCGGGTTGCTCGCCGCGGTGGTGGTGTACCTCGTGGCCTGGAAGCGCGGTGTGCAGGCCTATCGCCTCGTGCTGGTGGGCATCGGTGTGGGATTCGCGATCGGCGCAATGATCGACTACACGATCACCCGCGCGGACATCAACGACGTACAGCGCGCTGCGGTGTGGCTGACGGGTTCACTCAACGGGCGCAGTTGGGAAGAAGTGCGCATCGTGTCGGTCGCGCTGCTCGTGCTCGGGCCCGTTGCGATCGTGATGCAACGTCACCTCGACCTGCTCGACCTCGGCGATGACACGGCCGCCGGCCTCGGGCTGAACGTGGGTCGAGTGAAGTTCGCGCTCGTCATCGTGGGTGTGCTCCTGGCTGCGCTCGGGGTCGCCGCCGCCGGTCCGGTGGCGTTCGTCGCGTTCGTGTCTGGACCGATCGCGCGACGGCTCGTGTCCTCGCCCGGCGCATGCATCGTTCCGGCGGCGTTCGTCGGCGCCCTCGTGACCGTCGTGGCTGACCTCGCAGCACGTCGGGTGCTCGCGCCCACGGAGCTTCCGGTCGGGATCATGACGGCGCTGATCGGCGCGCCGTATCTGCTCTGGTTGCTCACCCGTCACGCTCGAACAGGAGCATTGTGATCATGTCTGAAAATGGAATCGCGCCTCGCACGGTCGCGCGTCTGAGTGCGCGAGGAGTGTGCTTGGGCTATGACGACCACCGCGTCGTCGACCATCTCGACCTCGATGTTCCCGATGGGAAGGTCACGGCGATCATCGGGCCCAATGCGTGTGGGAAATCGACACTGCTGCGAGCGTTGGCGCGACTGCTCAACCCATCGAGCGGTCACGTGGTTCTCGACGGTGAACAGATCCAGAAGCTGCCGACCAAGGAGGTCGCTCGTCGACTGGGGTTGCTCCCGCAGACGCCGATCGCCCCGGCGGGCATCATGGTCGTCGACCTCGTCGCTCGGGGTCGAACGCCACACCAGAAGCTGTTTCAACAGTGGTCAGAAGCCGATGAACGAGCCGTCCTGGCGGCGTTGGTGGCAACCGGCACCGCCGACCTCGCGAACCGAGCGGTCGACGAACTGTCCGGGGGGCAACGCCAGCGTGTGTGGATCGCCATGGCGCTCGCTCAGGAAACCGAGCTCCTGCTCTTGGACGAGCCCACGACGTTTCTCGACATCGCTCACCAGATCGAAGTACTCGACCTCGTCGAGGAGCTGAACGCGGAACGTGGGCGAACCGTCGTGGTCGTCCTCCACGATCTGAACCTCGCGTGTCGGTATGCGCACCACGTCGTAGCCATGCGCGGGGGAGCGATCCGTTCCGCAGGTGCCCCGAATGACGTCATCACGAGCGAGATGGTGCGCGACGTATTCGGTCTCGATGCCATGGTGATCGAGGATCCCGTAAGTCACACCCCGCTCGTGGTGCCCATCGGCTCGCACCGAGCGTCACGTCGCGCTCCTCGTGCAGCGCCCGGGTGAAGAAGCCGCGCCCACTGACACGGTTGCCGGTTCGGGCCTGCTCGCAAGCTGTCGGGGCTCGGTTTCCCGAGCAGCACGGAGTGCTTAAAGTTTTTACCAAAATAGTTGCATCTTGAAGGAATGCTGTCTACCCTGTTGGTTCAACACTTAACCAATGCGCTGCTTCGGTGGCGAGACAGGAAGACAGAAATGAACATCGCCCTCTGGATCATCGCCGGACTCCTCGCTGCGTCCTTCGTCGCCGCCGGTGCAATGAAGCTCACGTCCTCGAAAGACGACCTGCTCCCGAAGATGCCGTGGGTCGCAGACTTCTCGGAATCGCAGGTTCGCGGCATCGGTGCCGCCGAAGTGCTCGGCGGCATCGGACTCGTGCTGCCTCCCCTCGTCGACGTGGCGCCGATCCTCAGCCCGATCGCCGCGATCGGCCTGGTGTTGACCATGGCCGGTGCTGCCGTCGTGCACATCCGCCGTGGCGACGGCTTCGGGGCAGCGGTCCCGGCAATCGTGCTCGGCGGCCTCTCCCTCTTCGTCGCCGTGCTGCGGTTCGGTTCTGAGTCGTTCTGCCGTCCGCCACCTCACGTATCCCCCCCCGCCCCCCCGACCTGTCCATCAAGGAGATCTCATGAGCAACACACAGCTACCCACCTACTTCATCAGCCACGGAGGTGGGCCTTGGCCGTGGCTCGACGAGTCGGTCATGCCCGTCAACTTCTCAGGTCTCGCTGACGCGCTGCGCGAGATTCCTCAGCAGATCACGCGCCGACCAGATGCGATCCTGCTCGTGTCGGCGCACTGGGAAGAGCCGGAGTTCACGGTGCAGGCCACCCCGAACCCGCCGATGATCTACGACTACTACGGATTTCCTCAGCACACCTACGAGATCCAATACCCGGCGCCTGGTTCGCCGGAGGTTGCGCAGCGTGTCGTCGAGCTGTTGTCCGCCGCGAGCATTCCCGTGCGAACCGACGCCGAGCGAGGCTTCGATCACGGCGTGTACGCACCGATGTTCGTTGCGTACCCCGACGCCGACGTTCCCATCGTCCAGCTGTCGCTTCGCGATGGTCTCGATCCCGCCGAGCATCTGGCGGCCGGCCGAGCGCTCGCTCCGCTCCGAGACGAGAACGTGCTGATCATCGGCAGTGGCGTGCCGAGCTTCCACAACATGCGCCTGCGCAATGTGCCGGTCGAGGCGGCAGCGTTCGACGCATGGCTGACCGCCACGCTGGTCGAGAGCAGTACGGACGACCGCGTCGCCCGTCTCGTCGCATGGGAGGACGCCCCGCACTCGCGGATCGCTCATCCTCGCGAGGAGCACCTCCTGCCCGGCATGGTCGCCGTCGGTGCCGCCGAGGGCGACCTCGGTCATCGCGACTATCACGAGGACAACGTCATGGGCTGGATTCCGAGTTCGGGGTACAGGTTCGGTGACGTCGTGTCCGACAAGATCGGGACATGACCGAACACAGCGAAACCGAGTGGCTCGACGAGGAAGAACGCGCCGCGTGGATCGGGTTGATGACCTTGTTCTTCACGCTGCCTGCAGCGCTCGACCGACAGCTCCGGGCCGAATCGTCCATGACTCACTTCGACTATCAGGTGATGGTCATCTTGTCGGGCGTGCCCAACCGGTCACTGCGGATGAGCGAGTTGGCAACCTTGACCGAAGGGTCGCTGCCCCGCTTGTCCCAAGTCGTCAGGCGGCACGAGGAGTCGGGGTGGATCGAGCGACGGCCGGATCCCGATGATGGACGTTCGACGTTGGCAATCCTCACCGACGCTGGCTTCGACGCGTTGGCCGCCGCGGCCCCCGGTCACGTCGCCGAAGTCCGGCGTCTGGTCTTCGATCCGCTCAGTCGCACTCAGGTCCACCAACTGGAACGCATCGCCACACGAATTCTCTCCGCCCGGGAGACCGACGCCGACTGATCGGCAACGGGGCTGCTCGGTCGGTGGGTGAACTCCTCACCACGAGCGAACACAGCAACGCAACCCAACCCAATCTCAACGAAACGGACATCATCATGTTGAAAGCAGCCCTCTTCGGAACACTCGCGGCACTGGTTGCCGTCGTTGCCACCTTCTTGATCGGCGACGCGGTCTCGGGGCCGCTCCTCGTCACCTCACCCGGCGCCGACGCGCCCGAAGAACTCGAGATCGGGGCGGCGCTGATCGCGACCGTGTTCGGTGCCGTGGTCGGCCTCGGCTTGGCCGCACTCTGTCGGCGGCTGCTGTCCGCCGGGGCCGCTGTCTTCGCCGGAATCTGCGTCGTCGGCCTCATCGGCTACGGCATCTTCTCGTTCAGCGCGAGCGAAGAAGTCGCCACGGGCGTGTGGCTCAACGCGATGCACATCGCCGCGGCGATCCCGATCGTCGGTGCACTCGTCCGGCAGTTCGACACCAACGCCGATGCCTCGTCGATGACGGGGCGTGGCTGACGTCCACCGCTGCCTGAACAACCTCAGGCATCGTGGTGGCTCGGGCGTCACGCCGACGGCGATGGTGCTCTCGACGCCGGTCGTCGCGGCCCGCCGCGATCGCGAGACGAATCGCACCCGATGTCGGCGAACCCGTTCTCGCAGTGCGGCGTGAACGCGCCGAGTCGCCCCGAACTCAGTCGCCCGGCGCGTCAGGCCGGCCCGAGGAGTTCGGCGCGGTGGCGGGAAGCGGAGCAGCTGCGTCGAGGCGCGGACGCACCCGACTTCCGACGTCGATGAGGGCATCGAGGTCCGCTGGTGTCAGCGCGTCGATGAGGAGTTCCCGCACCGCAGCGACGTGCCCGGGCGCGGCCTCGACGACCTTCGCGTGGCCGGCGTCGGTCAACGTGGCGTTCGTCGCCCGCCCGACGCCGCCCTTGCATCGAGACCGTTTGACGTAGTCCCGCTTCTCGAGTCTGGACACGACGTGTGACAGTCGTGAGAGCGATGCCGAGGTGAGCGCAGCGAGGTCACTCATCCGCCGGGTGCGCTCGTCGGACATGTCGAGCATGGAGAGCACCATGTACTCGAAGAAGCTCAGATCGGCGTCGCGCTGCAACTGCGAGTCGAGCGCGGCGGGCAGTCGAGTGGCGAGCCCGGCCACTTCGATCCACGCGGTGGCTTCACGTTCGTCGAGCCACCGGGCCATGCTGGCGACCGTAACAGGGCCGGGGGAGCTCAAGCAGGCCCGATGTCGATCCGGACGTCATCGCCGAGTTGGTGGACGCCGAGAACCCGTCCTCGCCAGACATCGTCGATGGTCGCCGCGCCTGCTCCGGTGAAGAGACCGCGTCCGTCATCTCCACCGAACAGCGCGGGGGCGACATAGACGACGTAGCGGTCGACGAGGCCCGCTCGGTGGAAGTCACCGGCGACGGAGGCCCCGCCTTCGACCAGCAGTTGGACGACGTTCTCGTTTCCGAGCCGGTCGAGGACGGCCTCGAGGTCGCCGAGCAATTCCGTGCACGGATGTACGGCGGCGCCGGCTGGCGCGGTACCCAGCACGATTCGGCGGGGATCGGGCCCGTCGATCAACCGGACGTCGAGTGCCGGGTTGTCAGCGCGAACGGTGCCGGCGCCAACCAGGATGGCGTCGCTCTCGGCCCGCAGGAGGTGAGTGTCTCGACGCGCGTCGGGTCCCGTGATCCATTGGCTCGTGCCATCGGGAGCAGCGGTGCGGCCATCGAGGCTGGCGGCGAGCTTGAGGACCACGTAGGGGCGCCCGGTCGTGCGATGGTGTGCGTACGGCGCCAGGAGTTCGATGGCGCGTTCGCCGAGCACTCCGACTTCGACCT
>JBGCFW010000052.1:0-18332 GCA_045107155.1 Ilumatobacter sp. | reverse complement strand
GAACTCGCGCATCGGTGCGGTGATCTGGTCGAAGGCTCTCCCCATCGAATCAGTCTGGGGCACAAGGGCTGTGGAAGCGAACGAGATTCCTTCAGACGGTGCTCTCGTTCGGGCCCGCTGGCGCCGGCCGGACTGGATCCGGCCGTCGATGACTCAGAGTTGCTTGATCACGCGCGCCGGCGCGCCAGCGGCCACGCAATTGTCGGGTAGCTCGCCGCTGACGACGCTGTTGGCGCCGACCACCACGTGTTTGCCGATCTTCGCGCCGGGCAACACGACTGTGCCGTGGCCGAGCCACGACCCGTCTCCGATCGACACCGGTCGCTCCGGCATCACTTGCTGGGAGATCGGCAGGTCGAGCTGTTCGTAGCCGTGGTTCTGGTCGGTGATGTAGACGTGATGGCCCGTCCACACGTCGTCACCGATCACGATCTCGAGATGGCCGACGATGCCGCTCCCCTTGCCGATCAGACAGCGATCGCCCACCGAAATGACCGGATCGGTCACCATCGCCTGGCCGGGCACCATCCCAGCGGACAGGGTGATCTGTGGCCCGAACAGCGTGCCTTCGCCGATGTGGATGTACTGCTCGTTGAAGATCGCGTTCGGCGGGAAACACACCACCGAGTTCTGACCCAACGCGCCGAAGCGCTTGCCGCGACGCGTGTCGGGACCGATCGCGCCCAGTTCCACCGTGAGGTCGCGTCCGAGGTGAACCAGGTCGCCGGCGGCCCGCTTGACCCCGGTCAGCAGACGCCGGACCGGCGTGTCGGGGACTGGCGCGCGTTCGAGCACGTCGCAAAGCTACGCGCCCGACGTCCGATCCTGAACTCTGAGCCGCAGTTCGATGCACCATGAGCCATCGAACGGAACCACGGGCGAGCGAGGCGGGTGCAGCCTCCGCGGTCTAGCTTCGGTGCCGTGACGCGACTCGAAGGTATCGACCGTGGCTCCTCGGTCGAGTTCCGAGGTCTCCGATACGCACGGGCCGAACGCATGGAGCCACCCGACGATGTCGAGCGTGTCGAGACCGATGCGGGTGGAGCGGCCTTCGGGGCGCAGGCGCCTCAGCTCGGAGGCATCCTCGAACAGCTGCTCGGCGCCGGCGATCTCGAGATGAGCGAAGACTGCCTCTTCCTCAACGTCTTCACGCCTGCCGCCGACGATGGTCGTCGGCCGGTGCTCGTGTTCGTTCATGGCGGTGCCTTCGTCACCGGAACCGGTGCGATGGCCTGGTACGACGGCGCGGCCATGGCCGAGCGCGGCGATGTCGTGGTCGTGACGATCAACTATCGCCTCGGTGTCTTCGGCTTCTTCGATGATCTGAATCTGGGGACGCGTGATCAGATCTCGGCGCTCCGGTGGATCCGGCGCCACATCGGCGACTTCGGCGGTGATCCCGGCCAGGTCACGGTCTTCGGCGAGTCGGCGGGAGGGTCGAGCGTCGTGTCGTTGATGGCGGCACCGTCGGCTGATGAACTGTTCCATCGAGCGTGGGCGATGAGTCCGTCACTCACCCAGTTCCGCGATCGCGACACGGCGCTCGATTTGGCGGATCGATACCTCGCGTCGCTCGACCAGGATCGTTCGGGGCTTCGATCCGCGTCGATGCGTGATCTTCTCGACGGCCAGCAACGCTTTCTCGGAACCGTCGGCGGGATGCAGCACTTCTCGCCCACCGATGGTTCCGCCGTGTTCCCGACATCGATCATCGATGTCGCGGCGAGCGACACCCGGCCTCTCGTCCTGGGAACCAACCGTGACGAGATGCAGTTGTACACAGCGTTCGACGGATCCCGAGCGGCGTGGGGCGACGACGAGGCTGCGCGACAGTTCCGTCACCGATTCGGCGCCCGCGCCGACGAAGCGATCGAGGCCTATTCGCGGGCGCGACCGAACCACGACGCCAATCGGCTCGTGGCGGCGATGCAGACCGACGAGGTGTTCCGGCGACCAGCACAGCGTCTCGCCGAGGCGCGAGCTGAGTCCGCCGGCTCGACGTGGATGTACCAGTTCGAGATGGAGTCGACGGCGTTCGGCGGCGCACTGGGCGCCTGTCATGGACTCGACCTGCCCTTTGCGTTCGACACGCTCGAGACGCACGGCGCTGAGATGTTCACCGGTCCGGGCGAGCATCGCCGGGCGGTCGCGGCACGGTTGTCGGGCGCGATCATCGAGTTCGCCCGCTCGGGCACAGCCCCGTGGGTCGCATACGAACTGGCTGATCGAGCGACACAGCGGATCGGCCCGGTCGACGACATCGTCCTCGACCCCGAGCGTGACCTCCGCATCCTCTGGGACTGACATGGCCGTTTTTGCGCAGTACGACACTCCATTCGGGTCGATCCTCGACGTTCCCGGCGTCCACCTCGGACACCATGAGCGGCGTGGCCGTGGCTGGCAGACCGGTACGACCGTCGTGCTGGTACCCCGGGGAGCGACTCCCGGTGTCGACGTTCGCGGCGGCGGCCCTGGCACCCGAGAGACCGACGCGCTGCGCCCCGAGAATCTGATCGAACAGATCCATGCCGTGACGCTCACGGGCGGCAGCGCCTATGGGCTGGCGGCCGCCGACGGCGTGGTCCGCGTGCTCGAAGAGGCTCGTCTCGGCTTCCCGATCAAGGACCACGTGGTTCCGGTCGTGCCTGGCGCCGTCGTGTTCGACCTCGCACGAGGTGGTTCGTTTGCCAACCGGCCGGACGCGACCTTCGGTGAACGTGCCGCACGCGCGGCCCTTCGCGGTCGCACCCGTCCCGCCTGGGGCTCGGTCGGCGCGGGCACCGGAGCGCAAGCAGGAGGGTTGCAAGGCGGCGTCGGCACCGCGAGCGCCCAGATCACCATCGGCGCCGCGACCGTGACCGTCGGAGCGGTCGCCGTCGTCAACTCGAATGGATCCCCGATCGATCCGGACACCGGCCTGCCGTGGGTCCCTGGCCCCGGTCTCCCACGTCGGGTCTCTGCCGCTGCGCGCACGCGCGTCCGCGAGGCCGGTTCGGCTCGCCCCGCGGTCAGCCTGAACACGACCATTGGCGTCATCGCTACCGACGTTGCGCTCGACAAGGCGATGTCCTCCAAGCTCGCTGCTGTCGGACACGACGGACTGGCGCGTGCAATTCGTCCGGCTCACGCAATGACCGACGGCGACTCGGTGTTCGCCCTCGCGACGGGTGTCCATCCGCTGGTCGATCGAATCCGCGACGTGAACCTCGTGTTGGCTGCCGGCGCCGAGGTGTTCGCTCTCGCGTGCACGCATGCGGTCGTGGCGGCCAGCACACTCGGCGAGGCGGCCGCCTGGGTCGACCTGGTTGCGGAATAGCCTCGACGTCGTGGAGACCTTGAAGACGCCGGCCGAGATGCGCGCCTGGGCGGACGACCGTCGCCGCGCCGGGCGAACCATCGGGCTCGTGCCGACCATGGGTGCATTGCATGACGCGCACCTCGCGCTCGTCGCAGGTGCAGCCGAGCGTTGCGACGACGTCGTGGTGTCGATCTTCGTCAACCCGCTTCAGTTCAACGAGCGCAGCGACTTCGACAGCTATCCGCGACCCATCGATGCCGATGTGGACGCTTGCGAGGCCGCCGGTGTCGCAGCCGTCTACGCCCCGACCGGACAGGCGATGTATTCCGACGGGTTCCAGACGCGGGTCGTGCCCGGAGCGCTCGCCGGCCTGATGGAAGGCCCCGGCCGCCCAGGCCACTTCGAGGGCGTCGCGACGGTCGTCCTCAAGTTGTTCAACGCGGTTCGCCCCGACGTCGCGATGTTCGGCATGAAGGACTACCAACAGTGGCGGATCGTGACGCAGATGGCCACGGATCTCGACACGGGCGTCGACGTCGTGGGACACCCCATCGTGCGCGATCCCGATGGTCTCGCCCAGTCGAGCCGCAACGTTCGCCTCGATACCGATCAGCGAGCAGCTGCGGTCTGCGTGCCCCGGTCGCTCGACGCCGCGATCGACGCCGCTGCGGAATCGGGATCGAGTCCGATCGATGCGGTGGCCGCCGCGCTCGCAGTCGTGAATGCCGAACCGCTGGCACGACACGAGTACACCACGGTCTTCGACCAGCGAACGCTCGAAGAGGTGACTGACTTCGCCGAGACCGGACGATCAGTGGGAGCGGTGCGGATCGCGACTGCTGTGTGGTTCGGAGACGTTCGCCTCATCGACAACCGCGACCTCTTCGACGATCAGCGCGGCGGCTGATCGACCCTCGAGGTCGAACGGGTCGGGATTGTCCTCGAGCAACCGGTCGCGGACACCGCTCAAGAGCAAGAACATCACGAATCCGTTGAAGATCGCGTGCGCCACGATCGTGGGACCGACGCGACGCAACCAGAACGCCGCCGCGCCGAACGCGATGCCCACCACCGAGAGCACGATCGCGAGGCCGACGTTGCCGACGCCGCGCACCGGATCGACGTGGGCGACGCCGAACAGGACACCTTGGAGCGCGATCGCCGGCACAGCTGGCATCTTCGAGAGCAGTGAACGCATCACGATGCCGCGAAACACCAGCTCTTCGACCAGCGGGGCGGCCACGACTGCGGTGATGACGATGGCGATGGTGTAGGTGCGATCGGATGTGAGCTCATCGACACCGTCGGTGTTCGATGCGATCGGCACGTCGAGGACCAGGACGATGGCCGTGATCGCCGCTTGGACCAGGATGGTGCACAGCCAGATCAATGGGCCCCACGCCAGGTCTCGCCACTTCGGGCGGACGCCCGCAGCGTGGAGGCGTCCGCGTAGCCCCTGGGCATTCCCCCACCGCGCCATCGAGTACCACCACCACACGAGCGACGGCCCGTAGCCGATGACGCCGAGCAAGGCGACGTAGATGACGACCGGCCACTCGAATCCCACCAGTGCATCGAGCGCGAACTTCGAGCCGAGCAGAGATGCGACGAGAACGAGCAGCGCGCCGATGCCTGCCGCGAGCGGCAGCGTCTCGTGAGGAGCGCGACCCGGATGGAATGCCGGTGCCGCAGAACGCAGGATCAGCCCAGGTGGTGTCGTCGGCGGCCCCCACCCGTTACTCGACCGCGCCGGCGGCGGAGATGGTGGTGGCGGAGGTGCAGCGATCGACGACGGTCGTGGCGGCGGCGTCGACGATGGTGCGGGCAACGGCATCGTTCAGCGATGCGTGCTCGTGTCCGTCACCGTGGCGCGGTAGCGAACCGTGTGGACGCTGTCGCCTGAGAGAATTCCGCCGCGTCCGAGCATCCGGCCTCCCTGCCAGTTGGAGAGTCCGAGTTCCGGCTGGTCGAGCGCGTACTGCCCATCGACCCAACGGGTGAAGCCGTTCCCGACGAAGGGAGCATCGATGGTCGACCAGAAGTGCTCCTGCTCGATCGCATCGTCGCTCAGCAGCGACGCGACGAAACGCGGGCTGTGTGTGTTGAACGCTCGGGTCGCCTCGGCGACGGTGTCGACCACGACGAGCGTGATCTCGGGCGAGCCCTCCCACTCCCACTCGGTGGCCAAGCCGTCGGGCGTGATGGACGTGGCCATCGGTTCCTCGACGTCGCCGCCGGCTCGGTTGACCAGGACGGTCGTGTCGAACAGCTCGGAGGGAACGAACTGCTCGGAGCCCTCGACGACGTGGAGCCGCGGCTCGGTGCCGCGAGTCGACGCAGCTGCGCGAAGCGCGTCGACGACGACGGGAACCAGCTCGGCGGCACGCGTGCGGAGCACGACGGCGCAGTTCAACGTGTTGCACACCTTGCGGTCGAGCGAATGCTCCACCGCATCGTGCAGTTCGGTTGAATCAGCAGCGGCTCCTGCCACGATCCAGGCGCCACCGGTGCCATGAAGGCTGACCGGCACGCCGGCTTGGGACGCCACCGCACCGAGTTGTGCCACCGCCGCGCCGGAACCTCGGGCGACGGCCAGCGCGAGCCGGTCATCGCTGAACAGCGCGTGCCCGGCACTGCGAGCCGCGCTGGGAATCAGCTCGACCACGCCGTCGGGCAGCCCGGCTGCGACGACGGCCGGGCGGAGTGCATGCTCCATGATCGCCGTGGCAGTTCCGAGCGCGTCGGAGCCGATGCGGAACACAGCGGTGTTTCCGCTGCGGATCACACCGCATGCATCGGCGAAGACGTTCGGGCGACCTTCGAAGACGAACCCGACCACGCCGAGCGGGGCTCGCCGTGCCTCGACCGACCAACCATCGTGATCGATCCGGTCAACGGCGACGTCGCGAGATCCGGTGGTGTCGCGCCAGACGCGCAGACCGGCCGCCATGTCGGCGCGCATCTTCGCGGTGAGTTCGAGCCTGGTGGTCGATCGCCCCTTCGCCGCAGCGGCGCCGACGTCGGCGGCGTTCGCGATCGCGACCGGCGCGAACACCTCGTCGTCTTCGAGGAGGGCGGCGAAGCGATCGAAGAACTCGGTGATCGAAGCGTCGTCGACCGATGCAAGGGCGTGGAACGCCGCGCTCGTTCGCGTCAGCGCCTCCGAGACGACCCCCGCCTCTCGCTCGGGGATGTGGAGCAACGCGCCGTCGGCTTGCACCACGACGAGGCGATCGCCAGGCTCGAACGCGTCCGCCAGTTCGGGGGAAACCGTGGTGACGAAGCGACCGCCGTACACGATTCGTTCGCCTGCCTCCAGCGAGGTGAGTTGTGTCGGTGGGACCTCCGCGGCGCTCACCGCAGTGCCTCCACGCCCTCCAGTTCCGCCAACTCGGCCAATCGAACCGGCAGTCCGGTCTCGATCGAGCGGTGTGCGGCGAAGCCGATCGCGGCCGACATGAGTCCGTCGATCAGCGTGACCGCAGCAGTTCCGCCGGCGTTGATGGTGTCGAGGAAGTCGACGTGCTCCAGATAGCTCGCGCCGTGGTGGAGGCCCACGTGCTTCACGTCAGACGCCTTGATCGTCTCCTCGGACACCACGTTGATGCCGCTCACGATGTCGTCGGTGCGGCGGCCGATACGCAACAGACTCTCGGTGTCGAGCGCCTCCAGCTTGCCCTTGGGCCCGACGACGCTGACTTCACGCTCGTTCTTGCTCGCTTCGGCGAACATGCACAGGTCGAGCATCGCTCGTGCGCCGTTCGCGAACTCGACGATCACGAAGGCGTTGTCCAAGATGTCGGGGGTCTCGCCGTCGTAGCGCTCGTCGAGGTGGTTCACGTCTTGGCCGCCCGAGGCGATGACGCGAACGGGCTCGGAGTCGATCATCGTGAGCATGAGGTCGAAGAAGTGGCAGCACTTCTCGACGAGCGTGCCGCCCGTGTTGCGGCTGAACCGATTCCAGTTGTCGACCTTCTGGAGGAACGGGAACCGGTGTTCGCGGATCGCCACCATGTGTGGTTCACCGATGGTGTCCTTGCCGATCTCCGCGAGCAGGCGACGGATCGGCGGCATGTAGCGGTACTCGAGTCCCATCCACACGATGCGGTCGGGGAAGCGTTCACGGCTGGCCTCGGCAGCATCGACCACGCGACGACAGTCGGCAAGCGTGGTGCACAGCGGCTTCTCGACGAGGACGTGAATGGGTCGCTCGAGCACGTCGAGCAGGATCTCCACGTGGGTGTTGTTGGGGGACGCGATCACCACGGCGTCCACGAGGCCGGAGTCGAGCAGGTCGACGTGGGAGTCGAATACGGCGACCTCCGGCGGCGCCTCGGGCCCTCCCTCGCCCTTCCCGACGAGCTGGTGCTGGTACGGCTTCTGGTCGAACCAGGGACGCACCGCGATCTTCGCCCCCTCCTTCGACTCGGCATTCGGGTCGGCGACCGCCGTGACCACCGCTCCGTCCATTGCGAGGATGTTCTGGATGTGCTCCACACCCATCATCCCGGTGCCGATCACGCCGTACCGGATCTGTTCCGTCATCCTCCGAAGCGTACGCTGGCCGAGTGCCGACCACCGATGATCGCCTCTACTTCCGCCAACTGTTGTCCGGAAAGGACTTCGCCGCCGACGACCCGGTCGCTCAGCAGATGGTCAACTTCGTCTACGCGATCGGCGACCGCGCCACGGGTGAGTGTGTGCTGGTCGATCCCGCCTACGCCGTGAACGACATCGTGGACGTGGTGGAAGCCGATGCGATGACGGTGACCGGTGTCCTCGCGACCCACTACCACCCGGATCACGTGGGCGGATCGATGATGGGTCACGAGATCGAAGGCATCACGGCCCTTCTGGACCGCGTGGATTGTCCGATCCACATCCAGGCCGATGAGTCCGAGTGGGTCCGCAAGACCACCGACGTGTCCGACGAGCACCTCGTCACGCATGCCTCCGGAGATGTCGTACAGGTCGGGGGCGTGGACATCACACTGGTGCACACACCGGGGCACACACCGGGAAGTCAGTGCTTCATGGTCGACGGCCGCCTCGTCGCAGGCGACACGCTCTTTCTGGAAGGGTGCGGACGCACCGACCTACCAGGCTCAGATCCCCAGCTGATGGGCCAGAGCCTCAGGATGTTGTCACAGGTGCCCGATGAGACGATCCTGTTCCCTGGTCACCGCTACTCCGCGGCTTCGAGCGCAACGATGGACGTCGTCAAGCAGATCAACTTCGTCTTCGACCAGCTCTGACCGACTCTCGCGACGTACCGGGGCAGGCCCCGCACCGTCGGCAGGCTCAGCAGTTGTCGCGAGCGGGAATGACGATGTCGAGGCCCACGAAGAACACGCTGTAGTTCGCCGTCTGGGCGTTGGCGGCACGGAGCTCGTCCACCGTGATGTCGAACTTGTCCGCCACGCGCCCCTCGAAGTCGCCGGCTTCGATCGTGTAACTCCCGGCCTCGCAGGTGTCGCCGGCCGGCTCGGGGATCGCTTCGCCCGTCTCACCTTCGACCACTTCTTCGGTGTCTGTCTCAGCTGCCACCTCGGTCGTGTCGTTCGAGGGTGCCACGGCGGCGCTCCCCGGAACGATGATCGTGGTGCCTGGCCCGGGGAACTCCGGGCACCCGGTGACGAGACAGTTGGTCCAGCCGTTGAGTGCCGCGATGTCCTCCAACGAGGCGCCGAACTTGTCGGCAACGCCGAGCGGGAAATCGCCCGCCTGGATCGTGTACTCGGTGATTCCGGGTTCGGTGGTCTCGTCGTCTGGAGTCTGAGCGGCCTCGGGAATGGTGCTCGCCGGTGCGATCGTGACGAAAGCGGTCTCACCCGCCGTCAGTTCGATGGTCGGACGCGACTCTGCGTCGGTGTCGCTACCGCCGCACGCACCCAAAACGAGTGCCGCGGCAAGCAGCGGCGCGCCGACAGCGGCGATGCGATGGGTCGTCCTCACGCTCATTGACGAGACTCTACGGCCTGCAATGGGCCGCATCATGTCACATCAGGGGTCGCGCCGTCGGTGGGATCGGCGCCGGGAGGCGGGTCTCCCCCATGAGGTACTCGTCGACGCCAGCCGCGGCGGCGCGTCCCTCGGCGATGGCCCACACGATCAGACTCTGGCCACGACCCATGTCACCGGCGACGAAGACGCCGGGCTGGTTCGTCATGTAGTCGTCGTTGCGTGCGACATTGCCACGCTGGTCGTACTCGAGCTCCATGTCATCGAGCCACGAGTCCTTCTCCGGTCCGACGAAGCCGAGTGCCAGGAAGACGAAGTCGGCGGGGAGCTCCTGGTCGGTGCCCTCCACCTTCTCGAAGCGGCCGTCGACCATCTGGACCTCGTGGATGCGCAGCGCCTTGACGTTGCCGTTGCCATCGTCGAGGAACTCTTCGGTGTTGACCGAGTAGATGCGGTCGCCGCCCTCTTCGTGCGCTGACGTGACCTTGTACACCATCGCGAACTGCGGCCACGGGTTGCGCTGAGCGGCGCGCTCCTCGGGCGGCATGGGCATGATCTCGAGTTGGGTGACCGAAGCCGCACCCTGGCGATGCGCAGTGCCGAGACAGTCAGCTCCTGTGTCGCCGCCGCCGATGATGACGACGTGCTTGCCAGCGACGTCGATCGGGCTCTCCTCCAGGTCGCCGAGCTGGACCCGGTTCGATGGGGGGAGGTACTCCATTGCCTGATGGATGCCCTGGAGCTCGCGGCCCGGGATCGGGAGATCACGCCACTGGGTCGCTCCGCAAGCGAGGACCACCGCGTCGTGGCTCGCACGGAGCACTTCCATGTCGACGGTTTCGCCGACACCGGCATTGGTGCGGAACTCGGTTCCCTCGGCCTCCATCTGCTCGAGGCGACGGTCGATGTGGCGCTTCTCCATCTTGAACTCGGGGATGCCGTAGCGAAGCAGACCACCGATGCGGTCGGCGCGCTCGAGCACCACCACGTCGTGGCCGGCTCGCGTCAACTGCTGCGCGGCTGCAAGACCGGCCGGGCCGGAACCGATGACTGCGATCTTCTTGCCGGTGCGGACCGAGGGCACGTGTGGCTCGACCCACCCCTCGGCAAATGCACGGTCGATGATCTCGACCTCGACGCGCTTGATCGCGACGGGGTCCTGGTTGATTCCCAGAACGCACGCCGATTCGCACGGAGCCGGACAGAGCCGGCCGGTGAACTCGGGGAAGTTGTTCGTGGCGTGCAGGCGCTCGATGGCGTCCTGCCACTGGTCCCGGTAGACGAGGTCGTTCCAGTCGGGAATGAGGTTGCCGAGCGGGCAGCCGTTGTTGCAGAACGGGATTCCGCAATCCATGCACCGTGCTGCCTGCTTGTTCAACTCCTCGGCGGGGAACGGCTCGTACACCTCCTTCCAGTCCTTCAGACGGACCGGCACCGGGCGGTGCGATGCGTCGTTGCGTTCGAATTCCAGGAACCCTGTGGGCTTGCCCATGATCAGACCCTCGCTGCTTCCATGATCTTGGAGACGGTCTCGTCCTCGGACAGACCGGCGTTCGCGGATTCTTCGATGACGGTGAGCACACGCTTGTAGTCGGTGGGCATCACCTTGCGGAACTTGGCGACCTCGACGGCCCACGAGCTGAGCACGTCAGCCGCGACCTGGGACCCGGTGAGGTCTCGGTGGCGGACCACGGTGTCGTGCAACCACGATCGGTCGTCGTTGTCGAGTTCCTCGAGCTTGACCATCTCGTAGTTGACCTTCTCGCCGAACTCGCCGTGAGGGTCGTAGACGAATGCGACCCCGCCCGACATGCCGGCGCCGAAGTTGCGGCCCGTCGGACCGAGCACGACGACGCGACCACCGGTCATGTACTCACATCCGTGGTCGCCCACTCCTTCGCTGACCGCGAGCGCACCGGAGTTGCGGACGCAGAAGCGTTCCCCGACCATGCCGCGCAAGAAGATCTCTCCTCCGGTCGCGCCGTATGCGATGACGTTGCCGGCGATGACCTGGTTCTCGGCTGCAAACGGCGCCCCCTCATCCGGGTGCACGATCAGCCGTCCGCCAGACAACCCCTTGCCGAGGTAGTCGTTGGTGTCGCCGACGAGGCGCATCTGGATGCCTGCAGGCACGAACGCTCCGAAGCTCTGTCCGGCCGACCCGGTGAACGTGATGTCGATTGTGCCGTCCGGGAGTCCGGCGCCGCGGTGGACCTTCGTGACCTCGTGGCCGAGCAGCGTGCCCGTCGTGCGGTTGATGTTGCGGATCGGCATCTCGATCTTCACCGGCGTCGCATCGGTGATCGCCTTGCGCGCTTGGGCGATCAACTGTTGATCGATCGCGACGTCGAGTTCGTGATCCTGACCGACCGACTGGACCATCGTCTGGCCGTATGGGTTCTCCGGTACGGCGAGGACGGGAGCGATGTCGAGGCCGGACGCCTTCCAGTGATCGACGGCCGAACGGGTGTCGAGGCACTCGACGTGGCCGATCATCTCGTCCATCGAGCGGAACCCGAGCTGCGCCATGATCTCGCGCACTTCCTCGGCCACGAATTGCATGAAGTTGACGACGAAGTCGGCCTGACCAGAGAAGCGTTCACGCAGCACCGGGTTCTGCGTGGCGATGCCCACCGGACACGTGTCGAGGTGGCAGACGCGCATCATGATGCAGCCCGACACGACGAGCGGGGCGGTTGCGAAGCCGTACTCCTCGGCGCCGAGCAGGGCCGCGATCGCGACGTCGCGACCCGTCTTCATCTGGCCGTCCGCCTGGACGACGATGCGGTCGCGCAAGCCGTTGAGCATCAGCGTCTGCTGGGTTTCGGCGAGGCCGAGTTCCCACGGGCCACCTGCGTGCTTCAGCGAGGTGAGCGGGCTCGCACCGGTTCCGCCGTCGTGACCCGAGATGAGGACGACGTCGGCCTTCGCCTTCGACACGCCGGCAGCCACGGTCCCGACGCCCGTCTCAGCAACGAGCTTGACGTGTACTCGTGCCTCGGGGTTCGCGTTCTTCAGATCGTGGATCAGCTGCTTGAGGTCCTCGATCGAATAGATGTCGTGATGTGGCGGCGGGCTGATCAGCCCGACGCCCGGCGTCGAGTGGCGTGTCTTCGCGATCCACGGATACACCTTGTGACCAGGGAGCTGACCACCCTCGCCGGGCTTCGCCCCCTGGGCCATCTTGATCTGGATGTCGTCGGAGTTCGTCAGGTACTCGCTCGTGACACCGAAACGGCCCGACGCGACTTGCTTGATGGACGAACGACGCTCGGGGTCGTAGAGGCGCTCAGCGTCCTCGCCGCCCTCGCCGGTGTTCGACTTGGCGCCGAGCCGGTTCATCGCGATCGCAAGTGTCTCGTGGGCCTCTGCCGAGATCGAGCCGTAGCTCATCGCTCCGGTGGAGAACCGCTTGACGATCTCACTGACCGGCTCGACCTCGTCGAGCGGGACGCTCGGCCGGTCGCCATCGGCGAACTCGAACAGCCCGCGCAGGGTCATCAGCTTCTTCGACTGGTCGTCGACGGTCGCCGTGTACTCCTTGAACAGGTCGTAGCGGCCGCTTCGGGTGGAGTGCTGGAGCTTGTAGACCGTCTCGGGGTTGAACAGATGCGGCTCGCCTTCGCGACGCCACTGGTACTCGCCGCCGAGTTCGAGCTTCCGATGCGCTCGTTCCTCGGGCCGCTTCGGGTTCGCTGCGGCATGACGCGCACCGACCTCTCGGGCGATCTCCTCGAGGCCGATACCGCCGAGCTTGGAGATCGTGCCCGTGAAGTACTTGTCGACGAGTTCGTCGCCGAGACCGATCGCTTCGAAGATCTGGGCACCGGTGTACGACGCCACGGTCGACACCCCCATCTTCGACATCACCTTGAGCACGCCCTTGTTGGCGGCCTTGATGTAGTTGCGGATCGCAACGTGCGGATCGAGTCCGCCCATGCCGTGCATGCCCTCGGCGATCAGGTCTTCGACCGATTCGAACGCCAGGTAGGGGTTGATCGCTCCGGCGCCATACCCGATCAGCAGCGCCATGTGGTGCACTTCGCGCGCATCGCCCGACTCGACGACGAGTCCGGTCATCGTGCGCTGCTTGGTGCGCACGAGGTGGTGGTGGACGGCCGCGGTCAGCAGCAACGACGGAATGGGTGCGTCGACAGTGTCGGAGTTGCGGTCGGACAGGACGAGCATCCGTGCGCCACCCTCGATGGCGGCCGATGCGTCGGCGCACACTCGGTCGAGCGCAGCGGCGAGACCGACGCCGCCGTCGGCGACGCGGTACAACCCGGAGATCACATGGCAACGCAGGCCCGGGTGATCGCCGTCGTCGTCGATGTGGATGATCTTCGCCAACTCGTCGTTGTCGATGATCGGGTACGGCAACGCCAGTTGCCGACAGCTCTCCGGTCCGGGCTTGAGCAGATTCGCCTCGGGGCCGACCGACGACGACACCGCCGTCACGACCTCTTCGCGGATCGCGTCGAGCGGCGGGTTCGTGACCTGCGCGAAGAGCTGCTTGAAGTAGTCGAACACCAGACGCGGGCGTTCGGACAACACGGCGAGCGGGGTGTCGGTGCCCATCGAGCCGAGCGCTTCCATGCCCTTCGCCGCCATGGGCGACAGCAGGATCTTCAGCTCTTCGTGGGTGTAGCCGAACATCTGCTGGCGTCGCAGAACGCTGTCGTGGCTGAACACGACGTGTTCGCGTTCGGGAAGATCGCCCAGACTCACCATTCCGGCATCGAGCCACTCGCCGTAGGGATGTTCGCTTGCCAGCTGGGCCTTCACTTCATCGTCAGCCACGCTGCGTCCGGCATCGGTGTCGATGAGGAACATCTTTCCGGGCTGCAGCCTGCCCTTCGCGACGACCTTGCTCGGATCCACGTCGATCACGCCGACTTCAGAGGCCATCACGACCAGGTCGTCGTCGGTCACCCAGTATCGGCTCGGGCGGAGGCCGTTGCGGTCGAGCACCGCTCCGATGACCTTGCCGTCGGTGAACGTGACGCTCGCGGGGCCGTCCCAGGGCTCCATCATCGACGCATGGAAGCGGAAGAAGTCCCGAAGCTCGGACGACATCGTGTTGTCGTTCTCCCACGCGCTGGGGATCATCATCATGACGGCGTGGTGGAGCGGGTACCCGCCGAGGTGCAGCAGTTCGAGGACTTCGTCGAAGCGTGCGGTGTCGGAGGATCCAGGCGTGCAGATCGGGAATGCCCGGTCGATTCCCGGGAGCAGATCGCTCTCGAGCATCGCTTCGCGTGCTCGCATCCAGTTCTGGTTGCCCTGCACGGTGTTGATCTCGCCGTTGTGTGCGACGAAGCGGTACGGGTGGGCAAGTGGCCACGACGGGAACGTGTTGGTCGAAAAGCGCGAATGAACGAGCAGCAATGCCGATTCGGTACGCGAGTCGGTGAGATCAGGGAAGAACTCGCTCAGCTGAGGCGTCGTGAGCATGCCTTTGTAGACGATTGTGCGGCTCGACAGCGATGCAAAGTACGTGTCGAGGTCATCGACGAGTTCGCGGCGGCTGCGCTTGCGGGCCACGAAGGCCTTGCGGTCGAGCTCGAGGCCGGTCGTGCCGTCAGGATCGCTCACGAAGAGTTGACGGAACGTGGGCATTGCCGCTCGGGCAGTGGCGCCGAGACAGTCGGGGTCGACGGGCAGATCGCGCCAGCCGAGGACTGTCAGGCCGACGTCGGTCATCGCTTCGTCGATTGCAGCCTCGGCCTGTTTGCGAGCCAGCTCGTCGATGGGGAGGAAGGCGATGCCTGTTGCGTAGGCGCCGGCGGGCGGGAGGTCGAAGTCGACGACCTCGCGGTACAGCTCGTCGGGAACCTGCAGCAAGATGCCAGCGCCGTCGCCCGTGTCGGGTTCGGCGCCGGTGGCGCCGCGATGCTCGAGGTTGGTCAACGCGGTCAGACCGGTCACGACCAACTCGTTGGAGCGCACGCCCTTGAGGTTCGCGACGAACGACACTCCGCACGAGTCGTGTTCTTCGCGGGGGTCGTACAGACCGGTGGGTCCCGGGGCCTTCGACATCGGGGTCGACAGCGTGGTCGTCATCGGGCACATCCTTCGCGATGTTGTCCGGGCGCGAGCCCGGGTGAACGGATCGAACGCTGCGCGCGGGTCGACGCTGACCTCGCTCGCAGAGCCGGGGTCGACGTTGACCGGACGGCAGGTGCCTCGACGCTGAGGCGCACCCGACCGGAGCCGGGTGGGCTGCCTACTCTAGGCCGCCGTGGGCTCGGAGGGAACGATCGTCCGTACGTGAATCGGGTGGTCAGGGCACCTGGGGGACACCACATCGATCATCACTCCACTCTTTGGTGGGCGTGGGAAGACGTGGTGATCGAGTCAGGACAGACGCGACTTGACCATGTCGGCGACGGCGCGTCCATCGGCACGACCCGCGACCTCGGCGTTGACAGCCTTCATTGCCTTGCCCATGTCAGCCTTCGTCTCGAAACCGTTGGCAGCGAACACGCCCTCGACGATGGCGGCGAGCTCGTCGTCGCTCAGATTGGCAGGCAGGTACCGCTCGATGACCTCGATCTCGGCGCGTTCGGCCTCGGCGCGTTCGGTCGCTCCCCCGTCGGTGAACGCTTCGGCGGCATCGATGCGACGCTTGACCTGCGCCTTCAGCACGGCCTGCACACCGGCATCGTCGAGCGTCGTCGCCTCCTTGCCGCTCACTTCTGCCTCCTGGATCGCTGCGATCGTCGAACGTAGGGTCCGCTGCGAGAGCGTGTCCTTCGCCTTCGTGGCGGTGGTGAGGTCGGCGCGGATCTGCTCGATCAAGCTCATCGCAGCAGTCTGGCGCGTCGACCTGCACACCACACGTGACGATCCCGTCCGACCCATCCGTCAGCTCGAACGCACGGCGGTGCCGCGGGTCTGGTTCGGACCGAGGGGTCAGACGTCGGCGAACTTCGGTTCGCGCTTCTCCATACCGGCCATCACAGCCTCGACCTGGTTCGGCGTGCCGATCTGCGCGTGAATCACTCGACGCTCGTTCGCGAACTGCTCGGCCGCGCCGTCGTGGAGCATCTCGTTGAACAGTGACTTCGCGCCTCGGACCGCACCGGGGTTGCGCCCAGCGATCTCGCGGGCCATTGCCATCGCGTCGTCGTAGGGCGTGTCGCTCAGCTTTGTGACCAGGCCGAGATCGTTCGCCTCACGCCCGTCGAACACGCGAGCGGTGAACGTGAGCTCCTTGGCAACGTCGGGCCGTACGAGGTTCGAGAGCATGAATGTGCCGGTCATGTCGGGCACGATGCCCCAGTAGACCTCGCGCACCGACAGCTTCGTGTCGGGATGGACGATCCGGATGTCGGCACCGAGAGCCAGCTGGATGCCACCTCCCAGCGCGTGTCCATGCACAGCAGCGATGACCGGAACGGGCACCTCCTGCCACACCCAGCAGATCTGCTGCGCGAGATGCGTGATGCGGCCGTCGGCCATCGCTCCCGGGCTGTCGTCGGGACGGTCCGACGGTGCCTCGATGGTCTTCGGTGAGGCGAGCGCCTGCATCGACGAGAAGTCCAGACCGGCGCAGAACGACGCTCCGTCGCCCGACAGCACGACCACACGAACACCCGGCTCGGTCTTCAGACGCTCCCCCGCCTCGGCAATCGCCAAGAACATGTCGCCGTCGAGGGCGTTGCGCTTGTCGGCGCGAGTGAGGCGGACATCAGCGATGCCGTCGGTGATCGTGATTGCGACGCGGTCAGACATGGCTGTGAGCTTGTCACGGCCGACACGCTGAACTCAGATCGAGCGCAGCGCCAGGGGTACGTTGGCTTGGTCGATCACTGGGAGGCCCCACCATGTCCGTGTCCGTCAACGTCTCGTATCCGGCGGACGGTGTAGGCCTCATTGCGTTCACCGATCCGCCCCGCAACTTCGGCTCGACCGAGTTGGCGCGTGGGATCCTGCAGGCGATCCGAACCGTCGGAGATGCCGGCTGTCGAGCGTTCGTGCTCGCTTCGGACACTCCCGGCTACTTCGTGAGCCACTGGTCGCTCAGAACCATCATGGACATGCAGGCCTCGATCAGAGAGGGCCGCTCCGTCGCGCCGACCGGGCCCACCATCTTCGACCTGATCGCCGAGAGTTCCATGATCTCGATCGCTGCGAACAACGGTCAGGCATGGGGAGGCGGCGCGGAACTGTCGTGGGCATGCGATCTCCGCATCGCCGCGGAATCAGCGACATATGGCCAGCCTGAGGTCGCGCTCGGAATCATTCCGGGTGGCGGCGGGACCACGACGCTGTCGAAGCTGGTCGGGCCGACCAAGTGCCTCGAACTGATCCTCGACGGGCGCCCGATCGGCGCGATGGAGGCCGAACGCATCGGGGCGATCAACAAGGTGGTTCCCGATGCCGAGCTTCGAGACGCGTCGATCGCGTGGGCCGCACACATCGCCCAGTGGCCGGCGTGGGCGCTCGAAGCCTGCAAGCGAAGCCACGCCCAGGGAAGAGATCTCGGTGCAGCCGCTGCCCGCCGCAACGAGACGCAGATCTTCTTCGACGTGGCCGCTCGCCCCGATGCGCTCGCCGTGGTGTCCGATGCGCAGGCTCGGTACGAGGCCGGCGCAGACTCCTACGAAGCGATCGGTCTCCCGCGACCTACCGACGGGGGCTGACGGGTTGCACGCGAAACCGGCGCATCGGCGGACGCTCGGCTTCGGTGACCATGGGCTCGATCGTGCGGCGTACCGTTGGTCATGCGATCACCGAACGGCGAGCTGCTCACCGTCAGCGAGACCCGCGCTCGCGGGCGGGTCGGGATCAAATGGAACAAGTACGACTCCGACGTACTGCCGTCGTTCGTCGCCGACATGGACTTCGACCCACCCGATCCGGTGGTCGACGCGCTACGCGGCCATCTGGATCGGGGCGATCTCGGGTACGGGCCGTTCGCACGCGAGCTGGCTCCGGCCTACGCAGACCGCCAAGCGCGCCGACATGGTTGGCGACCCGATGAGGAATCGGTCAGGCCGTTCACCAGCGCACTGCACGCGCTCGAGGTCGCGATGTGGCACATCACCGACCCAGGTGACGGCGTGGT
>JBGCFW010000051.1:0-16074 GCA_045107155.1 Ilumatobacter sp. | reverse complement strand
TGGGCGACAAGGGTGATCCGCACGACCCGGAACTGATCGTGCGCGACCTCGATCTCGACGCCATCCGCGAAACCCGCGACGGTTGGCAGTTCTACCGAGACCGTCGCCCCGAGGCCTACACCGAACTCACCGAACACTGACGACGACAACGGAGTCTGACTCCGTGTGAATCCCCGACGAGGAAAGCGAGCATCCATGGCAACCACACTCATCTCCGGCGGCACCGTCATCTCAGCGATCGGACGTCGAGAAGCCGACGTCTTGATCGATGGTGAGTCGATCGCCGCGATCCTGGCACCGGGACACGCGTCGTCGTACGGCATCACGCCCGACAAGACGATCGACGCCACCGGCAAATACGTCGTGCCCGGCGGCGTCGATGCCCACGTGCACATGTCGTTGCCGTTCGGTGGCACCGTGTCGGCGGACGACTTCGACACGGGGTCTCGTGCGGCTGCATGGGGTGGCGTCACGACGATCATCGACTTCGCGTCGCAGACCGTCGGGACCGATGTCTACGACACCCTCGGAGCCCGCCACGAAGAGGCGGCCGGCGAATGCCACATCGACTACGCCTTCCACCAGATCATCGGTGAGGTCAACGAGGACTCGTTGAAGGCGATGACGTATCTCGTCGAGAACGAGGGCGTCACGAGCTTCAAGATGTTCATGGCGTACCCGGGCGTCTTCTACTCCGATGACGGTCAGATTCTGCGAGCCATGCAGAACGCATCGGAGTCGGGCGGGCTGATGATGATGCACGCGGAGAACGGCATCGCGATCGACGTGCTCGTCGCTCAGTCGCTCGCACGCGGCGACACCGACCCGAAGTACCACTCCTACACCCGCCCCGAGGAATTGGAGTCGGAGGCCACGCACCGGGCGATCAAGCTCGCGCGGGTGGCCGGCAATGTCCCGCTCTACATCGTGCACATGTCGGCATCCGAGGCGCTCGAAGAAGTCTCGCGAGCGCAGCACATGGGTCTCAACGTGTTCGCCGAGACCTGTCCGCAGTACCTCTATCTGTCGATCGAGGACCACCTCGCCCAGCCGGGTTTCGAAGGCGCGAAGTGGGTGTGCTCCACGCCGCTGCGATCGAAGCACGAGCACCACCACAAGGACCTTTGGAAGGGTCTGCGGATGAACGAACTCGCGGTCGTGTCGACCGATCACTGCCCCTTCTGCATGAAGGATCAGAAGGAGCTGGGGCTCGGAGACTTCTCGAAGATCCCGAACGGGATGGGCGGCGTCGAGCACCGCATGGAGCTGATCTACCAGGGCGTGGTGATGGGCGAGATGACGCTCGAGCGCTGGGTCGAGACCTGCTGCACGACGCCTGCACGAATGTTCGGCCTCGAGAAGAAGGGCGTCCTCGAGCCCGGTGCAGATGCCGACGTGCTCGTGTGGGATCCGAACGGGACGACCAAGATCGGTGTCAACGACAAGCACCACATGGACATGGACCACTCGTCGTTCGAGGGCTTCGAGGTGGATGGCAAGGTCGACACCGTCATCGCTCGTGGCATGGTCGTCGTCGAGAACGACACGTACCTCGGCCGCAAGGGCCACGGCAAGTTCGTCAAGCGCAGCGTCTCGCAATACCTGCACTGAGCGCTGGCGAACGATTCATCCGCGCGCTTTGCTGGACATGTCCGGCGGGCGCAGCGATGCCCGTGTCGCGGGCGCATCCAAGAACAACGGCTACAAGGATCTCTTCACATCATGATTCGCATCTCACACTGGATCGACGGCAAGGTGGTCGAGTCGACCTCCGGGAACACCTCCCCCGTCTACGACCCGTCCACCGGTCAGCAGACGGCCGTGGTCGATCTCGCGTCGAACGACGAGGTCGACATCGCTGTCGCGACGGCCAAGCGGATGGCGCCCGAGTGGCGTGCCACGTCGCTGTCGAAGCGTGCAGAGATCATGTTCCGTGTCCGCGAACTCGTCGACGCGAATCGCAAGGAGATCGCTCGGTTGCTCACAGCCGAGCACGGCAAGGTCTTGTCCGACTCGCTCGGCGAGGTCGCCCGCGGACTCGAGAACATCGAGTTCGCCTGTGGCATTCCTCAGCTGATCAAAGGCGAGTACTCCGAGCAGGCATCGACCGGCGTCGACGTCTACTCGATTCGCCAACCGCTCGGGGTGGTCGCAGGCATCACGCCGTTCAACTTTCCGGCGATGGTTCCGATGTGGATGTTCGCCAACGCGCTCGCGTGCGGCAACACGTTCGTGTTGAAACCGAGCGAAAAGGATCCGTCCGTGACCATGTTCATCGCCGAATTGCTCGCGAAGGCGGGGCTGCCCGACGGCTGTTTCAACGTCGTGCAGGGCGACAAGGTCGCGGTCGACCGACTGCTCGAGCATCCCGACGTCGCAGCGGTCAGCTTCGTCGGCTCGACGCCGATCGCTCAGTACATCTACGAGACGGGAACCAAGAACGGCAAGCGAGTGCAGGCGCTCGGTGGTGCGAAGAATCACATGCTGGTCCTGAACGACGCCGATTTGGACATGGCAGCCGACGCTGCGGTCAGCGCCGCGTACGGCTCGGCGGGGGAGCGATGCATGGCGATCAGCGTCGTCCTCGCCGCGGACGAGATCGCCGACGATCTGGTCGGCAAGATCGCCGACCGGATCCCGTCGATCAAGGTCGGTGCCGGGACCGAGGAGGGCAACGAGATGGGGCCACTGATCACCGCTGAACACCGCGACAAGGTGAAGGGCTACATCGATGGTGCCGCCGACGGCGGCGCGACGGTGGTCGTCGACGGCCGGGAAGGCGTCCCATCCGAGGGCTACTTCGTGAACCCGACGCTGCTCGACCACGTCGAGCCGGGCATGGCGTGTTACGACGACGAGATCTTCGGTCCGGTCTTGAGCGTCAAGCGCGTGCAGGGCTATCAGGACGGCCTCGCGACGATCAATGCCAGGCCGGTCGCGAACGGCACGGCGATCTTCACCCGCGACGGTGGCGCGGCGCGTCGGTTCCAATTCGACGTCGAGGTCGGCATGGTCGGCGTGAACGTGCCGGTACCCGTGCCGGTGAGCTACCACAGCTTCGGCGGCTGGAAGGCCAGTCTGTTCGGTGACACGCACATGTACGGACCCGAGGGCATCAACTTCTACACCCAGGCCAAGGTCGTCACGAGCAGGTGGCCCGACCCGGCCACCAGCCGTGTCGACCTGGGCTTCCCCGAGACGCGTTAGGTGTCGTCGCGCGCACGATCATCGCTCGCAGGCCGACTGCGGCACGCGACGGCGCCAGTTGCACTCGCTGGCGTGGGGTTCACCGGAAATCAGCTCGTACGGACAACGAAAGAGACGTGATCAACATGGACATCGGTGTCGTTCTCCAGACCACCCCGCCCGCCGCTCGGGTGATCGACCTCGCGAGGAAGGCCGAGACCTACGGCTTCAGCCACGTATGGACGTTCGACTCCCACATCCTGTGGCAGGAGCCGTACGTCATCTACTCCCAGATTCTCGCCGAGACCCGCAACGTGATCGTGGGGCCGATGGTCACGAACCCGGCGACGCGTGACTGGACCGTCACTGCGTCCACGTACGCCACGCTCAACGAGATGTATGGCAACCGCACGGTGTGCGGGATCGGCCGCGGCGACTCGGCGGTGCGCGTGACCAACGGTAAGCCGACCACGCTGAAGACGATGCGAGAGTCGGTTCACGTCATCCGGGAACTCGCGAACGGTCGCGGTGTCGAGCACAACGATTCGGTCATCACGCTCCCGTGGGCGGGAAAGAGCCGACTCGAGGTGTGGGGCGCGGGCTACGGCCCGAAGGCGCTGAAGATGATCGGGGAGACGTGCGACGGGTTCATCCTCCAGCTCGCCGATCCGCAGATCACCGAGTGGATGATCGGCGCGGTTCGACAGGCTGCCAGCGATGCCGGGCGCGACCCCGACGAACTCACGATGTGTGTCGCAGCGCCCGCGTACGTGAGCGACGACATCGAGTACGCCCGCGATCAGACCCGCTGGTTCGGAGGGATGGTCGGGAACCATGTGGCTGACATCGTCGATCGATACGGCGCCGATGCCGGGGTGCCGCAAGCTCTCACCGATTACATCGCCGGCCGCCAGTCGTACGACTACAACCAGCACGGCTCCGCCTCGAGCGAACACGTCGACTTCGTCCCTGACGAGGTGATCGACCGGTTCTGTCTGCTCGGCCCGGTCGCCACACAGATCGAACGCCTCGAAGAGCTCCGGTCGCTCGGCGTCGATCAGTTCGCGGTCTACCTGCAGCATGATGCAAAGGACGAGACGTTGGCCCAGTACGGCGAGAAGGTCATTCCGGCGCTCACCGAGACCGGCCTGGCCAAGCAGTGATCGCTCGTGCCGAGCGCCGCTGACAGCGGCGTCTGACCGTCCGAGCGTGGTCCGGCTGTCTCGGAGACGAGTGCCCGGTCTACGTTCGGGCCCATGGGAACGATGATCGAATTCGCCAGCAACGGGATCGATGCGCGCGGCTACCTTGCCGTTCCGGACTCGGGCTCTGGGCCCGGAGTGATCGTGATGCAGGAGTGGTGGGGACTCGACGACGGCATCAAGGCCATGGCCGATCGGCTCGCATCGGATGGCTTCGTCGCGCTGGCGCCTGACCTGTATCACGGAGAGCTCGCCGAGCACACCGAGATGGACAAGGCGGGTGCGCTCATGAACGCACTCCCCCCGGACCGAGCCGCGCGTGACATGAGCGGCGCCGTCGACACACTCGTCGAACACGACGCCACCACCGGCGACGGAGTCGGCGTCGTCGGCTTCTGCATGGGAGGCATGCTCTCGTTCGTCCTCGCCGCACTGCGCCCCGACCGGGTCAAGGCCGCGGTTCCGTTCTACGGCTTCCCGTCGGGCGATGACGGACCCGATCTGTCCAGGATCGAGGCGCGTGTTCAGGGCCACTTCGCCGAGACGGACGACTTCTTTCCCCCTGAGGGCGTTCGGGCGCTGCAAGCACAACTCGATGAGCTGGGCAAGGAGGCGACGCTCACGGTGCACGCGGGAACAGGTCACGCCTTCATGTCGCCGCATGACGCACTCGACACCTACGACGAGCAGCTGGCCGAGATCATCTGGCCGCAGTTCACCGACTTCCTCCGCACGACGCTGTCGTGAAGCACGGCGCCACCGGAGCGGTCTGGTGGCGTAGCTTTCCTGCGATGAACTCAATCCCACGACGGCTCGCCGTTGCGTTGGCGGCGTCCATCATGCTCGCTGCCTGCGGTGGCGGCGACGCCGAACCGGAGGTCAGCGCCACGACGGCGGTGACCACGACCGTGGTGGACGCCGACGTCGACGATCTGTTCACCGAGGCGGACACGAGCGATGCTCCGGCGGCGACCACACCCGAGTCGGAGGCGCCGGCCGCCACCGACGTCGAGTCATCTGCGGGTACCGACCCGGCGTCTGACGATTCGGCGCCAGTCGGCACGGACGTCGCAACGACCGACGCTCCGCCCGCCACCACGGGCACGGCGAGTCGCGGCGGGTCGACCGACCCCGATCCGACCATCGACCCCACACAACCGACCGGCACGGTCGAATGTCGTGGCGCAGCCGAGGTCAGGACCGCATTGATCGAACTCGACGACGTCGAGTTCGACGCGAACAGCTCCGATGCCCAGGTCGCGGCTGCGCTCCAGGATGTGTCGGACGCATTCGCGGTCGTCGCTCGCACGACATCAGGCTCGGTCTCGGCCGACGCAGCGCTTCTCGCTGAAGGCTTCGGCTTCGAGGCCTCCGGCGGACGCTTCGGCGAGGACCTCACGCCCGAACAGCAGGATGTGCTGTCGAGCGACGAGTACTTCGACGCACGCGATCGGTTCGACGCGTTCGCATCGTCGCAATGCGGAATCGACGTGATCTGACGATGGCGCGCCGATTCGACGCGGTCATCTTCGACGCGGGTGGGGTCCTGGTGCTCCCGGACCCCACGGTGCTCGGCCCGCTCCTCGAGTACTTCGGTGGCGATCCGTCCGTGGATGCGCACCGCCGTGCCCACTACCGCGGTATGAAAGCGAAGTCCGACGTGTCGGCAGCCGAGACGGTGTGGGACGTGTACAACCACGCGTACGTGCGCGCTGTCGGGGTGCCCGAGCACGAGGTCGACGAGGCATCCGAAGTGCTCGATCGCACGCGCTACCACCACACGTGGCGCTGGCCGATCCCGGAATCCCGAGCGGCGCTCGCTCGTCTCGCGGAGGTCGGCGTCCCGATGGGCGTCGTGTCGAATGCGAGCGGCCAGATCGAGGCGATGCTGCGGCGGTCGATCTGTCAGGTCGGCGACGGCGAGCACGTCGCGATGCGGGTGATCGTCGACAGCCACCTGGTCGGCGTGGCCAAACCCGACCCGAAGATCTTCGATCATGCGTTGCCGTCGTTCACGGAGTTCGACCGGTCGCGTCTCGCCTATGTCGGCGACTCGGTCACGATGGATGTCGGGGCCTCCTCGGCTGCGGGGTTGCATCCGATCCTGCTCGACCCGTACGACGATCACGTCGGCGCCGACTTCGAGCGGATCGCTTCGCTGCACGAACTCGCCGACGAATTCGACTGACTCGGGCGACCGTGCCTCCGTCGCTTGACGCGCTGGCGGTTTTGAATATATAAATATCTGCATGTGCGCGGAGAGACTCGATGACCAAGCGTTCAAGGCGCTCGGCCACCGCGACCGCCGAGCGATCTTGTCGGTGCTCGCGGACGGTGAGCGGCCGGTCGGGTCGCTCGTCGACGCGACCGACCTCGACCAGCCGGTCGTGAGCCAACACTTGAAGGTGCTGCGCACTGCAGGGCTGGTGTCCGTGCGCGGTGATGGAAACCGACGGCTCTACTCGGTCGACTTCGCACGTGTCGCCGACATCCGACGGTTCCTCGATCAGTTCTGGAACGACAAGCTCGGGGCGCTCAAGCGTGTCGCCGAAGAAGGGACGGCCTGAGTGCTCCTCGCATCCGCCACCATCGACATCGACGCCGACCAGGCCACCGTGTACGACCTGTTCACCTCCGAGGAGGGCTTGTGCCGCTGGATGGCCAGGGAAGCGTCGATCGATCTTCGACCCGGCGGGTCGTTGCGCTGGGTCCACGACAACGGCGTGGCCGTTGCGGGTGAGTACGTCGTGGTCGAGCCATACGATCGTGTCCGATTCACCTTCGGCTGGGAGGACGGGCCGTACGCCGAGATGGGGCCTGGTTCGAGCACGGTCGATGTGCGGTTCGAGCCGGTCGGTTCGTCGACACGGGTGACGATCGAGCACTCGGGCGTTCCGGAGGATTTCGTCGCGGCGCACGAGGGTGGTTGGACCTACTTCATCGAGCTGCTGGCGAGCGTCGCGGCCGGCGCGACTGCGCCAGCGATGCGACTGCCCGACGGTGAGGTCTGACATGGCAACGGTCGGGACGCGCGACCCCGAACACGACCGATTCTGGGAGCTCGCAGACCCCCACCTTGCGAGCGGCCGTCTCGTCGAAGGCACCATGATGGGCCATCAGTGCTTGCGGACCGCATCCACCAACGGTTTCGTCGCGACGGTCACGAGGTCATCGGGAGACATCGTGATCAAGTTGCCGAGAAGGCACGTCGTCGAACTCGTGGAGTCCGGGCGGGGGCGGCCATTCGCTCCAGCCGGCAAGGTCTTTCGCGAGTGGGTGGCGCTCGGAGACGTCGACGACGACACGTTCGAGTCGCTGCTCGAGGCGTCGATCGAGTTCGTCGACGGGGCGGCGTCGTGACAGGGCCTGGACCGTTCGGCGGGTTCGGTCCCGACGCACTCGACTTTCTCCGCGGTCTCGCTGCCGACAACTCCAAGGCGTACTTCGACGCCCATCGCCCGATCTACGAATCACAGATCGCGGCCCCGATGAAGTCGTTGGTCGTCGAGGTCGGCGGACGCCTCGCGAAGGTCGTCGACCACGATCTCCAGTACGAGCCTCGGGTCGGACGATCCTTGTTCCGCATCAACCGGGACCTCCGCTTCTCGGCGGACAAGACGCCGTATCAGACACATCTCGACGCGATCTGGTGGACCGGCAAGGTTCCGAAGCAGTCGGCGGCGTTCATCCTCCGACTCACCCCGGACTCGCTTCTGACCGGGGCAGGCATGCGCGGACTCGCCGGCGCGTCGCTCTCGGCGTTTCGCAACGCCGTGGCCCGCGAACCGGGCGTCGAGCTCGCCGAACTCGTGGGAGCGCTCGAACGCGAGCCCGGTGCCACGCGCTCGGACCCGTCGAGAAAGCGAGTGCCGAAGGGATTCCCAGCCGATCACCAGCGAGCCGACCTCCTGGTCTGCGATGGCTTTCACATGAGCGTCGAGGAGCCGCTTCCCGGCACGTTCGTCGACGTGTCGTTTGCTCGGTCAGCGGCCGACCGACTCGCCCGATTCGCTGCGCTGCAGACCTGGTTCGTCGCGCACGTCTGATCTGAGCCGGGTGTTCTGTGAGCCAGGACCGGGGGCGCGCTCGTCAGGCGTCGGCGGCGGCCCAGCGCTTGCCGTTCACGAGGACGAACAGCCAGGCGAGCGCCGGGACGACCGTCACCGCAGCGAGCCCGAACACGATGAGCAGACCCACCTGCGTGGGTCGGGCGCCGATGACGTCGTCGATCTCGGCAACGTCGACTAGCACGTAGGGGTATTGGCCGACTCCCCAGCCGGTGACGATGGCGGCGACGGCGACAACGGCACCGACACGAGCGCGAGCCCAACGACCCTGCCACAGCCGCCAGGTGCTGAAGATGCCAGCGACCGCCGACAACGCGATCAGCGGCGCACCGCGACCGTGGAGGCCCGAGGCCAGGGTCTTCGCGTCGAGCTCGAGCGTGACCGCAGCGGCGAGTGAAGCGGCGCCCGTGGCGAGGGCGACGGGACGAACCTTCCGGCCGATCTCGTCGGCCAGTTCGGACCGTCCGGACCGTTGGGCGTCCGCGGCGAGAAAGGTTCCGGCAAGGAACGTGCAGGTGAGCACCGCGAGCGCGCCGCCGACCCAGGAGGTGGGTCCGGTCCAGCTCGCCCAGCGGTCGCCCGGCTCGTCGAGTGGTACACGGCCGCTCGCTATCGCACCGGCGATCATGCCGAGCACGAAGGGTGTGAGGATCGACGACACGGCGAACACGGCGCCGTGGATCTGGGCCTCGCGCAGTCCGGACGAGAACTTGCGGAACGCGAATGCGCCGCCGCGGAGGACGATGCCGAGCGCGACCAACATGAACGGGACGAAGAGGGTGTTCATGATCGCTGCGAATGCAGTGGGGAACCCCGTCCAGAGATACACGAGGATGTAGATGAGCCAAACGTGGTTCGCCTCCCAGACCGGCCCGATGCTGCGGTCGATCTGGGCGCGGAGGTGTCCGCCGCGCTCGGCATCGCCAGCGGTCAGATCCCACACGCCTGAGCCGAAGTCGGCCCCACCGAACACGGCGTACGCGACCACGCCGAGAAACATCGTGATCGCGACCAGGTCACTCAACCCCACGGCAGTCGTCCTCCCCACTGATCGACGCCATCTCACGTCGCGGCGAGAGTTCAGAGGGTCCGTAGGGCGTTGGCAGATCGAGGTCGTCGGACTCTCGCCAACGGCGGGCCATCGAGCGGATCACCTTCGTGGCAAGCGCGGCCATCGATGCGTAGAGGATGACGATCGCCGCCAGGCTGATCCACACACCGCTGTTCGACGTGACGGCGTCGGCGGTGCGCATCTCGCCGTAGACGATCCACGGCTGCCGCCCGACCTCGGTCGCCGTCCATCCGGCCTCGAGCGCGAGCACCGACAGACCGCCGCCTGCGACGATCGACCACATCGTCCACTTCTCTTCGAACACCGCGTCGCCGACTCTGCGCCGGCGCCACCAAAACCAGGCGGCGATGCCGACCATCGCGGTGCCGGCGCCCACCATCGTCTGGAACGCGACGTGGGTGACGTTCAACGGCGGTAACTCGTCGGCCGGGAAGTCGTTCACGCCGGGCACCACCTGGTTGAGCGAGTTGCCGGACGCGATCGAGCCGGCATAGGGGATCTCGATCCCGAATCGCTTCTCGCCGTCGATCCAGAGGCCGCCGATGGTCAGCGGCGCACGGTCTTCCGATTCCTCGGCGAGCTCGAACGCTGCGAGCTTCGTCGGCTGGTCCTCGGCCAGGCGCTGTCCGGTGAAGTGCCCGATGACCGGTTGGGCGAACGCGGCGATCGTCGCGAATGCGAACGCCACGAGAAAGCCAGTTCGGTGCCGCTGGTCGAGGCGACCCTTGCGCATTCCGACCGCGTAGACCGAGGCGACCAGGAAGCCGGTGACGGCATACGTCGCGACGAACATGTGGATTGCTTGGCCCCACACAGCGTTGTTGAACATCGCGGCGAGGGGGTCGACGTCGATGATCTCGCCGTTCGTGTCGCGAGAGAAGCCGGCGGGATTGTTCATGAATGCGTTGACGGCGATGATGCAGAACGTCCCGAACGCACCGGACGCGATGATCGGGATCAGCACACGGAGGTGGAGCTTCGGGGGAAGGCGATCCCATCCGTAGAGATAGATACCGATGAAGATCGCTTCGAGGAAGAAGGCGATGCCCTCGAGCGCGAACGGCAGCCCGATGACGTCGCCGAACTCCTCCATCATCCCCGGGAACAGCAGGCCGAGTTCGAAACTCAGCACGGTCCCGGAGACGGCGCCGACCGCGAAGAGGACCGCTGAGACCTTCGCCCACTTCTTGGCCAGCGCGAGTGAGTCGCTGCGGACATCGGCGTCCTCGTGACGAAGGCCGCGGCGATGAAGTACGTAAATCAGTGCCGGAAGGGCGACGCCGAAGCAGGACAGCACGATGTGAAATCCGAGCGACAGCGCCATCTGATAGCGGGCGGCCATCAACTCTTCGGCTGCCAGCAACATCGGCTCATCTCCTTCTCGGCCGGGTCATCGGCCACGTGGCTCGGATCGTCGTTGTCTTCGACGGTAGTTCGACGGAGTCTGCGCGGGCCGAAGCTCCCCGCGGTGAGAGGTCACGTCATCTCGAACACACGTGTTCGAGTCGAGGCATCTTGGTGGGTTGACGTCAGTTGGTGACGCAGCTCATCGACACGTGCGCACGTCGGAACACGCAGCGGTGACCGCCTGCTCATCCTGAGCGGCGGTCAACTCGACTCGTTCGCCCTGATCGCTTGACCGTCGGCATCGAGCGCGTCGGCGATGCCCGGCACGTCGCCGGGCGCAACCGGGCGTGAGATGTGGTACCCCTGCAAACGGTCGCAGCCGCCAGCGACCAACCAGCGCGCTTGATCGGAGGTCTCGACCCCTTCGGCGACGGTGGTCATTCCGAGTGACTGGGCGATGTCGATGACCGAGCGGATGACCGGTTCGTCCGCGTCTCGGCCCACCCGCTCGACGAAGCGCCGGTCGATCTTCAAGATGTCGGCGGGGATGTCGAACAGCGCGCTCAGGGACGATTGGCCCACGCCGAAGTCGTCGATCGCGACGCGAACTCCGAGCTGACGGAGTTCGTCGAGCCTCGCACTGAGCTCAGACGTGCGCTCCGCCACTGCGGTTTCGGGGATCTCGACCACGAGGTGCTGGGGGTCGAGTCCGGTTGTTTCCAGCGCCTGGCGCACGGTGTCGACGAGGCCGCTGGCGTCCATCTGGACACGCGAGATGTTGAGCGCAAGATGAGCTGACGCCATCGACTCCTCGGCCCGATGCCACGCCGCCATCTGAGCGCACGCCTCCCGGACGACCCAACGTCCGACCTGGACGATCAACTTCGACTCTTCCAGGTAGGGGAGAAAGACCGCCGGTGACTCCAGCTGACCGTCGGGTTGCCGCCACCGAAGCAACGCCTCGACGCCGACGAGCGCACCGGTCCGGGCGTCGATGATCGGCTGGTAGTGGAGCTCGAACTCTGCTCGCTCGACCGCACGACGGATGCGCATCTGGATGTCGAGCGCCTGTTCCGCTCGAGTCCGCATCTCGGGCGTGAAGACGATGGCACGCGCCTTGCCGGCCTCCTTCGCCTCGTACAGGGCGATGTCGGCGTCGCGGAGCAGCTCGGTCGGGTCGCGATCGTCGTCGACGCCTGTCACCACGCCGATGCTCGCTGTCGAATAGATCTCGAGCTCGCCCACGTGAAACGGGAGACGGAGCGTGTCGTTGATCTGCTCGGCGACGACAGTCGGGTCGGCATCGGGTAACAGAATCGCGAACTCGTCGCCACCGAGTCGGTAGAGCGCCGAGTTCGCCCCGATCACTCCGGTGAGTCGCGTGGCGAGGGCGACCAGGAGCTCGTCGCCCGCCTGGTGGCCGAGTGAGTCGTTGACGACCTTGAACGAGTCGAGGTCGAGAAACAACAACGACCCAGAGGCATCTCGGAGTTCGTCGAGCAGCGCCCGGCGATTCAACAGCCCGGTCAGGTCGTCGTGCGTTGCCTGATGCGAGAGCTCGGCTTGGCGCCGCCGCTCCGAGGTCACGTCGGCAGCCGAACCGACGACCCTGGTCGGGACCCCGTTCCGTGCGACGATGGTGCCTGCGATGTCGACGCGTCGAATCGACCCGTCGCCGAGCTCGATGTCGAGGTCGAGCGACCAGGGCTCGTTCGCGTCGAGGGAGCTCCTGCTGATCTGTCGTGCCCACCGGGCGAACTGCTCGTGGCCGATCCGCTCTTCGATGACGCGGCGTTGTGTCGGCCCGCCTGCGAGCGGAACGTCGAAGATCTCGGCGCAACGTGGCGACATCGTGATCGAGTCGCTCGCAACGTCGTAGTCCCAGATGCCGTCGCGCGTCGCTTGTGCGGCCAGCGCGTAGCGCTCCTCGCTGTCGGCGAGCGCTGCGCTGACGCGAGCCGGTTCGGTCACGTCCGTGGACACGCCCATGAGTCCGATGATCTCGCCGCTGCTGCCACGGACGGGGACCTTGCTCGTGCGAACCAGGCGGCGCGACCCGTCCGGGGCGGTCTGCCAGTCCTCGTAGTCGTACATCGGAACACCGGTCGCGATGATCTGTTGGTCGATCGACCGATACTCCGCCGCCCGCCCCGAGGGATGGAGATCGGAGTCGTCGAGGCCTCGGATGTCGTCGAGTGCGTCGAGGTCGAAGAGATCGAGCATCTTGCGATTGGCGAAGACGAAGCGCGTGCGCAGGTCTTTGATGTAGATGGCGCTGGGAGTCAGATCGAGGATTTCGCGGGAGATCTCCGATCCGTCGACGTCGATCGAGATGCCGGGTGCAAGTCTGTGCAGCATCTCGAAGACCGCACCGAGCCCGTCGGAACCGGGGTCGCTGTCGTCTGACAGGACGGAGCCATGTCGCGTCTCGTCAAACATCTTCACGTGTCCTCATCGGCAGATCGGACCCGCGATTGAGTCGATCTTCGAGGGGTCCTCGGCCACTGCGGCACGCCGGGGCGACTCATGGGGACGGCCCGAATCTGGTGGGGCAGAGCCGCTGGCGCCCCTAGGTTGGTCGGCGTGCGGGGCCGGGTGCAGGAGGCGGACATGGAGCTGAAGCCATGGAGGTGAGGTCGGACCACGATCTGGGCGGGCGCGCCGACGCCCCGCTCGCTCGACGAGAGCTCGTCGTTTCCGTGGTGTTCTACGGCGCGATCGCAGTCACCATGCTGCTGATCTGGACGGAGACTCTGTCGAGCGTGCTGCCGAGTTCGCTCGCTCGCCGGGTGTCGTTCAACAGCGAGGGCCTCTTCTTCGCCGGGGTGCTCGCAGCGTGGATCCACGTCATCACGAAACGTCATGGCCGACCACGCCTGGATGACATGGCCGTCGCTGCGACCGCCGCATGTTTCGTGGTCGGGGTGGCACTCGCAGCAACCGACCTTCCCTCCCGGTTCAAGACACTGAGCGAGTCGTTCCTCGCACTCGCGTTCGCCGTTCCGTATCTGACCGTTCGTCGGCCGATCGCTCGGATCGGACTCGCGCTCCCGACAATCGCCATCGTCGCGTTCGCCGTCGTGTCCACGGCGATCGGGGAGTGGGACTTCTTCGTCCAGCAGGCGGAGCTGCTCGGCATCGTTCTGCTGCTCCCGATCGCGCTCGACATCATCGATCCCGCCATCCTTCGGCCCGGTGCCGTCACATCGAGATGGTTGAGGTACGGCTGGTACGGCGTGCTGGTTGCCGAAGTGGTGGTGGTGTCTGCGGCAGGAACGGACATCCGGGATGGTGAGACGTGGTACGCAGGCAGCTTCGATGTCCTGGGCCGGTCGCACTATGCAGTCATCGGCGTGCTCGCGCTGCAGTTGTTCTTCGCCGTCGGCCTGCAGCGTCGGGGCGTCGAACGCACCGCCTGACTCAGCTGGCGTTGTGCGCCGCGATCAGCTGGCGTGCGATGACCTTCAAGCAGAGGGTCTCGTCCGCTCCCTCGAAGATCGACAACACGCGAGCGTCGACGAAGAGCCGGCTGACCTCGTACTCCTCCGCGTAACCCATGCCGCCGTGGATCTGCATGGCTTCTCGGGTCACCCACTCGGCCGCCTTGCAGACGTACGCCTTCACCATGGACGCCTCCATCTGACCGGCGCCCTTGGCCATCAGCGTCGCGACCGCATAGCTGAACTGGCGACCGGCTTGGGTCAGCACCGCGATACGGCCGAGCCTGGCCTGGATGAGTTGGTACTCGCTGATCGAGGTCCCGAACACGGTGCGGTTCTCCGCATAGTCGAGGGCGGCTTCGTAGGCGGCCTGCATGACGCCAACGGCGCGCGCGGCCGTCTGCAAGCGGCCGTTCTCGAAGCCGGCCATCTGGTAGTAGAAGCCCTTTCCGAGTCCTTCCTCCATGCCGATCTGGTTCTCGGCGGGCACCCACCAGTCTTCGAGGGCGATCTCGTAGGAATGCATGCCGCGGTACCCGATCGTGTCGATCGGGCGACCCTCCATCTTGCCGGCGGCGCCGATGTCGCTCTGGTCGAGCATGAAGCCGTGAGCGTCTCCGCGCGGCTTGGGCACGATGAACAAGCTGAGTCCACGGTGGGTCTTGGAGCGGTCGGGGTCGGTTCTGGCGAGCAGTGTGAGCGCACCGGCCCGTGCGCCGAACGTGCACCAGGGCTTGACGCCGTTGATGACCCAGCCGGCCTCGCCGTTCGGGCCCTCAGCGGGCGTCGCGGTGACCTTGATGCCTGCGACGTCGGAGCCGTAGTCGGGCTCGGTGACGGCCACGGCGGGCATCACCTCGGCTGTGGCAAGCAGCGGAAGCCACTTCTGCGTCTGCTCCTCCGTGCCGCCTTTGACCAGCGCGCGCGTCAGGATCTCCGGGCGAGTGATGAGCGATCCGCCGATGCCGAGCGACGCCTTCGACAGGGCCTCGGTCGCCGCGACCATCGCGATGTACTCCTCGTCGCCGCCCTCGGAATAGCCGCCGTACTCCGCGGGCACCGACAGACCGAACGCCCCGAGCTCGGCCATTCCCGACACGATTTCCTCGGGAACGTCACCGTTGGTGCGGTGGACGTGTTCAGCGTGAGGTGCGATCACGTTCTTGGCGAACGCGCCGAACGTGTCGGCGACCATGTCCATGTCGTCGGAGAGGTGGAGCGGACCCGGCTGATCGGCGAGCGACGCGAGGAACTCGGCCGAACGGAACTCGACCATGAACGCGTGTGCGTTGGCGAGTGCATCGCGCTCGATGCCCCAGTCGTCCTCGCGCCCCAACACCTTCGAGGCGAGGTCGTGCACCATGTCGGCGGTGAACGCGCAGGTGATCCTTGCTTCGGTGTCGCCCTTGTTGCCGTAGTCGATGAGCGACTTCGCCGTAGCGACCCCTGCCGCCGCATGAGCGATCTCGTAGGCGAGGACCTGATGGGTGTCGGCGCCGCCCTCGAGCGATGCGAGGCGGCGCACGGCCTTGCCCACCACCCGGTCGGCGAGGTCGATCACGTCAGCAGCGGCGGGAAGGTCAGGAGAAACGATCGGAGAAATCGTGGAGGTGGTGGCATCGCTCATGGCGAGCGACATTACCGACCGGTATTCGGATGAGCCATCTCGAGCGGCTGATGCGAGGATGTGTCGCGTGACGCAACCGGATGCCGAGACCCCTTCCCCACAAGACTCTTCGTCGTCTTCGTCGCCGTCTTCC
>JBGCFW010000050.1:0-8536 GCA_045107155.1 Ilumatobacter sp. | reverse complement strand
ATTCGAGGCACGCCATTGCGAGCGATGTGCCGCGGAGATTTCTTTCGAGCCGGCGTCATCGACGGCGCGCTCGATGCGTCTCACCGGTCAGCGGCGATCGTCGTCGCCTCGTGAACCAATGAAGGAACCCTCATGAACAAGCTCATCGCAACCATCGCCATCTCGACCATCGCCGTGTCCGCGTGCGGGCTCACCACGGTCAGCAAGCAGGACCTGCGCGATCAGCTGGTCGAAGACGGCATCCCGGCCGAGATGGCGGACTGTGTCGTCGACGAGCTCGATGAGCAGCTCACCGACGACGAGTTCCAGGAGGTCGCGAAGGCCGACGACATCGCCGAGGTCGACAGCGATCTGGGCGACCGAGCGTTCGACATCGTGTCGAACTGCGCACTCGACGGCTGAGCGGCGACCGAGGTCAGCGGGAACCGGTGACCGATGCGAGCGACATCTCCTGCACGCCGGCGGCCAGGTCGTGTGGGTCGAACACGGAGCCGAGCGCGGCAACGAGTTCGGTGAGCGCCGTGTCGGTCCCGGTCCGCTCCGCCTCGATGCGCGCGCCTGCGTGCGCGAGGTTCGACTCGAAGATGCCCGTGGCGCTCGCCGGGAGGAAGTCCTCATAGGTGACACCTTCGACCGCGACGTGCCCGGCGGCGACTGCATCCCAAACGTCGCCGGCCAGCGGGCGGCCGTCGACAGACGCAAACCGAACGTGCGCGACACCCATTCGAGCGAGTTCGGCGAGGTCCGTCGGCAATTCACTCTCGAGCGGCGTTTCGGCCGCCAGCAGACGATCGACCAACGCTCGTCCCGAGCGTGTGAGTGCGACCCCGCGCTGTTCCACTTCGCCGAAGCGGACGCGCACGGACTCCTCGCCCGGCCGACCTGACGCATCGATCGTGCGGCGTGTCTCGTCGAGCGCGCGGAACGACGTCTGACGAAGCAGGATCGGAGGCCCTTGCCATTTCGGTGGACCCTGAATCCGTTCGATCATCTCGACGCCATCGGCAGCCAGGCAGGCGTACGTCGCGTCGATGTCGAACACCCGAGGCGTCAGGTGATTCAGGTGGGTGGACGGGGCGCCGGCGATGTCAGCAGCCACCGGCGAGACGTCGGCGAGACGGTGATTCCACTCGAGGTCGAGGGGCGCACCGTCCAGACGCAACGCATCGACGCTGAGGTCGACGAATCGATCGGCGTCCTCCGGCGGCACGCCTCCGAGCGACTCGCATCGCTCGATCATCTGGACGAGCGCCTGTGACAGCAACGTTCGTGCCGCCACGCGTCGCTCGATCTCCGCGGCCGTGTCGGCATCGAAGAAACGGCGATCCGAGGGGACGAGGACCGACGTGAACATCCGGAACGCGCTCCGCTCGAGTTCACCGGTCGAGATCGGGCGGAACGCGGTCGCAACGATCGGGAGCGAACTGGTCGTGGTGTCGCGCAGGTCATAGATGCCGACGGCGCGCATGCCGAACAGCGAGAAGAGACGGGCGATCTGGGCGAGTTCGGTCATCGAGCCGAGCCGGATCGCGCCATGACGCTCCGTTCCGACGCGCGTCTCGGAGTCGAGACTCCCCGCTGCGTGCGCAGCGTTCGTGAGCGCGCACGTGTCGAGCAAGGTGCGATAGAGCGGTACCTCGGCCGCATACATCTCGGACAGACCGAGCGCGAACGCTGCTCGCAGTTCCGATGGGTCGACCCAGCTCGTCACCTCTCCATCGTGGCATCCACGGATGCTCGACCGATGCCGGGGCGAACACCCTGCCCGCGTGGCATCCTCTCGCCATGACCGGCGTCGACTCACCGCTCGCACAACCGACGGTGCGCGAGGCGGTGCCGGACCGACCCATCGTCATCGCGGCGAACCGTCTCCCCGTGATGCGGACGACCGAGACCGACACCGGCTGGACGCCGTCGCCGGGCGGCCTGGTGCGAGCGCTGTATCCGATGCTGCGTGAAACGGGCGGTATCTGGGTCGGGTGGACCGGCGACACCGACGACGCGCCCGAGCCGTTCACCGTCGAGGGCGTCGACCTGCATCCGGTTCCGATCAGCGCCGAGGAGGTCGAGCTCTACTACGAGGGCTTCTCGAACGACGCGCTCTGGCCGCTCTATCACGATGCACTTCGTGAGTCGACCTACGACAACGAGCAGTGGGAGGCCTACCAGGCGGTCAACCAACGCTTCGCTGATGCGCTTGCCGCCATCGCTCCTGCGGGATCGATCGTGTGGATCCACGACTACCAACTGCAGCTGGTTCCCGGCATGCTCCGCGAGCAGCGAGACGACCTGACGATCGGATTCTTCCTCCACATCCCGTTCCCGCCGACGGAACTCTTCACGCGCCTCCCGTGGCGTGACGAGATCATCAAGGGCCTCCTCGGTTGCGACCTCATCGGGTTCCAGCGACCGATGGGCTCGCTCAACTTCGCGTCCGCTGCACACCAACTGCTCGGGGCAGAAATCGACGCGACGAACATCGACGTCGAGGGCCACGCCAAGATCGAGATCGGCGGTCGCACCCTGGTGTCGGATGTGTTCCCGATCTCGATCGATGTCGCCGAGGTCGAGGAGATGGCGGCCGGGCGCGCGACGCGCCAGCGCACCAGCCAGATCCGGGCTCGACTCGGCGACCCCGAGGTCGTGATGCTCGGCGTCGACCGCCTCGACTACACCAAGGGCATCGGCTTGCGGATGAAGGCGTTCGCGCAACTCCTCGAAGACGGTCGGCTCGACCCGACTCGGCACGTGATGGTGCAGGTGGCGACCCCCACGCGTGAAGCAGTGGAGCACTACCAAGACGAGCGAGCGCAGATCGAGCGCCTCGTCGGTGAGATCAACGGCCGGTTCAGCCGCATCGGAATCCCGGTCGTCCACTACCTGTACCAGACGCTCCCGTACGACGAACTGATCGCCTTGTACCGCGCAGGCGACGTGATGCTCGTGACGCCATTTCGCGACGGCATGAACCTGGTCGCAAAGGAGTACGCAGCCGCGCACATCGACGGCGACGGCGTTCTCGTACTGAGCGAGTTCGCCGGAGCAGCCGACGAGCTCACCTCTGCGGTGCTGGTGAATCCACACGACGATCGCGCGCTGCAGGACTCGATCGTCGAGGCCGTGGAGATGCACCGCCACGAGCGCCGCGGGCGTATGTCGGCGCTGCGCGATCAGATTCGCAAGAGCGACCTGCAGGGCTGGGCGGATCGATTCCTCGCAGCTCTCGATGCCACGGGGCCGGATGCGTGAGCGGCGACGCTGAGCACGATGCACCGAGCGAGGTCGCCGAGCTGATCTCCGCGATGCCGCGACCGGCGCTGCTGGTGTTCGACTGCGACGGAGTGCTCGCTCCGCTGGTGGATCACGCGGATGACTCCCAGCTCATGGAGGGCACCGGCGAACTCCTCGCGACGCTCGCACGCCGAGACGACACGACGGTGGCGATCCTCTCGGGCCGCTCGTTGGCTGGTCTCGCGCAGTTCGACTTCGACGAGTCGATCGTCGTGGCGGGCAGCTACGGCGGCGAACGCCGAGGGTTCGGCACGCCCGAGCTGTCCGATGCCGAGTCGACACTGTTGGCGCGACTCGACGAGATCACGGTGGAAGCCGCTGAGCTGGCCGGCACCGGCGCATGGGTCGAGCGAAAACCGACCAGCGTCGTGGTGCACGTGCGAGAGGCCGGCCCCGAACATCGTGCGGGCGCACTCGAGCACGCGCGAACGCGCGGTTCGGCAGTCACCGGGTCGGAAGTGCACGAGGGCGACAACGTGGTGGAGCTGATGGCTCGACCGATCGACAAGGGCGCGGGCCTCGATCGGCTCCGCGACGACCTCCGCGCTGCCTCAGTGCTCTACGTGGGCGACGACGTGCCCGACGAGCGGGCGTTCGCGCGGCTCGCGGGCGCACACGATGTCGGGGTGAAAGTGGGCCCGGGTGACACGGTGGCGGGTCGTCGACTCGCCGGACCAGATGAGGTCCGCGAGATGCTGCGCCTTCTCGCCTGAACGGCGCCGAAGGCGTCAGAAGAGCGTGGACTGGCCGGCGGGCGGCGTGCGACGGATCGCCGTCCACGGGACGTAGTTGTCCATGAACACCCAGCTCCGGCGATGGATCGCCGACGGCCCGTAGCCCTGCAACGCACGCTTGTGCACCGGGCACGGATAGCCCTTGTTCGTGTCGAACGACCACGCCGGATAGTGCTCGGCGTGCTCGCGCATCTCGCGGTCGCGGACGACCTTCGCGAGGATGCTCGCCGCAGCGACGCTCAGACATCTCAGGTCAGCCTTCACGGCGAGTTCGACCTTGGGCACCGCCGGGCTCACGAAATCCCACGTGCCGTCGGTGACGGCCACGTCGGGGGCGACCGTGAGCCCTTCGATCGCCCGGCGCGCAGCGAGCTTCTGGGCAGCCGACATCCCGAGCTGGTCGCATTCGTCCTGACTTGCGGCGCCGATCGACCACGACACGCACCAGTCGGCAATGCGGTCGAACAGGAACTCGCGTCGCGCCTCGGTGAGCAGCTTCGAGTCGCGCACACCGTTGACGCGGGTGTCACGTGGGAGAACGGCAGCACCGACCATCAGCGGTCCTGCCCACGCACCGCGCCCGACTTCGTCGATGCCGACGACCACCTCGTGACCCTTCGCCCACATCGCCTGCTCGATCTCACGGGTTGGCGCACGGCGAACCGAGGCCTTCACGGTCGCGCGCCGCTTCGTGGCGGGCATCAGCTGAAGCTGCCGCCGTCCGTCTCGACGGTGAGGCCGAGGGAGGGCCGAGCCGGCTTCGCTGCGGCCGGTGCCGCCCACAGCGCTTCGCCGGTCGACTGATCGGTCCGCCACGACGAGTCGACGTCGGGAGCGGTCAGCTCGATCGGGTCGCCATGTTGTTCGAACAGCACCGCAGGGCGCTCTCCATGCCAGCGCACGGCGAACGACACGGTCGACGACGGGGAGGTCGGCAGCGAGTGCACCTCGAAGTCGCTCCCCCACCACGCCGACGGCAGTCCGCCCACGAGCAGCCGCGGACCGTCGGCGATTCGTCGTTCGACCGAGCGGACGAATCGACCGACCGAGCCGGTGCGGCGGAGGTCCGCGAGCGATCGGGCGACGCCTGCCTGCATGGCATCGACGAGGTCGGCTCGCTTGGCGAGTACCCGTTCGATGGTTCGATCGACGTCGCCGACGGCTCTGGCGTCATCGGCGTCGTCGGCGATGATTCGCACTGCGGCGAGGCCTTCCAGCGCCTCGGCGACCTGGGCCGGTTCAGTTGAGCGCTTGGCTGCAGTCTTCGCAACCTGCTCGGCGAGGCCGACCACGTCGAGCAACCATGCATCGCCTGAGTCACCGCATCGCACGAGTTCGGCGACGTCGAGGAGGAAGCCCACCGGATCGAGTTGGGCGTCGATCGGGCCTTCGAGCAAAAGGTCACACCGCGCCGCCACGACGGCTTCGACGAGTCGCTCGTCGGGGAGCACGAGCCGGCTCGCCTGCTCGGTCACCCTCGTCCAACCGCGCACCGACGCGAGCGGTGGTGGGAGGTTCGGGATCGCCGCGGGTGCGACACGAACGCTGGCTTCGGGCCAGGGCAGCACCACGCGCACGGTCGCTCTGTGGCCGACCGGCATGACGATCGCCTCGTCGAGTTCGATGCCTTGGATCGGCACGTCGGCAGGCGGGCGTTCGGTGATGACTTCGGCACCTGCGAGGGCGACGGCGAACGGCTTGGGCGATTCGTTCTCGAATTCGATGACGACGGAGCCGCCACCTTCGGGAACGGCCCACACGCGTTGCACGGCATCGCCATCAGGCACACGCAGGCGGGTCTCGAGGACGGGCGTGCCGTCGATGCGGGCTTGGCGCACGGTCGGTTCATCGGCCGGTGAGTGCCAGCGATCGTCGGCGGCGACGTGCCACTCGAGAGTCGCTGCGTCGGCCTGGCCCCACGGCGTGATCGACCCCCAGGGGGACACCGTCCATCGAGGGCGTTGGCCAGTCACTCCGATCGTGACGCCGTCGAGCACCAAGGTGTCGCTGTCTGCCGATGCGCCGCCGAGCGGCTGGGTCGTCATCGCGTCAGTCAAGCAGCGCCAGGCCGTGATGCGCGGCCCCGAACGATGCTCCAGGAACGGGAGCGCCGCCGTTTCCTCGCGTGATTGTCACGTGCCCCACGCGGGCGTACGGCATGATCTGAACATGGGCCGGCACGCGTCATGACTTGGTCGGAGACGGTCGGAGGCGAACGCTTTGTGTTCGCATCGCTCGCCGAACTCCTGACGAAGTCCAGCGAAGCGAAGTCCGGTGACGAACTGGCCGGGCTCGCTGCGAGGTCGAACCGCGAACGGGTCGCCGCCAAGTACGCACTCGCCGGTGTGCGGGTGTCCGAGATCGTCGACGATCCGGTCGTGGAGGACGAGGTGACCGACGCGCTCGTTGGCGCCATCGACCGAACGGCGATGCAGCACGCGATCGGCTCGATGAGCGTCGGAGAACTGCGCGAGTACGTGCTCGCCCCTGGCTTCGCCGACACGTGGGCTGATCGCGGGCTCGGCGCGCTGATCCTGCCCGAGGTCGCAGCTGCGGTCACCAACCTGATGAGCGATCTCGACCTGATCAGCGCTGGGGCGTCGCTGCGCGTCACGACCCGGTGTCGCAGCACGATCGGCGCGCCGGGGGTGCTCGGCGTGCGGATCCAACCCAACCACCCGGCCGATGATCTGACGGGAGTCCTGCTGTCCACCATCGACGGGCTCCTGTTCGGCGCCGGTGATGCGGTCATCGGGATCAACCCGGCGATCGAGTCGGTCGAGACCGTCGCTGCCCTGGCCTCGATGCTCGGCGGCATCATCAACGGTTGGGAGCTCCCGACCCAGGGCTGCGTGCTGGCCCACGTCACCACCCAGGTCGCGGCGCTCGAATGCGGGGCGCCCATCGACCTGTTGTTCCAGTCGGTGGCCGGCACCGAGGATGCGAACCACTCGTTCGGCATCACGCTTGGCCTGCTCGCCGAGGCGTGCGAAGCAGTGCGAGCCCAACACGCCGCCAACCCCGAGTCGTACCCCGGCGACCAGTTCACCTATTTCGAGACGGGCCAGGGGTCCGCACTGTCGGCGGGGGCTCATCACGGCGCGGGACTACTCACGTGCGAAGCGCGAGCCCAGGGCGTAGCCCGGTTGTTCGACCCGTTCCTGGTCAATTCCGTCGTCGGGTTCATCGGGCCCGAGTACCTCGCCGACGCCCGAGAGATCACCCGAGCCGGGCTCGAGGACCACTTCATGGGCAAGTTGATGGGGCTGCCGATGGGTGTCGACGTCTGCTACACGAATCACGTCGACGCCGACCAGAACAGCAACGACGACCTGCTCGTCCTCCTCGCCACGGCTGGTGTGAACTTCGTGATGGGGGTGCCGGCGGGCGACGACATCATGCTCGGCTATCAGACCACGAGCTATCACGACGTCGCCACCACACGGCATCTGCTCGGACTGCGACCAGCACCCGAGTTCGTGACCTGGCTCGAAGGCCGAGGCCTCTGGATCGACGGCCGGCTCCAGCGCGGCCCGGACGCCGTCGCCGAAGGCGACCGACTCCACGCGCTCCTCGCTCCCGCCCTCGCCGCACTGGAACGAGGCGCACCGTGACGTCGCCCGAAGCCACCGATCCGCTCCCCGAGCCGGCCTTGACGCCGGAGCGCTCGTCATCGCGGCGTGAGTCCCGACTCGCCGCCGCTTCGCTCACGTCGGCGCGGGTGTTCCTCGACGGACCGGGCACGGCCTACTCGACAGCGGACCTGCTCCGCCTGCGCGCGGATCACGCTGCCGCTCGCGACGCGGTCCACGCGGACCTCACGATCGACGACCCGGCGCTGCGCGCACTCGTGGACGACGCCGGACTCTTCGCGGTGTCGACCCGGGCCGGTGCCCGGGCGGAGTACCTCGCCGATCCTGAGCGAGGACGGACGCTCAATGAGGCCGCCCGCCGCGACCTCGCCCAGAAGTGCCCGCAGGACGTCGACTTCCAGGTGCTGCTCGGCGACGGATTGTCACCGCGTGCAGTGGCAACGTTCGGACCCGAGGTCCTCGAATCGCTCCACGAGGCTGCTCGAGTCCGGGGATGGACTGTGGGCCGACCCTTCTTCGTTTCCCGGTGCCGAGTCGGCGTGCTGAACGACGTGGGTGACCTGCTCCGACCGGCCGTCGTGGTGTTGCTGATCGGCGAGCGGCCCGGCCTGCGAAACCCCGTGAGCATGTCCGCATACATGGCGTACCGGCCCGTGAGCGGGCACACCGATGCACAGCGGAACCTCGTGTCGAACATCCACGAGCGCGGCACCGCTCCGCCAGACGCCGTCCTCCGGGTGATGGACTTGGCCGAGCAAATGAGCACGACGGCATCGAGCGGCGTGACGCTCAAGGAACGCGACCCCGGAACCGATCGACGGACGCTCCACCGCTGATCCTCGAAGAAGCTGCCTGAACGCAACGACTTGCGAGAACAGATCCTCACGACGCCGAACATCCCGGAGCGTCGGACGGAAC
>JBGCFW010000005.1:0-6277 GCA_045107155.1 Ilumatobacter sp. | reverse complement strand
GCGTCAGCGGTAGATGCTGACGAGCTGGTTGATGTCGGCGGCCATGCGGGACAGTTCCTCGGCTGAGGTCTTTGTCTCGGAGGTCGACTGCAACGTGTCGTCGGCGGCCGCTGCGACGTCGCCGATCGAACGAGCGATCTCTTGCGAACCGACCGCAGCTTCTTCGACCGAACGACCGATCTCCATCGTCGTCACCGACTGCTGCTCGACGGCAGCAGCGATCGACCCCGAGATCTCATTGATCCGCTCGATCGTCTCGGAGATCTCCTCGTTGGCCTTCACCGCACCAGCGGTGTCGTCCTGAATCGCCTGAATACGAGCCGAGATCTCCTCAGTCGCAGCAGCCGTCTGATTCGCGAGTTCCTTGACCTCGTTGGCCACCACCGCGAAGCCCTTGCCAGCCTCACCAGCACGAGCCGCCTCGATCGTCGCGTTCAACGCCAACAGGTTCGTCTGCTCAGCAATCGAGTTGATCACCTTGACGACGTTGCCGATCTCTTCGGACGACTCGCCCAACTTGGCAACCGACTCCGACGTCGTGCGAGCAACCGCAACAGCGTTCGAAGCCACACTCGAAGCGTCGGTGGCATTCGACGCCACCTCGCTGATCGACGCGCTCATCTCCTCGATCGCCGCAGCAACCGTGCCAACCGACGACGACACCTGATCACCAGTCGCCGACGCCGACGTCGCCTCACTCGAGGTCCGTTCCGCCGAGGCACCCATCGACGACGACACCGCCGTCAACTCCTCAGCCGCACCCGCCAACTGCTCCGACGACACCTTCATCTGCTCGACCATCGTCTTGATCGAGCCGACCATCGTGCCGAACGACGCACCCAACTCACCGGGCACCTCCTCATCCAACACCGGCGCCGAGATCTCACCGTCAGCAATCGACTGCGCCTGAGCACCAACCGTCGACAACATCGACGTCATCTCGTTGAACGAGTCCGCCAACTGACCAATCTCATCGGAACGATCCAGATCCAAACGCTCCACGTTCACATCACCAGCAGCAATCCGCTTCGCACCTTCCGTCACGGCTTCGATCGGACGGGAGACGCCACGGGCGGTGCGCCAGGCGAAGAGGGCGATCACGAGGGAGGCGACCGCACCGATGACGAGGATCAGGTTGCGGAGCTCGGTCACCTTGGCCAGCGTCTCGTCGACCTCCTGACGGACCAGGACGCCCCAGCCGTAGCCCTCGAATCCGAGTGCCCCATCGGTGGTGGCCCAGCCGCTGTACATGTCGCGGCCTGTCTGACTGTCGGCTTCGACGGTGTATCCGGCCTGACCGAGTTCAGAGGTGGCCGCGAGGTTCGCAGCTTCGAGATTGTCGCCCAGTCGGTACTCGAGCACTCGGCTCGGGTCTGCGTCGTGGAGCAGGACACCGTCGCTGTTGACCACGTTGACGACGGTGGTCTCGAACCCTTGTGCGGCGAGGTCCTCGTGCACGTCGACCATCACCTGGTCGACGATGCGTTCGAACGACGCGAGGTTGTGCCAGACGCCGACGATCTCACCGTCGAGGAAGATCGGCGCAGTGAACGGCAACACCACGCGGTCGTCGCCGTAGATCTCCGCTGCGAGGGCATTGCGCTGGGCATCGGAGTAGTGCGTCTCGCCGGCGGCGACTTCGCCGCTGACAGCGGCTTGGAACCAATCGGTGTCCGAGACATCGGCGCCGAGGAGGCCAGCCGTGTCGATCGGGTTCCCGAACCCATCAACGGAGTTGATCGCTTCGATACGCCCACCGGTACCGACGATCGCCATCACGTCGTACACGCCATAGGTGCTCGTGAGAAAGTCGATGATCCCGGTGCGCTCGGCAAGGGTGCCTTGGCTGAGGGGGTTCGCTGCGAACGCCTGCACATCGCCGTAGCGCTCGAACAGGTTGCGGTCGAACACTTCGCCGGCCTGGACCGCCGAGACGACGAGCTTCTGGGAGCCCTTGTCGGTGAGTGAGGTGCTGGCGGTGTTCAGCGCCACGACCGACACGAGGACCAGCGGGATCAGCGCAAGCGCCAGCATCGTTGCAAGAAGCTTCGCATTGAGGCTTCCTCGGATTCGCCGGGGGTCAAGACTCCCGAGTCGTTCTGTCATCATTCTCACGTTCTCCTGAACTGTCGTGCCCGCATCCGTGCGACGTCGCGGTGCGGCATTGGCACCATCACGTCGTGGACCCGTCTGCCACGATCGGCCTTCTTCACCGATCGGGCCCAGACCGTCCGGTGCCTCGACCGCTCCGCAACGATTCGGAGAAGAAAGCACCGATCCGGCCCCAGAGAGTCGGCCATGACGACACTGACCAACACGTCGGAGGACGTGCGAGGGACGAGGCGGGGGACACACGGCGAGTCCTCCGTCGTCGGTGTCGGGCGCTCATTGCGTCCGGTTGCGAAACGAGCTGGCTGACCTCACGGCGCGCTCGCCGCGAGACCGGACAGTCGGACTCCACACTCGTCACGGCTGCCCTCTGCGCCGTGACCCGCTCGACCCATCGAAGGAAGTAGCTCACATGAAGGTTCTCGTCGTCGACGACAGCAAGGCCATGCGAATGATCGTCATCCGCACCCTGAAGAGCACCGAACTCACCATCACCGAGATCAAGGAAGCCGAAGACGGCGCTGACGCTCTGAGCGTCCTCGCCGAATATGACGCCGAACTGGTCCTGTGTGACTGGAACATGCCGAATATGAACGGCATCGACTTTCTCAAGGCGATGCGTGCCAACGGCGACAACCGGACCTTCGGCTTCGTCACGTCTGAGTCCGATGCCGGCATGCGTCAAGAAGCCAACGACGCCGGTGCATCGTTCCTCCTCAACAAGCCCTTCACGGCCGAGAGCTTCACCGAAGCCGTGGGAACTCTGGTGAGCTGACATGTGCGCGATGCCGGCGATGCCGAGCCTCCCTCCGTACCGCGACATGCCCGGGATCATCCCGGTTCGCGGCATGTTGTCGGATCTGCTCGGCCGCGAGGTGAGCGTGCGCGATGCCCTGCACCTCGACCTCGACCGCGACGATCTCTTCTCGGCGATCCTGCCCGACGACGAAGACAACCTGTCGGCGCTGTTCGTGTGCGACCTCCCCTTCGTCTGCAACACGGGCGGGGCCCTGAGCATCGTGCCGGCAGCCACCGTCGCCGAGTCGATCGAGGCCGGCGAGCCTTCGGAACTCTTGGCAGAGAACTACTACGAGGTCGCCAACATCATGACGGGCCTGCTCAACGGACCCGATTGGACGCACATCCGCATCACCGAGGTGGTCCCGGGAGTGCCCGACGAGGCCCGAGCGCTCGCAGACGTCGCCATCGGCAAGACCACCGTCGAGGTGACGATTCCCGGCTACGGCGACGGCACGATGACGATGTTCGCCGAGCCCTGACCGGGCAGTCCCGTCAGCGTCGGAACACCCAACGACGGCTCCGGCTCCGCTTGCTCAGCCAGCGTGCCCAGATCGCCGAATGAGGCGCGACAGCGCTCGAAGCATTCCGTCCTCGGAGCCTTCCGGGTAGGGCGCGTGCTGGTTGATCTCGAGGATCGTGAACCCGTGCATCATCGATCGGGCGGCAGCGACGAGCGAGCGGCGCTTGGGTGATAGATCGTCGACCGTGGCGACCTGATCGCGCGGGCGAGCGAGTAACTCGAGCATCGCGGCGTCGAAGGGTCGGTTGACGGCCTTCAGCGGGTCGGAGTTCGGGTCTGCCGCCGCGTCGTCAGACCCCGGGATCTGATTGGTGAAGATCAGGTTGAACTCGTTCGGCCTGTCGACTGCCCACCTCCGGTAGGCGCGGGCACACTCGAGCAAACGCGTCAGCGGGTCGGCGTGGGCGTGGGCCCGGGCGGCACCGTCGATCGCGTCAGTCAGGCTCCGACAGCTCTGTCCGAGGATCCTCGTGTAGAGGTCGTTGATGCCATCCACGTACGTGTACAGCGATGCGGGGTTCATCCCGATTTCCTCGGCGATCGCACGCCAATTGACTCCGGCGACCCCGCCTTGTTCGAGCTGACGCCGGCCGATCTCGATGATCTGTTCGGTCAGCTCGCTGCGGAGACGCTCGCGCCGAGTCGGCACATGCGCGGTCGCGGACTGTTCGGAAGTCACCCGAGCGATGGTACGCGAACCCAACTTGGTCTTCAAACACTGTTTGAGAACCCATCATCGCTGCGGACTGAACGCTGTTTGATTCCCGATCGGCAGTCGAATCGCCTGCTGCGCCGCCCGGGGCGCGCAAGCTTCGTCCCATGAGCAGAACGCATCACCCCTGTGCGTTTCGGGCGGCCCCGCTCGGGGCACTCTTCCCGCGTGCCGCATGTCGCCCAGGATTTCGAGGACTTCGCCGATGTTCTCCTCGAGCTGCGGCACAAGGGTCCGATGCTCTCGGCCACCGGCATCGGCGTCAGCGATGCAATCACACTCGGGCTGGTCTCGTTCGATGACGAGACCACGCTGCTCCGCCTGACGCCGCAGGGCTTTGCCGAAGTCTCATCGCGCGAAGAGCGACAACGGTGGATCGATCGATCCACGCGAACCGCGACCCGTCGGAAGCCGCGCGCTGCTGACTCGGCCATCGAGAGTGACGGCGTCACCTCCCCCGAGCGATGAACCAGCGCGTACGGTGAAGCTCGAGGAACCTCCGCCGCGCCGCCGGGCACTCGACGCTGCGCCGCCTGGATCAGAACTTGCCGTTGTCGTGCGCCGAGCGTCCACCGTCGCAACACGCGCCCGACGTTTCAGTCGAACGCCGGGCGGGCTGCGATACTCGCGCGATGGCTCTCCCTCCCGGATGGCGACGAGATGCTCTGCGCGAGCTGTTCGGTGACGAGCGGATCGACGTCGCACAGGACTCCATCTGCGTGACCACCTGCGAGCTCGACGAGCCCGGTCCACACATCGTGTACGTCAGCGCCGGGTTCACGCGGCTCACCGGTTACGACACGACCGAGCTCCTCGGCCACTCGCCACGGCGCCTCCAGGGTCCGCTCAGCGATCGAGCGGTCCTCAATCGGCTCCGAACGCAACTCGACAACGGCGAGTCGTTCCATGGCGAAACGGTCAACTACCGCAAAGACCGCACACCGTTCTTCATGAACTGGCGAGTCAAGCGCTTCGATGCCGGCGACAGCGGCTTCCACGTCGCATTTCAGACCGACAGCACCGATTCCGTCCAGAGCGATCGCCGGGCCGCCGCCGCCGCGCTGCTGGCCGCGGTCGCCGGCGGACCGATCCGACCCGGTCAGATCGAAGCCGAACTCGCGTCCGCTCACGAAGCGCTCCTCGGCGCCGGGCGCGCCGAGTGTTGGATCGACGGCCTCGGGCTCAGCGCTCGGTCGAGTGACCGACCGGTCGCGGTGGACCCCACAATCGTCGGCCGGGCGATCGAGCACGGCCCGGTCGTCAACGAGACCACCGATCGCGGGACGGAGCTCGTCGTCGCGTGCCGCGTCGGCAACGCCGAGGTGGTGTCTCGCATCGCCGACCTCAGTGCCGACCACGTCGCTCTCACCGTGCTCGACGACCACGTTGGGGCCGTCCGTCGAGCCGCCGAACTCGCCACGTCAAGCACGCACCATTCCGACTGACGACGCCGCTGGCATCCGGCAGCACTACGGCACCTGAAGTCACAACGGTTCGGGAGCAACGCAACAAGAGTTGGCGGCAGCAACTTCGACATACCGATCGTGAAGAACCTGAACCGTGGTTGAGGTCAAGTGGTATTCCGCTCGACCGAATGGTGACGATCGCCATCACCACCCACCACGCTCCGGAGACGAAACAACTCGCAACCGGCGTGACACGTTCCGGCAACAGCGCTCGGCGAGGATCTCCCGATCGAAACGCACACCCGCTCGGCGCCGATCCGCAAGATGATCGCAGGTGTCACGGTGCTCGGTGCCATCTGCGTCGTCGCAGCGCTGGGCTACATGGCCGCTGGCTGGGCCCTCGGCGACTCGTTGTACATGGTCGTGATCACGGTGTTTTCGGTCGGGTACGGCGAGGTCCGGCCAGTGACCACCTGGCCGCTACGAGCGCTCACGGGGGCCTTGATCGTGACCGGCTATGGCGCCGTCATCTACACCGTCGGCGGATTCATCCAGCTGGTGGTCGACGGCGAACTCAATCGAGCTCTGGGAGCCAGGAAAATGACGAAGGACATCGACCAGCTGAGCGATCACACGATCATCTGCGGCTACGCGCGGATGGCGGCGAAGCTGTCCCGTGTGCCCCTCGCCGCCGGTCTTCCGTTCGTCGCGATCGACCCGCTCGGCGGG
>JBGCFW010000049.1:0-27329 GCA_045107155.1 Ilumatobacter sp. | reverse complement strand
AGCAGCTTGATGCCGGTTCGCTCCATGTGCGCCGCTGCCTCGTCGACCATCTCGTCGAGGTACCGCGCCGACTCCGCGAAGGTCGCACCCGCGGGTGCGATGTCGATGTCGTGGAAGGAGAAGAACGGTGCCCCGAGCTTCTCGATGAACTCGAACGCCGCAGCCATCTTCGTCTTGGCCGCATCCAGTGGGTCCATCGAGGCGTCGCCGGTTCGCGAGAGCGGGTTCCACGGGCGGTCGAAGGTCCCCTGCCCGAAGATGTCGGAGCCGTCCCAAGCGAAGCTGTGCCAGTAGCACACGCCGAATCGAAGATGCTCCGCCATGGTCTTGTCGCCGACGCGGCGGTCGGCGTCATACCACCTGAACGACAGCAGGTCGTCGGAGTCAGGGCCTGCGTACGTGATCTTGTCGATGTTCGGGAAGAAGGGTTCGGTCATCGTGTTCGTCCTCGTGGTGCGGGGTTGCGTCGGTCGTGCGGCGGGTCAGGAGTCGCGAAGTCTCGCGTATCGGTCGAGTGCGTCGTGGACGTCGGCCGGTTCCACGGGTGAGCCGGCGCCGAGTCGCCAGCGTCGTTGCACCGTGGCGTGATCGACGTGTTCGAGCACGGCGGTTGCCTGGACCGCAGCGCCGAGTGCGACCGCCTCGTCGACGTCGCTCACCACGACGGGGCGGTCGACCAAGCCGGCGATCACTCGTTGGAGCGCGACCGAGCGTGCGCCGCCTCCCACGAGGGTGATGGTGCCGTCGACCGGGGCGTGCGTTCGCAGGGCGTCGACCCCATCGAGTAGCCCGCAGGCGATGCCGTCGATCGCCGCTCTCGCGAACTGCTCGCGAGTGACGTCGGACCGCAGCCCTTCGAGGACCCCGGTCGCGTCCGGCCGGTTCGGTGTCCGCTCGCCGTCGAAATACGGCAGCAGGACAGGGCCACCCGGAGCGGCAGCCAGCGCCAGCTCGTCGAATTCGGAGTGGCCGACCCCGAGCAACATGCGAAACGCATCGAGCACCTTCGCTGCGTTCGACGTGCACACGAGGGGGAGGAAGCGTCCGGTCGCGTCGGCGAAGCCAGCGAGGGCACCACTCGGGTCGGCGGTGGGCGTGGGCGACACGGAGAAGACAGTCCCCGACGTGCCGATCGAGATCGCCGCATCGCCCGGCTCGAGGCCGATGCCGAGCGCTGCCGCCATGTTGTCGCCCGTACCGGGAGCGACGAGTGCGCCGCGCCACTCGCCTGCGGCGTCGAGGGGGCCGAGCACCCGAGGCACCACGTCGGACCAGTCGCGGTCGGCGATCGCTGCCAACACCTCCCACAGGTACGTGCCGGTGGAGGGTGCCCAGTAGCCCGTGCCCGACGCATCCCCGCGGTCGGTCGTGTAGTTCCCCGTGAGGCGATGGGTGACGTAGTCGTGGGGCAGCAGGACCTTGCTGATCTGGGCGAACGCGTCAGGACGCGTGCGCTCGAGCCACGCCAACTTCGTGACCGTGAACGCAGCGACGGGCACGCTCCCGACCATCTCAGCCCAGGCATCCGGCCCGCCGAATCGGTCGACGAGCGCGGATGCGTCCTCGCTGGACTCCATGTCGTTCCACAACTTGGCGGGGTGCACCGGTTGATCAGCGTCGTCGAGCGCGACCATCCCGTGCTGCTGACCGCCGACCGATATCGCAGCGACATCGGGGGAGCCGGCCCGGCTCCAGGCGTCTTCGAATGCCGACCACCACGATCGTGGGTCTTGCTCGCTGCGCGGCGCCGTCACCGGAGGATGGGTGCTGCGTCCGCTCGCGACGATCTCGCCCGACTGTGTGTCGCAGACGACGACCTTCGTCGACTGAGTACTCGAATCGACACCGGCGACCAGTTGCACGGTTCGCATGGTGGCACACGTCCGGACCTGCGCGACGATGCCGACATGCGTGCGGTCGTGCAGCGGGTCACTTCGGCGTCGGTCACCAGCCGTTCGGGGCCGACGGAACCGTTCACCGTCGTCGGAACGATCGGGGCCGGTCTTCTGGTCCTCGTCGGTGTGACGCACGACGACGCGCAAGCGAGCGCCGACAAGCTCGCATCCAAACTCGCAGGGCTGCGCGTCTTCGATGACGCCGGCGGCGCGATGAACCTCGGCGCACGAGATGTCGGCGCGTCGTTCCTGGTGGTGAGTCAGTTCACGTTGTATGGCGACACCAGCAAGGGGCGGCGTCCGAGTTGGGTGGCAGCGGCTCGACCTGATCAGGCGGAACCGCTCGTCGAACGAGTCGTCGAGCGGCTCCGCGACGACGGGTTCTCGGTCGAGACGGGGCGATTCCGCACCGAGATGCAGGTGTCACTCGTGAACGACGGCCCGATCACGCTCGTCGTCGAGACCTGACGTCGCTGCTCGCTCTGAGCCACCGCGACGAGCGGCGACGATCGACACGACGAGAGCGGCGAGCAGCAGCGCGATGATCGGTCCGTCACCGATCGACACGTACCAGGTGCGGCCCTCTCTGAGCTCGACGTCGGCCACGATGACACGTTGTTCGCGCTGAGCTGTGCGTTCGAGGACGGTCCCGTCGGCGTCGACGAACGCCGTGAAGCCGGTCGGCGCGGCCTGGACGACCCATCGGCCGGTCTCGATGGCGCGCAGGCGGCTCGATGCGACCTGCTGGGTCTGCACGATCGTGCCGGTGTAGCTCGCTCCGTTCGTCGGGTTCACGATCAGATCGGCGCCGAGCTTCACGCCCTCGCGAGCGCGGCCACCGAAGAAGACCTCCCAGGAGATCACCGTGGCCAATCGTTCGCCCGACGGAAGGTCGAGGACCGCTGGCGTCTCGCCCGCCACGGCATCGCCGACACGGTCGACAGCCGAGCTGAGCAACTCGATCGCGCCCCGGAGCGGCACGTACTCGCCGAAGGGGACCCGACGCACCTTGTCGTACCGGCTGAACAGCTCACCGTCGGGTGTGACGACGACGTGCGCGTTGGTGAAGCGTCGGCGCCCCTCGATGATCACGTCCTCGGTGAGCCCGACGGCGATCGGCACGTCGAGCCGCTCGGCTTCAGCGGTGATGCGCTCGACCAGTTCGGACGTTGCGAAGTCGTCGACGTCGATCGTGTTCTCCGGCCAGAAGACGAGGTCGAGGTCACCGTCGGGCTCGATCGATGCCGTTGCGGCGAGATGCCGCTCGGTGACGGTGATCGACGGGACATCGAGTGCTCGCGTTCCCTGCTCGCCACCACCCTGCACGGCTGCGATCCGCAGCGTGTCGCCCGTGGTGTCGCCGATGGGTGCCAGCACGGATGCTGCGACGACGAACACGCAGACGCCGAACGCGGCGAGGTGCCGTCGCTGGTCGGGTTCTCGACGGTTCCGGATCGCGTCGGATGCGGCGAAGGACAACTGGAACACCACGTAGGTCAGGAGGATGACGCCGCCGACGCGCACGACGCCGACGAGTGGCCCGCCCACCTGTGACATGCCCAGGGTCGCCAGCGGGACGCCGCCGAAGGGAAACGAGAAGCGCAACGCCTCGACCAAGGCATGCGCGGCAGGCCGGCCGAGCAAGCCCCATCGGCCGGTTGGTGCCCACGCCGCAGCTGCTGCGTGGAGTGCGGCGAAGATCGCGGCCGCAGCCACGTAGCCCGGTCCCGTGAGCTGCACCATCCAGCCCATCCCGACGAACATCCAGCCGGCGCCGAACAGCCAACCGCGACGTGCCCTCGTGCCTCGCGAATCGCCGTCGTCGATCGTGGAGTCGAAGGCGATGATGCCGACGAAAGCGAGCGGCCAGAAACCCCACGGCGGGAGCGACAGCGCCACGAGTACTCCACCGAGCAGAGCGAGCGCCCCGGGTGCGAATCGATCGAGCACCGACGTGTTGGAAGGCTCGGAAGGGTCGCGCACGGCCGACGTTCTATCCCGCACCATCGACGCTCGCGTGTCGGGTGGGGTCCCGCAGCGCCGCGATCAGGCCAGTTCGAGCTTCACGACGATGCGCTGTGCCACCGACCCCGGAGGGTGGCACGCGAACAGCGTGGCCGTGGCGTCGTCGCTCGGGTTGACGATCCAGAGTGCATCGGGCCCCACGATCTGTGTGCTCGTGACGTGGTACTCGACCTCGCCGGCGTCGGTGTCGAAGAACACCGAGTCGCCCTCGACCAGCTGGTCGATGTGCCGGAACGGGCCGCCGTGGCTCGTGCGGTGGGCTGCGACCACCACATTGCCGACTTCGCCGGGCATGGCCGTTCCCGGCCAGTGGCCCGGGCCGTTGTCGAGCGTGGTCAGTCGGATGCCCTCGAGCAGCGGTGCCTCGACGTCGAGTTTGGGGATCGAGATCCCACCGAGCTGGTCCTGTTCTTCGAACCCGCGCGGGTCCGCAGGCGGAGCGATCGGTGCCGTCGGTTGCTCGGCTGAGGCCTCGACGACCGCGGGGGCTTCGGCGACCTCGACGGCGGCTGTGGCGTCTCCGGCCTCGGGCTCTGCCGGCAACGTCGATGCGACGGCCGTGGTGGTGGTGGTCGTGGTGCCGGTCGCGTCGGTTTCGACGGTTACTCCCGCCGAGGTGAAGACGGGTTCTGGCCGTTCGACTTCGGTGGTCGGCGGCGCCGTGGAGGCCGGAGTGGCAGGTGCCTCGACGCCGGCTGTGCGGATCGAATCGTCCTCACCATCGAGCACGAAGGGCACCGCGCCGACCGCGACGAGGGCGATCGCTGCCGGTACGCCGACCTTGAGTCGCGTGGCCGCGGACGTGCCATCGGAAGGCCCGTCATCGGGTCGCGTCGTCGGCATGTCGTTCATGATGCCACTCCCACATCGGGTTGGAGCACTCGTTCCGCAATGGTTTTCCCGCTGCGAATGCACGCGGGCAGACCGATGCCGTCATAGCTCGACCCTGCGAGGAACAGTCCGGGCGGCAGCGTCTGACGCACGTCCTCGACCCACTGCCGGTGATGCGGCCGGTACTGCGCGAACGCCCCCGGCCACCGGCTGACACGGACATCGCGTGGCGTGAACTCGACGTCGAGGTGCCGGCGAAGGTCGGCGAGCATTCGATCGACGATCTGGTCGTCGGACAGGTGGAGCACGGGCGCGCCGTCCCGGCCGAGCGAAACGCGCAACACCTGACCGCCCGATGGTGGACGCCAGTGCGCCCACTTCTGGCTGCCGAACGACACCGCGGTCACCGCTTGCTGGACGGGCTTCGGTACCAGGTAGCCGCTCAGGCCGAGGCACTGTTCGGGGAACTCCGCGTCGTCGACGTGCAGCGTCACCAGCGCCACGTCAGCGGTCTCGGCAGTGGACAACCCGAGCGCGGTCTCCGGAACGATCTCCGCCAGGAGCTCCCGCGACGCCTGAGCGGGCGTTGCCAGCACGACTGCGTCGAATGGTTCGTCATCGACCCGCCATGACAGCTCGTCGTGCAGCCGGGCGATCGTCGGATCGCTGCCGGTCCGCAGCCAGACACCGCGTTCCGTCGCGGCGTCCATCGTTGCCGTCACGAGGCGTCCGACTCCCGATCGAGGCACGGCGAAGATCGGAGCGGCCTGGGCGGTTGCGGTACCCGGGTTCGCCGCCGCGATCCTGCGGGCCGTCAGCAGCATGCTCCGCCCCTCGGCGAGCGATGCGACCTGTGGCATCTCGGCGAGGCTGAATCGATCGGTGTCGGTGGCATAGATGCTCCCGACGAGCGCATCGACGAGGCGTTCGTGAACCTCCCGACCGAAACGTGAGCGCACGTGTCGGCCGATCGAATCGTGATCGATCGGCGAACGCGGCAAGAGCGGCTCGAAGGCCGCACGTGCCTTGCCCGGCCACGAGAGCAGACGCGACCGTGCGAGTGCGCCCAGATCGCCAGGAACCCCGAGGACGAGACCGGAAGGGATCGCGTGAAGGCGGCGATGCCACACGGCGGCACCGACTGGTTCGGGGTGGACGAGTTCGTCACCGAGGCCCACCTGATGAGCGAGCGCGGTGGCCTCGGGGACACGTGACAGGAAGGCGTCCGGGCCGCAGTCGACATGATCGATGCCGGCGAATGGCGTGGTCAACGCGCGGCCACCGACGCGTTGGTCTCGCTCGAACACGACCACGCGATCGAGCAGGCCATCGTCGAGCGCGTGCGACAGATGCTCGGCGACCACGGCGCCGGTGATGCCGCCGCCGATGACCGCGACGCGACGAACGGGCTCGGTCATCATCGGCTCACCCGCGCGTCGTGTTGTGAACCCGCTCGACGACGGCGTGGAGGACGTCGGGGTCGCTGTGCTGGTTCACCCCGTGTCCGAGGTTGAAGATGTGGCCGGGATGGCGCGTGCCGTCGGCGCGCCGATTGTCGGCGAGGACGGCATCGGTACCCGCGAGTGCCGGCTTGGTGCCTGCAAGCACGAGTGACGGGTCGAGGTTGCCCTGCACGACGAGGTCGTCCCCGAGGCGTTGTCGTGCTCGAGAGATCGGCGTTCGCCAGTCGAGTCCGAGGATTCGCGGGCCGACCGTCGGCATCGCCGCGTACATCGCGTCGAGGAGGTGGTCACAGCCGATCCCGAAGTGCACACATGGGGCATCGGGATGCCGAGTGCGGAGCTCTGCGAACACCCGTGTGGAGTGCGGCGCGACGAACCGGCGGTAGTCGTCCAGGCTGAGCGCGCCCGCCCAGGAATCGAACAGTTGGAAAGCCCGGGCACCCGCTCGGAGCTGGGCATCGATGAACGTGATTGCCGAGGTGGCGAGGCGTTCCATCACGCCGTGGAACAGCTCGGGTTCGGTGTGCATCATCTGCTTGGTGAAGCGGTAATCCTTTGATGGTCGCCCCTCGATGAGGTAGCTCCCGACCGTGAACGGGGCTCCGGCGAACGCGAGCAACGGGACGTTTTCGGGCAGTTCGTTCGCGAGGATTCGAACCGTGTCGGTGACGTAGGTGATGTCGTCCTCTTCGAGTGCACGGAGCCGAGCGAGGTCGTTGGACGACCGGAGCGGTTGCTCGGCGACCGGGCCCGTTCCAGGCGCCACGTCGACGCCGAAGCCGACTGCATGCGGCGGCACGACGATGTCGCTGTAGAGCACCGCGGCGTCGACGCCGTAGCGGCGAACCGGCTGAAGCGTGATCTCGGCGGCGGTCTCGGGCTGCTTGATCGCGTGCAGGATCGAGCCCTCACCGCGAACGTCGTGATATTCCGGCAGCGAACGACCCGCCTGACGCATGAACCACACCGGCGTGCGAGAACCCGGGTGACCGTTCGCTGCATCGAGGAACGGGACGGAACTCGGCTCGATCATCTCCGCCGACGCTATCGGCGGGTCCGCCACGCATCCCGTGGTTCGCTCGCGGCCGCAGGTTTCCGGCAACGCCGGTAGCATTGATGCGCCCGATTATGAGTCAGCAGCACCCAGACTTCGCCGACGAACAGGCCTACATCGACCATGCGTACGAATGCCTGAAAGGTAGCCGCAGCGCGGCCTTGCGGATCCGCAACATGAACGAAGCCGACCTCGGCGGCACGTTTCAGGCGCGCTACGAACGCAATACGTTCGACGCGGCCATCGTCAAGCGGCTCGAAGAACTCGACCTCGGCGATTCGTCGCTCGTGTTCGGCCGCATCGACCGGCCGGCAGAAGCGCCTGACGCCACCGAGGCGTTCCACATCGGCCGCCTCGCCGTGGCCGACGAGGATCGCGAGCCCGTGGTGATCGACTGGCGCGCACCCGTGGCCGAGCCCTTCTATCGCGCAACAGGACGCGACCCGATGGGCATCGCTCGGCGTCGTCACTTCGTGATCGAGGGGCAGCAACTGCTCGGCATCGAGGACGAGTTGTTCGGCGCAGGTCACCTCGGAGTCGGCAACGACGACGGGCTCGATGCGCTGGGCGACGGTGTCGTCATGGCGAGCGAGACCGGGTTGCGGGGCTACTCCACGCTGCTCGCGTCGATCGAACGCGGCCGGACCGGAACGCTCGGAGACATCGTCGCGACGATTCAGGGCGAGCAGGACGAGATCATCCGCTCGGCGCAGCATGGTGTACTCGTCGTGCAGGGTGGCCCAGGCACCGGCAAGACCGTCGTGGCGCTACACCGAGCGGCCTACCTCCTCTACACGCATCGCTTCCCGCTGGAAGACCAAGGCGTGCTGGTGATCGGCCCCAACAGAGTCTTCCTGCGTTACATCGAGCGCGTGCTTCCGTCGCTCGGCGAAGCCGGCGTCGACCAGGTGGTGCTCGCCGATCTGGTGCGTGGCGTCAACTGGCTCCGGCCCGGAGACCCCGGCGACGACTCACCGACCGCAGCTCGCCTCAAGGGCGAGGACCGCATGTCCGACCTGATCGACAACGCGATCACCGACCGCGAGCGACCGCTCCGCGACGACGTCGTCCTACCGTTCGGTGCCGGCTACGTCCGGCTCCGGGCCGCTGAGTCGGCGCGCATCGTCAAGCAGGCCAAACGTCGCTTCAAGCGACACAACGCCGGCCGTCGGTACGTCGAGAACGAGGTGTGGTCGGCACTGGCCGACTCCCAGCGCGACCCGGAGATCGGGCCCCGCCAGATCAAAGACCACTTCCGTGGTACCCACGAGGGCCGATCGATCCTCGACTCCATGTGGCCGGTCCTCACCCCTGCCCAGCTCCTCCACGACCTGTTCGGGTCGAAAGCGCTCCTCAAGTTGGCGGCGCGCGACGTGATGTCGGAGTCCGATGCGCTCGCGCTGTTCCGACCACGTGCGGAGTCCGTCGACGACGTCTTGTGGTCCGTCTCTGACGTCGCACTCCTCGACGATGCATTCGACGTGCTCGGACCGAAGCCCGGCAAGGGTGGCAAGCTCGAGGAGACCGACGAGATCCGCACCTTCGGCCACATCGTGATCGACGAAGTCCAGGACCTCACGCCGATGCAGTTGAAGATGGCGGCGCGTCGCTCGCTCAACGGATCGATGACCATCGTCGGTGACATCGCGCAGGCGACCGGCCCGCTCGCGCCCGACTCCTGGGACGACGTGTTGGCGCACCTGCCTGACCGTAAGCCCCCGCGCGTGATCGGACTCTCGGTGGGGTACCGCATCCCCGGCCAGATCATGGAACTCGCCAATCGTGTGGCGGCCGTCGCCACGCCCGGTCTGCGGGCGCCCGAGTCGGTCCGACTCGGCGAGACCGGCCCGTCGGTGGTTCGAGCAACGTCGCCCGAATCGCTTGCAGGCACCGTGGCGTCGGAAGTGATCGCGATGCGCGAGGCGCTCAACGGCGCCTCGCTCGGCGTCGTCGCTCCCGACGGGATGTTGGCCGAGCTTTCCGAAGGACTCACCGCCGCGGGGATCTCGCACGGGAGCGCCACCCGCACCGGCCTCGACTCGGGGGTCACGCTCGTGCCGGTCAGCGTCGTGAAGGGACTCGAACTCGACGGCGTCGTGGTCGTCGAGCCCGCTCGCATCGTGAGCGACCAGGAACACGGCATGCGTGCGCTCTACGTCGCGCTCACGCGCTCGACGCAGCGACTCGCGATCGTCCACGCCGACGATCTTCCCGACGCAATGCTCTGAGGTCGCAGCAGCGCCGATCCGCCGCTGGGTAGTTTCGTCGAGGTGTCCTGGCTCGGCGATGTGCGATTCGGTGGCGACTTCATCGTCTTCTCGGGACGTGCTGGGGTGAACGTCTCACACCAGTTTCCGGCCGCCGTTCTGCTGGTCGGACGACACGGCGACGTGACGATCTTCGACGGAGTCGGGGAGCCGGTGAGTGCGCCTGCGTTGCTGCTCTCACCGATGACGGTCCACCAGGTCGCGGCGGCGCAAGACCTCGGCATCGTGTTCTTCCACAACTACTCGCGCTTCAGCTCGGCGATGCTGGGCAGCCGCCCGGAAGGCACCCCGCGCCCGGGGGTTCGAGCGCTGCTTCGTGACGAACTCCCCGTGCGGAGCCCGAGCGATGTCGTCCGCTTGTCGAGCGAGGTCGATGCCGTCGGCTCGCGCCCCCGAGTGCATCCCGTGGTGACCGCATTGCTCGACCGTGTGAGTGAGGCTCCTGGACGCACCACGATGCAGCAGCTCGCCGACGAGATGTCGATCTCGACGTCGTGGCTGCGCGAGCTCGTGGCGCGGGAGTTGGGTGCCCCGATGTCAGGGTGGCTGTTGTGGCGCAAGACAGAGCTCGCCGGCGCGGCGCTCGCCCGTGGCGCCAGCCTCGCCGAAGCAGCGGTCATGGGCGGGTTTGCCGATCAGGCGCATTTCACCCGCTCGCTCAAACGTCAGCTCGGCATCGTCCCGTCGCAAGCGGCAGCCGTGCTGCGCTGACGGCTCCGTCGATTCGTTCAAGACGACGTCGAGGCCGAGGTTGCAGAGTGACCTCCGCTGAAACGATGGAAGGACGCACGAGCATGATGCCGACAGACACGGTCGCAACCCGCCGGGAGCAACCGAGACTCCTCGACGTGGGGAGGATCGCTCGGTGACGGTACTCATCGCGGCGGCCGCCGTTCTCGTCATCGTGTCGCTCGCCCTCGCCTGGACCGCCACGCTGACGCTGTACCTCAAGGTGCCTTTGCTCACCCGTGCCTTTCCAGCGGGCTTCCAGCTGGTGCGCGCACACATCGACTATCTGCTGATGGCGATGCTGATGACGACCTTCGTGGTCCTCGCCGACCGCGTCGATGTCGGCTTCTCGGTCGCGTTGCAGTGGACGATCGTCGTCGGCGCGGTCTGGAACCCGCTCGGCTTCGTCGTGCTCGCGACCCGAGCGGGCCAGCGGGGACCGAGACCAGGATTCGAGACCTGGGCGACGGTGGTCGGGTTCGTTCCCGCCACGGTCGGCTTCGGTGGCGCAGCGATCTCGATCCTCGGCAGCGTCTGACCCTCGAGCTGCGCGTCGTCGCGCAACAGTCGTCGACGAGCTAGTCGTCGAGGAACGTGGCCGGTGCGCGACGACGTCGATCGATCGTGAGCTCCAACACGTCGGGGCGGCTGTAGTGGCCGGCCGGATCGAAGTTGTGTCGAGCGGCTCGAACGTCACCGAGGTCGATGTCGGCGACCAGGATCGTCTCGTCGCGGTCGGCGGCGTGCGCGATCACCTGACCGTCGGGTGCGACCACCATCGAGCCGCCGCTCGCCCAGTTGTCGCGAATCGCCAACATCTGGTCCAGCACCGGGAAGTCGTCGGGGACGTCGGTGGCACGGAGGATCCCGCCCGCGCTCACCACGAACACTCGTCCCTCCATCGCGGCGAAGCGTGACGCGTCGATCGATGTGGCGGTCGAGCCGGGCCAGGTGGCGACGTGGACCTGTGGCCCCTGTGCCCACATCGCTGCCCGAGCCAGAGGCATCCAGTTCTCCCAGCAGTTGAGGCCGGTGACGCGAACCAGTCCATCGGCGATCGCGACGTCATGAGCGCGCAGCCCGTGTCCATCGCCGTCAGCCCAGACGAGGCGCTCTCCGAAGGTGGGCTTCAGCTTGCGATGCACGCCGACGATGCCGTGAGTCGGGTCGATGGCCACCAGCGACGCATGGACCGAGCCTGCCGACGCCGAGCGCTCCGCCACGCCGAGATACACGAACACACGACCAGCCGAGGCCGCTGCTGCGACCTCATCGAGATCACCGCGGTCGATGTCGACCGACTGGTCGAGGTACCGGGCGAACGTCGCCTTCTGCGCTGGGTCGTCGAACGCAGAAGCGTCGGAGAAGTCGGTCCACGACGGGTAGCCGGGCACGAAGGTCTCCGGGAAGACGATGAGGTCGACGTCGTCACTCGCGGCCTCGCCGATCGCGTCGACGACCTTCGCGAGCGTTGCCTGCCGGTCGAGGAAGACCGGCGCGAGCTGGGCCGCTGCGACTCGCATCGATCAGCCGTCGCCGACGAACGCGTCGATCAGGTCGGTGAGGAGCCCGAACGCCTTGTCGGCATCAGCCGGACGGTTCGCGTCGACGGCGGTGCGCGCCATGTCGATGGTTGCCTGGATGCCGTTGACGAGCTCGGGGCGAGACGACTCGACCTCGGCGCGAATCGCGTCCCATGTTCCCTCGATGCGGGCGATCGTCGCGTCCTCGTCGCCGTCACCTGCGACCTGCGTGCTGAGTCGACTCATGTCGATGCTGATCTCGGGGAGGAGATCGGTCGCCGATCCTTCGATCGGGATCGTCGTGACGGGAACGTCGTCGTCGACGATCACGCCCTCGTCGAGCGGACTCGTGTCGTCTTCGGCGATCTCGCGGCCCTCGCCGCCGGTCAATTCCGCTTCGGTGAGATCGTCGGTCGGGTCGCCGCCGGCGGCGTCCTCATCGATCGTGGTTCCGCACGCAGCGAGCGTCAGTGAAACGGCCGCGACGGCCAGGGTGACAGCACGAACACCGATCATCGGACGCGCTCAGCTCGTGACGAGGATGCGTTCGCTGGCGAATGCGCCGACACCGACATGGCGACCGTCGATCGCGATGGTCAGCGTCCCGTCGGGCGACGACGCCGTGACGGTGCCGGTGTTGCCCGGCTGGATCGCCGACTCCTCCAGGAACTCCAGGAGTCCGGGGGCGAACTCGAGCTCTTCGGTGATGCGTCGAACCGTGAAGTCGGCACCGACCTCCATCGCAGCGAGCGGCTCGGAGTCGGGAGCGACGTAGTCCGATCCGGGAATCGGGTTGCCGTGCGGGCACGTGGTCGGATCGCCGAGAAGATCTCGCATCGCCTTCTCGACCGAGTCGCTGATCACATGCTCCCACTTACCGGCCTCGTGGTGAGCTTCGGCCCAGGACAGCTTCAGGACATCGGTGAGGAACACCTCGGCGAGGCGATGCTTGCGCACCACGGACTCGGCGAGCTTGAGCCCTTCTGGCGTGAGCCGGATGCCGTCATCGGACGTGATCAGGCCCTCGGCCTCCATCCGCTTCATCATCTCGCTCACCGCCGGTCGGCTCACCTGCAGGCGTTCGGCGATACGCGCCTGGATCACTTCGAGGTCGTCTTCGCGCAGCTCGAAGATGCACTCGCAGTACTCCTCGAAGGCGGGGTGGTACTCACCAGACGTGCGCATGAGGCTGATCCTACCCAGCCGGTTGATCGCCAACCCGGGCGGGCGCGCGTGCGATCAGCGCAACAGCTTGCGCAGCCAGGACTCGCTGTACCGGAGTCGGCGTGCGAGCTGCTCGTTCGTGGCCGACGCGACTCGGCTGACCCCGGCGAGCCGGTTCATCTCTGCTTGCACCTTGGCGTGATTCCAGCCGGTCACGTCGACGAGCCGCTTGGCGACGTGTGCGTTGCGCGTGCGGAGATCGTCCTTCTGCTCGGCGACGCTGAGCTGGCCGGTCGGGACCAGTCCTGCGGGTGTGGGGATCTCGGGGAGGTCGATCTGCAGATCGGGGTCGCGTGCGAAGAAGGGTGTCGGCGGGTCGGGCTCGTCGTCGAACGCCGGTGGTCCATCGGTTTCGTAGGTCGCTTCGTAGCGGACGTCGCCGTCGCCGGCGATCACCGTTCCGTCGGCGCCCACCGTGTGGATCGAGACCTCCGTGGCATCGGCACGCACCACCGAGAACTCGTTGAAGAGCGCGAGTTGCTCGCCGTCGTCGGCGACCGACTGCTGTTCGAGGCCGCCGTCCTCCCGAAAGCCGTCATCGTCATCGCCCTGACCGGGAGGCCGCAGCACGTGGCGGCGTGCCTCGGCGATCGAGAAAGCGTGTGCGCGCAGCCGAGGATCGTCGGGGATGTAGACGTAGGCCTTCTGGTTCGATCTGCCCGCCTGCCAGCGCACGAAACGCCCGATCGCCTGACGGAAGAACAGTTCGGTCGACGTGGTGGTGGAGAACACACCGACGCGCAGGCGCGGGATGTCGACACCCTCGGACACCATCCGGACCGACACGAGCCACGGCCGGTCGTTGTTCGAGAACTCCTCGATCTTCTTCGAGGCGCCAGGGTCATCGCTGACGACCACGTCGGCGGGGACTCCGAAGCGATCACGGAGCAGCCGGGCGATTCCTTGCGCATGCTCTTGATCGGTCGCGATCACCAGGCCGCCGGCATCAGGTTGACCGCCCTCCTCGACCGGTGAGGTGCGCATCGTGCGGAGTTGGTCGACCGCCTTCGCGAGCACGGTCGGCATCCACTCGCCTTCGAGGCTGAGGGCGGTGCGCAGACGCATCGACACCTGGTCGCGAGCGAGCTCGTCTTGGAATGACGCCGAGAGCTTGTCGCCCGCCGCAGTCGTCCACTCCATCTCGCCGTCGACGCGCGGGAAGTAGACGGGTCGGACGACGCCGCCGTCGCGCAACGCGTCGGCATAGCCGTAGGTGAAGTCGGCGTGCGCGAGGTCGCCCTCCCCGGTCGCGTCGTAGCGGACGAACGGGATCTGGGCGGCGTCGCTGCGGAAGGGCGTGCCCGAGAGCGACAGGCGGCGGTGCGCGTGGGCGAACGCGATGCGAATTCCATCACCCCACGCCTTGTCGTGTCCGGCGTGGTGGACTTCGTCGAGGATCACGAATCCCTCGGCCGACAGACCCGCCAGCTTCTGCGCAGCGCTCCCCGTGGCGACCTGCTGGTACGTGGTGACGAGTCCGTGGACGTCGCGAGCGAGGCCGTCGCCGGGCGACCAGTGCGGATCGAGTTGGAGGCCGAGCCGGTGCGCTGCCAACGACCACTGGATCTTGAGATGGCTCGTGGGCGCCACCACGATCAGCGGACGAGGGTCCTCGGCGAGCGTGGCACGAGCGCACGTGAGTGCGAAGGTGGTCTTGCCGGCGCCAGGCGTGGCGACCGTGAGGAAGTCGCTCTGGATCGAGCCGTCATCGTCGCGAGGGCGTCCGCCTTCCATGAACCGGCCGAACGCAGTGCGCTGCCAGGGGCGGAGAGTGATCGTCGACACGAGGGAGGGCGCTGAGGGGTTCGCAGGTACCGCTCCGGGGAAATCTGAGCGGCGATCGGGGGACGGTCGAGACTACTGTCGAGGCTGATGAAGCAGCACTGACACTTCGGCGCGCCGGGCCCTGGCACCGAGCGCGTCTCGAACGCTCTCCTCGTCGCATGACGCGCTGGTGCCAGGACCCAACGCGTCGTTCGGAGGTCCCGTGTCTGCATCGATCATCACCCGCTCGCTCACCGTCACCCGCGGAGAGCTCACCGTGCTGTCGGACGTCGATCTGACGCTCGCACCCGGTCACCGCGTCGGGATCATCGGCCCGAACGGCATCGGCAAGACCACCCTGTTGCGGGCGCTCGCGGGCCTGGTCGATGACCCGACCAGCGCCATCGAGGGAGCGATCGATGTGTCGCCGACCACGGCATCGATCGGCTATCTCCCGCAGGAGCCTCGAGGGACACTCGACGAGACCGTCGACGGGCATCTTCGTCGGCGAACCGGCGTGCGCGACGCCCAAGACTCTCTCGACGCCAGCTTGCAGGCGCTCGCCGATGGCGTCTCGGGAGCCGAGGACTCCTACAGCGATGCCCTCGACCGGTGGACGAGGCTCGGCGCCGCAGACATCGAGACACGAGTCGCCCAGGTGTTCGCCGAACTCGGGTTGGCCGACCGGTTGCTGGGCCAGACCACCGCCTCGCTGTCGGGTGGTGAGGCAGCCCGCGTCGCGCTCGCCGTCCTGCTGCTCTCGCGTTTCGACATCACGTTGCTCGACGAACCGACGAACGACCTCGACCTCGCCGGGCTCGACCGGCTCGAGCGTTGGGTCACGTCGCTCGATGGGGCCGTCGCCATCGTGAGCCATGATCGCACCTTCCTGGAGCGAACGGTCACCGACGTGGCGGAGATCGACCACCACTCGCGCGAGGTCGCAGTGTTCGCGGGCGGCTGGCGAGCCTTCCTCGACGAACGGGAACTCGCCGCACTCCGGGCGCAGCAGCGGTACGACGAGTTCGATGCGAAGCGGTCGGCGTTGCAGGCGCGCGGCCAGCGAGAACGCGAGTGGGCGTCGCAGGGAGCAGCAAAGGTCCGCAAGTCCGACGAGGGCGACAAACACATCCGGAACTTCAAGATGGATCAAACGGAGCAGCTCGCCGGCAAGGCGGCCCGAACGCTGAAGGCGATCGAACGGCTGGACGAGGTCGACGAGCCTCGTTCGGCGTGGGAGCTCCGGTACTCGATTCCCGACGTCGGCCGCAGTGGTGACGTGGTCGCGACACTCGATGGGGCAGTCGTCGAGCGCGGAACCTTTCGTCTCGGACCGGTCGACCTCGACATCGGCTACGGCGATCGCATCGCGATCGTCGGCCCGAACGGCGGCGGCAAGTCGACGCTGATCGACCTGTTGCTCGGCGACCGAGATCCCGACGACGGGCGGGCGTCGCTGGGTGCGGGAGTCGTGCTCGGCACGATCGAGCAGGCGCGCGACCGGATCGTCGGCGAGAACGGGCTGCTCGATGCCGTGTGCTCGGCGACCGGGCTCGCGGTGGCCGAGGCTCGGACACTGATGGCGAAGTTCGGACTCGGACCCGCACAGATGGGTCGGCCCGGGTCGAGCCTGTCGCCGGGAGAACGCACCCGTGCGGCCATGGCGGTGCTGATGGCGAATGGGGCGAACCTGCTCGTGTTCGACGAGCCGACGAACCATCTCGACCTCCCCGCCATCGAACAGTTGGAGCACGCGCTCGAGGCGTACTCGGGGACGCTGCTACTGGTCAGCCACGACCGCCAGTTGCTCGCGAACGTTCGCTTCGGGCGGGTTCTCGACGTCGCGAATGGGGTTGTCACCGAGCAGCCGACCGAGGTCCTCGGTACACAAGCGGGCTCCGAGCCCGGCTGAGTGTCGGGCGGGCAACCGAAGCCAGACCCAGTCCGCGTCCTTGCACGACAGAGCGGCAACCGGAAGACCGCTCCGTTCGTGTAGATGATGGGTGCCCTTCGAACTTCGGCACCAACCACCATCGTGAACGACACCGACTACGACGACTTCTTCCGCGACGCGTACCCGCGTCTGGTCGCGATGGGCTCAGCGATGGGCGCGCCGCGTCATGTGGCGCAAGAGCTCGCGCAAGAGACGATGCTGCGGGCGTACCGACGCCGTGACGAGCTGACCGCCTACGACTCGCCGATGGCGTGGTGTCGACGCGTGATGGGAAACCTGCTCATCGACCACCACCGGTCGTCGACGGCCGAGCGGGTGGCGGTGGAGCGGATGCAGAGCCGCTCCGACACTCAACCGGTTCCAGGTGTCGGTGCGACGGACCCGGCACACGTCGCAGCGTCGGATCGGTGGGATGACCTGGTCGCGTCGCTCACGCCGCAACAACGGATGGCTGCGACGCTCTACTACGCGGAGGACCTGTCGGTGGGCGCGATCGCGGAGACCATGGACATCGCCACCGGCACGGTCAAGTCGGCGCTGTCGAAAGCACGAGCAAAGCTGCGGCGTCACCTCGGTGCGCTCGACGCATGGAACGAAGAGGGTCGGGCATGAAAGAACGCAGCGACGAGCAGATCGATCACGAGCTCGCCGGGCTGGCGATGGCGGCGCTCTCCGAGCACGAACGACTCGTGACGACACGCGACGTCGAAGCGGCCTTGGCCTCCGTCCGAGCGCGGATCGACGCGGGCGATGTCGGCGGGGAGGTGCTGGCGAGTCGCGCAGACGTCGACCACGGTCGACCGCGTTCATGGTGGGCGCTCGCCGGCGCTGCGGCCGCCGTCGTCGCGCTGCTCGGCGTCGGTTTGATGGTCGTCGTCGGAGGCGATGACGAGCAACTGGTGGCGCCCGTCGCGCTGCCTCCGGGCGAGCCCGAGCCCACTTCGCTGCCGGATTCGGAGGCTCCGTCGGCGTCGGTGCCGCCCGGGAGGGAACCCGCCCCGACAGAACCCACCCTGGTCGCAGACGTCGCGACGACCGATCTGCCGGAGTCGGAGTCGGAGTCGGATCCGACGACGGTCCCTGCCACGCCAAATCCGTCGGTCGTCACGCCACCCGCGACGACCGACGCCCCGCAGACCACCGTCGAGGCGTCGTCGAGCGGCGAGCTGGGCTTCGCAATTCCCCGAGCGTGTACCGACGACTCCCAGTGCACGTCGCTCGCCGCTGCCGCAGACGGCCGGATCGTCGCGTTCGATCCGGTGCGAAGCGCAGTCGAGGTGTACGACCCCGCCGGACGAAACCTGCTGTCCGAGCAGCCGATCGGCGCTGCGCTCGAGGTCGACGGTGCAGCCGACAACGTGTTCCTCGAGGCGATCGGCCCCGACGACGTGGCGTACCTCACCTACTCGCCCGAGCGCTCCGTCGATCCGATCCGTGAGCTCGTCGCCGTGCCCCTGAAGGGTCCGAATTCGGGGACGATCGTCAACCGCTGGGCCGGGCTCGACGGCACCGGTGGCAGCACGCTGGTCCCAAGCCCGGCCGGTCTCGTCGAGGTGCCGTGCTGCGGGGCGCCGTCGGGACGTGTTCCGTCGCCCGAGCGCACCGTGTTCGAGTGGGTCGATCGCGACGGTTCGTCGACGGAGTCGACCGCTCCGTCGATTCAGCTCCGTCTCGGCGACGCGGGCAACGAGCTGACCCGAGTCGACGGAGTCGAACGGACGTCGTTCCAGCTTCCATCGGCGTTCCAGACCGGCCGTGACTTCCCCGATGTGGTGGCAACCGACGATGGCGGAGCGCTCGCATCGCAAACGGTCGCCCTGGCCACCGGCACGTACGAAGTGCTCGTCGACTTCGACGTCGACTGGCCGACCGGTCGGGCCGACAACGGCGACGTGTACTGGCGTCGTGGCGTGGAGGATGCATCGTTCGCGCTCCTCGAGCCGGCTGGCTCGGTGATCGCGGTCGAGGATGGAGCCTTCGTTCGTCGAGAACTCGGCGAGGTCGCCACGCAGGGATGGCCCGAGGTCGGCGAGACGAGTCTCGACGCCGCGGCGACCACGGCGCCGGGGTTGAACGAGTTCATCTCCGAGCGTCAACCGTTCTGGGCTGCGCAGGCGGACACGTTCGCCCACCAGATCGTGCAGACGCTCGGCGCCAACGAGACGATCACCTTCGATTTCGATGACAGCCCGGCGCCGACCATCACCGTCACCACCGCCGGCTTTCTCGACGACTCGGTCGAGTCGGCGCAGCGAGTCATCACGACCGAGCGCGGCGAGGACGGACTCCTCAGGTTCGTGTCATCGACGTACGGGTTCCGCTGTCAGCCCGGCCGTGGGCACCAGGACTACTCGACCGAGCTCTGCCTCTGATGGGGTGGGAGCGGGCGGGACGCCGTGTGCGGCCATGCTCGGTCGGGCGCGGGCGAATGGGTGTTCGATCGACCGGGTAGATTCGAGGCATCGCCCATCACCCGGTTCTCGACAGGTTCTCGCCCGCGGTCCGTGAGTGGTTCGCGTCCTCGTTCCCGTCGCCGACGCCGCCCCAGATCGACGGGTGGCCGCACATCGCCGACGGTGAGCACACGTTGATCTGCGCGCCGACCGGATCGGGCAAGACCCTCACGTCGTTCCTCGCCTCGATCGACCAGCTCACCACCACACCGGTTCCCGAAGAGCGCACGCACCGCACGCGGGTGCTCTACATCTCGCCGCTGCGAGCACTCGCGTTCGACATCGAGAAGAACCTGCGTGCGCCGTTGAAGGGCATCGAACTCGCCGCGGAACGGCTCGGTGAAGCGTTCGTCGCACCCGAGGTCGCGATGCGCACCGGCGATACGCCATCCAACGATCGCCAGAAGCTGATCAGGCGCCCGCCCGACCTGCTGATCACCACGCCCGAGTCGCTGTACCTGATGCTCACGTCACGGGCAGCCGACACCCTCCAGGGCGTCGAGACGGTGATCATCGACGAGATCCACGCGATGGCAACCACCAAGCGGGGAGCTCATCTCGCCCTCACTCTCGAACGGTTGGAACAGGTGACAGACTCGCCGCCGCAGCGGATCGGGCTCTCGGCCACGCAGCGTCCGCTCGAGGAGATCGCCGAGTTCCTCGGTGGCTACTCCGAGCCGGGAAACGACGGCACGGCCGGGACGAAGCGTCCCGTGCAGATCGTCGACGCCGGGATCCGCAAGGACATGGAGATCGAGGTCGTGATCCCCGTCGAAGACCTCGGCTCGATGGGCGAGCGCACGCCATCGCCCGAGACCGACATGCGGTTCGGCACGGCGGGGTCGGGCATGGGTGACTCGCGTACGTCGATCTGGCCGTCGATCTACCCCGAGATCCTCACGCGGATCCTGGCGAATCGATCGACGATCATCTTCTGCAATGCCCGTCGGGCCGCCGAGCGGTTGGCGGCGAAGCTGAACGAGTTGGCAGTCGACGAAGGCGTGCCGGGCATCGTCGACCCGGAATCCGGTGCGATGGTCGAGGAACTGGTCAAGGCGCATCACGGCTCGCTGGCTCGCGAACAGCGCGTGGTCATCGAGGATCAGCTCAAGCGTGGTGAATTGCGGGCGATCGTCGCCACATCGTCGCTCGAGCTCGGCATCGACATGGGCGCGGTCGATCTCGTGATTCAGGTCGAGTCGCCCGGCGCGGTGTCGCGGGGGATGCAGCGCATCGGTCGGGCGGGGCACCAGGTCGGCGAGCCGTCACGCGGCTCGATCTTCCCCAAGCATCGGGGAGACCTCCTCGAGACAGCGGTCGTCGCGCGTCGGATGCTCGATGGCCACATCGAGTCGAGCCGGTTCCTCCGCAACCCGCTCGACGTACTCGCCCAGCAGATCGTCGCTCACGTGGCAGCGGTCGAGGAGTGCTCGGTCACCGATTTGTCGGCGTTGGTCCGTCGCTGTGCGAACTTTGCCGAAATCTCCGACGATCTGATGACCAACGTGCTCGACCTGTTGTCGGGCCGCTATCCGAGCGAGGAGTTCTCCGAGCTGAGGCCGCGCATCGTGTGGGACCGTGTGAACGACACCGTCAGAGCTCGTGACGGGTCCAAGCGGCTGGCGGTCACGTCAGGTGGCACGATCCCTGATCGCGGATTGTTCGGGGTGTTCCTTCCTGATGGCACCCGTGTCGGCGAGCTCGACGAGGAGATGGTCTACGAGTCCCGCCCGGGCGAGACCTTCGTGCTCGGCGCGTCGACGTGGCGGATCGAGGACATCACGTTCGAGCGCGTGACGGTCTCGCCGGCGCCCGGGCAGCCCGGCAAGATGCCGTTCTGGCACGGCGACCGCCCGGGGCGTCCGCTCGAACTCGGCCGTGCGCTCGGCGCGTTCGTCCGAGAGATCCGCGAGACAGCGTCGAACGACACCGAGGGGGTCGAACCCGTTGCCGACGCGTCCGACGACCCGGGAGCGCTCATCGAGGCCGCTCGTCGATCCGTGAGCAAGGCGGCCACGATCAAACTGATGACCGAGTACTCGCTCGACGCGTTCGCAGCGACCAACGTCGTGACCTACCTCGACGAACAGGCTGAGGCGACGGGCGCGGTGCCTGATGACCGAACCGTGGTGATCGAGCGGTTCCGCGACGAGATCGGCGACTGGCGAGTGTGTGTCCTCACGCCGTTCGGCACCCCGGTCCACGCGCCCTGGGCGATGGCGATCGAGCGACGGCTGATGGACGTGTACGACATCCCGGTCGAGACGATGTGGGGCGATGACGGCATCGTGATCCGCCTCCCCGAGTCGGCCGACGAGCTGCCCGTCGACGCGATGATCATCGACCCCGAAGACATCGACGAACTCGTCGTGTCGACGCTGCCCCAGACGGCGCTGTTCTCATCGCGATTCCGCGAGTGTGCGGGCCGAGCGCTGCTGCTCCCGCGGCGGCGACCCGATCGACGCACGCCCCTCTGGCAACAGCGACAACGAGCATCCGACCTGCTCGCGGTCGCTTCGAAGTTCCCGACGTTTCCGATCTTGCTCGAGGCATCACGCGAGTGCCTCCAGGACGTGTTCGACGTGCCCGCGTTGCGCGAGGTGCTCGGCGACCTGCGGAGTCGGAAGCTGCGGGTCATGAGTGTCGACACGGGCAAGGCGAGTCCGATGGCGTCGAGCCTGCTGTTCAACTGGATCGCCGCCTACATGTACGAGGGTGATGCACCGCTCGCCGAACGACGCGCCGCGGCACTGGCACTCGACCGCGATCTGTTGCGTGACCTGCTCGGCGCTGAGGAGCTCCGTGACCTGCTCGACCCCGACGTGCTCGCCGACGTCGAGCTCGACCTGCAATGTTTGAGCGACCATCGCCGGGCTCGATCGGTGGACGAACTCCACGATGTGCTGCGCAAGGTCGGCGACCTCACTGCTGCCGAGATCGATCTGCGGTGCGTCGACGACCCCGAACAGGTTCGAGCGAGCAGTGCGGACACGCCGCTCACCATCGACAACGGGTTCGGTGAGGCCTGGATCGCTCAGCTCACCGCCGAGAAGCGGGCGATCGAGATCGGCGTGGCTGGCGAGATGCGCTACGTGGCTGCCGAGGACGCCGCCCGCTACCGCGACGCGTTCGGGTGCGCGATCCCGATGGGGTTGCCGATGGCGTTTACCGATCCGGTTGCGCGTCCCCTCGAAGAACTCGTCGGTCGTTACGCACGCACGCACGGTCCGTTCGTCGGCGGCGACGTCGCTGCTCGATTCGGTGCGCCGGTCGAGCGCATGGCCGGTGCCCTCGCCGCGCTCGAAGGGGAGGAGCGCGTCGTCGTCGGTGAGTTCCGGCCCGAGGGCGTGTCGCGTGAGTTCTGCGACGTGGACGTGCTCCGTCAACTCCGGCGACGATCGCTCGCCGCGCTCCGCAAGGAAGTCGAGCCGGTCGAGCAGGAGGCGCTGGCCCGGTTCCTGCCCGCGTGGCACGAGATCCCTGGCAACCGTCGTGGCGTCGAAGCGCTCGTCGAGTCGTTGACGGTTCTGTCGGGCGCGGCGCTCGTTGCATCCACCATCGAAGCCGACGTGCTGCCGTCGCGAATTCGTGGCTACCGACCGACGATGCTCGACGAGTTGTGCACCGCCGGTGAGGTCGTCTGGGTCGGCGCTGGTGCAGTCGGTGCGAAAGACGGTCGGATCCGCCTCACCTTCGCCGATCAGCTCCCGCTCTTGGCGCAGGGCTGGGAGGAACGTGATCGACCCGACGGTGCGATTCACGAGGCGATCCGGCTCCTCCTCGCCGAGCGCGGCGCCAGCTTCTGGAACTCGATGCGTTCAGCTGCGCCAGGTTCGAACGACGACGAGATCCTCGCTGCACTGTGGGACCTCGTGTGGGCCGGCGAGGTCACCAACGATTCGTTGGCACCGTTGCGCGCCGTGGTGGCGGGCGCCAAGGTGAAGTCCACGAAGGCGACGTCTCGTGGTTCGCGGACCAGCAGTCGTCCTCGGCCGGGACGCCTGAACCGGATCGGTCCGCCTGCTGGGCAGGGCAGGTGGAGCCTGGTCGCTCCGCTGCTGCAGCCGGTGCCGCACCCGACCGAGGCATCACATGCACAAGCGCTCCAGATGGTCGAGCGCTACGGCGTGGTCACCCGCGAGGCGGTGCTCGCGGAGGGGATCGTCGGCGGCTACACGAACGTGTACGGCGTGCTCAAAATGCTGGAGGAACGAGGACAGGTGCGCCGCGGCTACTTCGTCGACGGATTGGGCGCGGCGCAGTTCGCCATCCCGGGCGCCGTCGATCGGCTGCGGTCGGCCCGCGAGACTCCCGACCCGCTCCTGCACCCCGAGGACGTGCCCGATCCGATCGTGCTCGCCACGACCGACCCGGCGAACCCGTACGGCGGGACCCTGGTGTGGCCCGACACCGATGGTCGTCCGGCGCGCAACGCGTCGTCGGTCGTCGTGTTGCGCGCCGGGAAGCTGTTGGCATGGTTCGACAAGCGCGGACACCACCTCGTCACCTTCCCCGACACGCTGCTCGACACATCGTGGGCCGAAGCGCTCATGTCGCTGGTGAAGGACGGTCGAGCGAAAGCGGTCGAGATCCGCAAGGTCAACGGTGACCAGCTCACCGGCCCGGATGTGCCAGAGGGGCTCGTCGAGATCCTCCGCAACGCCGGCTTCGCCGATGGCTATCGGGGGATGACCTTCCGCGGTTGAGCGCTCAATCGGAGTCCGACCTCGGTCGTGTCCGGCGGTGCACGGCGAGGCCCGTGTGCCGGGCGAGCGCTTCGAAGTCGGCGTCGGCGTGGAGCAGTGTGACACCGGACCGGATCGCGACTACGGCGATGAGGCAGTCGATCATCTTTCGGACCGTCTCACCGCGGCGTCGACACGATCGGTACAGCGAAGCGGCGTCGTCGTAGTCGCTGGCGAACGTGGGGAGCACGACGGCGCGTGCGAGGAGCGAGCGGAGATCCGCGAGATGGCGGTCGTCACGGGCCCCGGCGAGGATCTCCATCGACACGGCGTCGCAGATCGCGATGTCGTCGTCGAGCAGTCGATCGACCTCGTCGGCAGCGGGGTCGACGAACCACGGAGGAACTCGATCCAGGCCGACGAGTCGATCAGGATCACAGCGTGCGAGATCCGCGCATCTCGTCGAGGTCGCCGTCCCATCCGCTGCCGCGCATGGCGCGGGCCCGGTCGAGCTCCATCGGTGCCGCGGCCAGGGAGCGCAACGCGTGATTGACCGCTTCGCGCTTCGTCGAGAAGTCGAAACGCTCCATCACTCGGGCGCAGGCCTCGTCGTCGATGTCGATATTGGTGCGCGACATACACCAACCGCACACCTTCTCGACGGAGTGCTCAGTCTCTGACGAGCGGGCGCGTCAGGCAGGTGGGGCCACCCTCGCACGGGATGCACAGAGCGTCGGCGTCGAAGGTCGACACCGTGCAGCCGGCGCCGCGCATCAGCGCGAGCGTGCCGTCGAATCCCGAGATCGCGATCACTTTCCGTGGTGCGGTCGCCAGCACGTTCAGGTTCAGTCCGAGGCTGGCATCGAACTCCTCCGAGGGGGCTTCGAGCAGGGTGTAGCCGAGTTCGGTCATGCGTTGGTGGAGCGCCGTCGGCATGAGCGGTGGATGGACGAGTGCGAGGTCGACGTCGAGTGGACTCACGACCGACATCAGGTGCAGGCATGCCTCCGGGCCGAGGTGGTATGGGAGGTCGAATGCCTCGACGGTGATGCCGAGTGACTCGACGATGGCGGCCATCTGCTCGATTCCGGACTGGTTCGTCCTGAACCCTCGGCCGACCGCGAGGGTGTTCGAGTCGAGCCAGAAGCAATCGCCACCCTCGAACTGGCCGGGCGCCTCGATGCGGCCGAGGACGTCGATGTCGCTCGCCGCGTAGAAGTCAGCATGCAGGTCGGCCTCCGCGGCTCGAAGTTCCTTCCCCGGCCGCAGCACGACGACGCCACCGGGCACGGCGAACGACGGGTCGTACACGAACACCGAATCGGCGAGGTCGTCGTTGGCATCGACGGGAAGCCACTCGATGTCGGCGCCGCTCGCCTCGACCAGCGCGACGAACGCCGAGTACTGGCTGAGCAGGGCATTCGCGTCGACTGGTGACGAGTAGTGCCAGCGATCAGGGTCGGCTGTGAGGATCGCTCCTGGCCGCCGCATCGCGACGCGGCGCAGCGTCGAGACGCTCGATGACGTGCCGGGCTCCTGAGATGACATCGGTCCGATCGTACGCCGGTGCGTACTCGGTGTTGCCGTGCTGATCGGTGTCTCGTCCGCGTCGAGCCAGACCGAAAGCTCCGATTGATCAGAGGGCTCGGAGGCCGGCCCAGGCCAGCGACGAGACTTCCTTCGCGGTCTGGTCGGGGTCGAACTGATCGCCGAGCTCGACGAGGCGTCGGCTCGCACCCTCAGCCATGCCAACGAGCGCATGTGCGAGCGTGCGTCTGCTCGATTCGGGCAGGTCGACGGCGATCAACGGCACCGTGGCGGCGGCCGCTTCGGCGGTGATCTTGGCGATGGCCTTGGCGAACTCGTCGTCGGTCGAGGTGCCGCCGCCGAACAGCAGGCTGAATGCGTGGTGATCGTCGGCGACCCAGCGGAAATAGGCGCGAAAGCCCAGCTCGGTCTGGCTCTTCCCGTCGGTCGCTTCAGCGGTTGCCTTGGCGATCTGCTCGAGGAGGCGAGCACCGACCTCGTCGAGCAGGGCTCGGTACAGCTCACGCTTCGAGTCGAAGTGTTGGTACAGGACCGGCTTGGTGACTCCGGCGGCAACAGCGACGTCGTTCATGGACGCACCGTGGAACCCCTCGTCGGCGAAGACGTCGAGTGCGACGGCCAGGATCTGCTGGCGTCGAGCGTCGGCGGAAAGGCGCTGGGACATGGTTACCGGATGGTAACCGACGCCGCGCCCTTGCGAGCGTTGACCGCACGAAACTCCGCGAGCGGCGATCAGAAGCCGCGTTCGCGGTCGTCGCGCTCGGCAGCCTTCACGGCGTAGCCCAGGATGATCGACGGTGCGAGCAGCACGCAGCCGATGAAGAAGGCGATCAGAACCAGCGTCGCCATCGTCGAGTTGAAGCCGAGGGCGAAGGCGATGATGAACAGCGCCATCGCGAGCGCCACGAACAGGTAGCCGACCCGGTTGGCGAGCAGCGTCCATTTGGCGACCTGCGCGCGCTTGGCCCGAATCGGGTCGACGGCGGCGGACGTCGTTTCGTCGTCGGTGGTCATCGGCTGCGTAGCGTACGGCGCGTCGGCGCGATGCGCCGATGCCATCGACGATCGGGGAGACACATGGTCAGGACAGAACGGCGCGGTCGGGTCGAGGTGGTCACGCTCGACCGACCCGAGCGACGCAACGCACTCGATCACGCGACACTGCTCGAACTCCTCGAGATCCAGCAGCGGCTCGGTGTCGACGCTCCCCACGAACTGCGTGCGGTCGTGCTCACCGGTGCGCCTCCGGCGTTCTGTGCCGGGGCCGACCTGACGGGCGTCGAAGAGGGCGACTTCGCTCGCGCGCTCGCGGCGGTTCTACGCGGGTTTACCCAACTGCCGGTTCCGGTGATCGCGGCGATCGACGGCCCGGCTCTCGGCGCAGGGACGCAGTTGGTTGTCGCGTGCGACATGCGGATGGCGACTCCAGATTCGATCCTGGGTATCCCGGCGGCGAAGCTCGGCCTGGTCGTCGATCACTGGACGGTGCGTCGAGTCGCTGAAGAGTTCACGGCGCCGGTCGGGCGGGCGATGCTCGTCGGTGCAGAGACGTATCGGGCGGCGGATCTCCACCGGACCGGTGGGATTCATCGTCTGGGATCGCTCGACGATGCCCTCGAGTGGGCTGAGAAGCTGACTCGGCTCGCCCCGCTCACGATGCAGGCCCACAAGGTCGGGCTCGAGGCCGACCCCGGAGGTGCCGCAGCGTTCGAGACGCTGCGTGCGGCAGCGTGGGCCAGTGCCGACGCAGCGGAGGGAAAGGCGGCGTTCCTCGAGAAGCGTCGCGCCGACTTCACCGCGACCTGACGCTCGAGCGAGGCCTGATGCGCACCGGTCGCTCGCAAACTGTGCGGTGGTTCGCGGAACGGAGTTCGATCGCGCCTTCGCTCGCCCCTTCTCTGCAATCATGACGGC
>JBGCFW010000048.1:0-3924 GCA_045107155.1 Ilumatobacter sp. | reverse complement strand
CGAACCCGAGTTCTCGCTGTATCGACGCCACCTCGCAGCAGTGAGTGCCGATGCGCCCCGGTGGCGGTCGAACCCGTCCAACCCGCTCGGGCGTCTGGCCGACCTCGACGACCCCGAGGTGATCGGACCTTCCGGCGAGCTTGCGGTGTGGGACGAGGCGTTCCTTCCGCTCGCGACCGGGTCGTGGACCGATCGTCGACTCGAGGACCATCACGTGTGGCGCTTGGGTTCGCTGACCAAGTTGTGGGCGTGCCCCGGCATTCGCCTCGGGTACGCGGTCGCTCCCGATGCGGCGTCTGCCGGCAGCCTCCGTGCAGTGCAGCCGCGATGGTCGGTCAACGCCCTGGCGCTGGCGGTTCTTCCAGAGCTGCTCGAGCTGACCGACCTCGCCGAGTGGTCGGGTGTGATCCGGGCCGCCCGGGTGTCGTTCGTCGAGCGCCTGCGAGCGACCGGTGCGGAGGTGACCGACACCGACGCGAACTGGGTGCTCGTGGCGGCCCCGCGTGGTCTGCGCGAGCGCCTGGTCGAGGACCATGGTGTGTTGGTGCGTGACATGGCGAGCTTCGCGATGCCGACGATGGTGCGCGTCGCCCTGCCCGGCGATTGCGACGTCGATCGGGTCGTCGGTGCTTTCGCCCGAACGCTCGGCGGTGCTCCGTGATCGGTCTCGCAACCACCGCAGCCGTCGTGATCGATCGCGCCGTCGGCGAGCCACCGGCCTCGGTGCACCCGGTCGCTCGATTCGGCTCGGCGATGACGGCGCTCGAGCGTCGCATGCACGCGCCGTCGATCGTTGCTGGCGTGGCGTACTCCGCGATCGGGGTCGGTGTCGCGTGCGCCGTGGCGGAGGCGTTGCGGCGAGCGACCGGGCCGGTGGTCGCGTGCGCGACAGCGGGGTCGTTGTCCATCGCTGGGCGGATGCTCGACGACGAGGTCCGCTCGGTCGCGGCAGCGCTGAAGCGGAGCGACCGGGACGCGGCGCGCCGCCAGATCGCTCGTCTGGTCGGCCGGTCGACCGGCGAAATGGGCGATGGCGAGATCGCACGGGCAGCGATCGAGACCATCGCCGAGAACTCTGTCGATGCGGTCACGGCATCGGTGTTCTGGGGTGTGTGCGGCGGTGCCCACGCGGTGTTGATCCATCGCGCGGTGAACACGATGGACGCGATGGTCGGACATCGCACCGAACGTCACCGGGCGTTCGGCGTCGCCAGTGCGAGGCTGGACGACACGCTCAACTGGGTACCGGCTCGCCTCACGGTGTTGGCCGTCGCCGTCTGTGTTCCTCGGCGTTCGGGTGAGGTGTGGCGCGCCGTGCGTCGCGATGCTCACCAGCACCCCTCGCCGAACGGCGGGGTGATCGAGGCGGCTTTCGCCGCGGCGCTCGGCGTTCGACTCGGTGGCGTCAACCGCTACGGCGACACGGTCGAGGACCGAGGCACCCTCGGACACGGTCGAGAGCCGACCGGGCACGACGTGGACCGCGCCGTGGTGCTCTCGCGGCGTGTGCAGGCCGTCTTCGTGGTCGGGGCACTGGTTGCCGAGGCCGCGTTGCACCGCGCGTTGCGAGGGCGGTCGCGATGCGCCCACTGATGGTGCTCGGGTGTACGTCGGACGCCGGCAAGTCGTTGCTCGTCACGGCGCTCTGTCGATGGTTCGCCCGCCAAGGCGTCGACGTCGCGCCGTTCAAGGCCCAGAACATGTCGAACAACGCACGCGTGGTCGAAGGTGGTGAGATCGGGGTGGCCCAGTGGCTTCAGGCGAGGGCTGCGAAGGTGGAACCGACCATCGGTATGAACCCGGTGCTGCTGAAGCCGGAGGCCGACACGCACAGCCAGGTCGTGGTGCGCGGGCGTGTTGATCGTCGTCTCACCGAGACCCCGTGGAATCACCGCCACGATGCCCTGTGGACGCCGATGGCAGCGTCCTTCGACGAGCTTGCGGCCGAGCACGAACTCGTCGTGATCGAGGGCGCTGGGAGCCCTGCCGAGATCAACCTCCGCGATCAGGTGAACAATCGAATGATCGAGCATGCCGATGCCGCCGGCATCCTCGTGTCGGACATCGACCGAGGCGGCTCGTTCGCCCACCTCTACGGCACGTGGGCGTTGGTGCCCGACGCGACCCGCGAGCGGCTGGCTGGTTTCGTGCTCAATCGGTTCCGCGGTGACCCCACCCTGCTGGCGCCCGGCCCCGAACGACTGACCGCGATGACCGCGATGGCCGATGTCGACGTCGTGCCGATGCTCCGCCACGATCTGCCGAGGGAGGAAGGAGCGGTCGAGCAGTCAACGGCGCCGGCCGGTGCTCCGCGCGTGCTGATCCCACGATTCCCGTTCGGTTCGAACCTCGACGAGTTCCATGTGCTGTCGACGGTTGCCGCGGTCGACTGGGTCGACCGGGTCGCAGTGTTCGGCGGGCTCGACGCAGCACGCGATCTCATCGTGTTGCCGGGATCCAAGCACGTCGCCGCCGACCTCGACTGGTTCCGATCAACGGGCCTCGCCGACGCCGTCGCGGCGGCGTCAGCGCGAGGTGTTCGAGTCGTCGGAGTCTGCGGTGGGGCGATGATGCTCGGCTCCCACCTGTCGGATCCCGATGGCGTGGAAGGTGGGGCGCCGTGGTCGCGTGATGGGCTCGGCCTCGTGCCGACCTCCACGGTTCTCGGTGGCGACAAGACGGTCACACGCTGCGTCATCGAGGTCTTCGGTGGCCGCTTCACCGGCTACGAGATCCGCTACGGCGATCTCGCCGAATCAGAACGAGTCGTCGAACACGGGAGGGTCACCGCCACGACCGTGCACGGGCTGTTCGAGCATCCCGATGTGATCGAGCATCTCCTCGGCGTGCGTCCGACCACCACACTCGACGACACCTTCGAACTCCTCGCCGACGCGGTCGAACGACATCTCGACACCGACCTCCTTCGCGCGCTCCTCGACTGACCGGCGGGCCGCTCAGATCTTCTCCATCGGCATCGGGGCACCGGCGGGTGCAGCGACGAGCATCTCGTCGCCCACGGCCACCATGCCGCCGCGCACGACGACGGCCATGACGCCCGTCTTGCGAACGAGCTTGCCGTCGTCATCGCGACCGAGCATGCGTCCTTGGAGCCCCGTGGCGAACGCGTCGATCTGCACGCAGGGATTCCGCAGACCTGTGAGCGTCAGCACGGCATCGCCGATGCGCAGCGACGTGCCGACGGGTTGGTTGATGAGGTCGATGCCGGCGGTGGTGATGTTCTCACCGAGGTCGCCTGGCGCGACGTTGTAGCCCTCGGTGTTCACCTCGTCGAGCAGCTCGGAGGCGATCAGATGCACCTGGCGCAGATTGGGCTGTGTGGGGTCGGCCTTCACGCGCGAGCGATGCTTCACGCGAGCGCCCATGTGGGCATCGCCGTCGACCCCGAGGCCGGCGATGAGGTCGATCGACTCGACCGGCTGCTTCGAGAAGGTGTGCTCGGACGAACGATGCACGGCGACGACGGACGGCATGGCTCGACAGTACCGACCGCCGGTGAACGCTCGGTGGCGCGTTGTCTACGCTCGCGCCATGTCCGACCAGACAGCCACCTCGCTCGACGACCATGCGTACCCGGGGTTCGACGGGGTGGACCCGTTCGGCACGCAGCGTTCGCTCGAGGACGAGCGCGCCCACAGGATCGAGGCGGCGGCGGCCGGATACCGGATCTTCGCAGCGCTCCGCTGGGGGCAGCTCGGCGACGGCCACGTGTCGGCGCGCGATCCGGAACTCACGGATCACTTCTGGTTGCTCGACTGGGGCGTCCCCTTCCATGCCGCAACACCCGAACGAATGGTGCTCGTCGGCCCCGGAGGTGAGGTGAAAGACGCCGACGGCCGCCCGACCGGCGCGGTCAACACCGCTGGGTACAACATCCATGCTCCCGTACTTGCGGCGCGACCC
>JBGCFW010000047.1:0-21530 GCA_045107155.1 Ilumatobacter sp. | reverse complement strand
GCCACCGACTGGAGGGGTCAGCCATGGAACCCTGAGGTCGATAGACGTGCGGCGCATCGAAACGCCAGGTTCACTGCACCAGCGTCACAGTGCCCGTCGGCCGCGGCCGAGTGGGAAGATCCGGCCGGCGTGCCGATCTCGGCGATCCTCTTCGGCGGGCGACGGCGCACGACGGTCCCCTTGGTCACCGAGGCCAACAGCTGGGAGCACGGTGTGTTCCTCGGCTCGATCATGGCGTCGGAGAAGACCGCTGCTGCGGAAGGTACCCAGGGCGAGCTGCGCTTCGACCCGATGGCGATGCTCCCGTTCTGCGGCTACAACTACGCCGACTACTTCGCCCACTGGCTCTCGATGACGGACAAGACCGACCGCAACAAGCTGCCGAAGATCTTCTTCGTCAACTGGTTCCGCCGTGACGAAGACGGCCGCTTCCTGTGGCCCGGGTTCGGCGAGAACAGCCGTGTGCTGAAGTTCGTGTTCGAGCGGTGCAACGGCGAAGGCGATGTCATCGACACGGCGATCGGCAAGCTGCCGACCAAGGATGCCCTCGACCTCGACGGCCTCACGGTCGACGACGCCGATCTCGACGCGATCCTGTCGGTCGACACCGATGGATGGAAGGGCGCGATCCCACAGATCCGCGACCACTTCGCACAGTTCGGCGACAAGCTGCCCGACGAGCTCAACGCGCAGGTCGATCGCCTCGAGTCAGCACTCGCCTGACTCTTCTCTCGCGGCGGCGGGCGCAGTCCCGCCGCCCCGAGAGAGAGAACGCCGCTGCACAACGAGAAAGCCCCGGCCGTGTGGCCGGGGCTTTCTCAGTTCTGGATAGCGCCGAAGGCGCCAGACATCAGTCGAGTTCGAGAACGTCGACGGTCTTGCGGCCCTTACGGGAGCCGAACTTCACCGAGCCGTCGATCGTCGAGAACAGCGTGTCGTCCTTGCCGATCTTGACGTTGTGGCCCGGATGGAACCGGGTGCCACGCTGGCGCACGATGATCGAGCCCGCGGTGATCTTCTCACCGTCGAAGGCCTTCACGCCGAGGCGCTGTGCGTTGGAATCGCGGCCGTTGCGAGTTGAGCCGCCGCCCTTGGTCTTTGACATGACAGTCTCCTGTTCAGCTCGCGGAGATCGAGGTGATCTCGACCATGTGGTACTTCTGGCGGTGACCGTAGCAACGACGGTTGTTCGTGCGACGCTTGTAGGTGAAGCCGTTGATCTTCGGGCCTGCGACGCGGCCGACGATCTTGCCGGTCACCGAGGCGTTCGAGAGTTCGTCAGGGGTCGAGAGGATCGTGTCGCCGTCGACGAGCATGACGGGGCGCAGCGAGACGTCGCTGCCCTCGTCACCGTCGAGCAGTTCCACACGAACCTGCTGACCTTGGGCGACCTTTTCCTGCTTGCCGCCCGAAGCGATGATTGCGTACATAGCGACGTTCAACACTACCGGCACCGGGGCTGAGTCCCACCGGGCCGGCGCGGGTCACAGCGACGCCGACCCCACGATCGGCTGTGCCGTACGAGCCGACTCAGACCCACACCTCGGGATCAGCAGACCTCGCAGGATCCGCTGTCGTCGGGCCCGGCCTGGAACTCGACCGCGAGTCGGCGACCAAGGCCGCCCTTGGTGATCACGCGCATCGACTCCGCCATGCCGATCAGCTGGGGCGTCACGTACACCTGGTAGCGCTGATGACGCAGCTTGCGATACGCGCCCAGGTTCTTTCCCTTCACATTGGTGTCGACCGACACCTCGGCAACCTTGCCTCAACCCGTCGGGCGGATGAAGTCGATCGACATCGTTCCGCCCTTCTTCTCCAGCACCTTCACGGCCTCGTCGGTGATCTCGATCTGCATCGAGCCAGGCTAGATCGGGCCGCCGTCTGAGACCGACAGCAGCGAGTGAAAGACTGAAGAACATGGCCAGCACCATCCAGATCACCGTCGACGCGGCAGACCCTCGCTCGCTGGGCGGCCTCTGGTGCGAGGTCCTCGGCGACGTCGAGCAGCCTCCCCCACCCGGCTTCGAGACATGGGAAGACGCGCTCGACGCCTTCGGTATCGATCGCAGCGACCCGGATCGGGCGTTCGCCATCGTCGATCCCGATGGCGTCGGCCCGCGCATGTTCTTCCTACGCGTGCCTGAACCGAAGACGGCGAAGAACCGCATGCACCTCGACGTGCACACCGAGTCCGGACACCTCCAGGAGCGCGCCGATCAACTCATCGAGCGCGGCGCCACGTTCGTTGCCGAATTCGACGAGCCCGAAGGCCGCTGGATCACGCTGCTCGACCCCGAAAGCAACGAGTTCTGCCTGCACTGAGCACCGCCCGAAAGTCAGCGCCGACGATCGGAGGTCACTCGATCAGGGAGAAAGCGGCCTGGACACCGCGGCCGTCGCAGTCGGGACAGATGTCGCTGTACTCGGTGAGCAGTCCCTCCCCGATCCGCTTCCGGGTCATCTCGACGAGGCCGAGCTCCCCGATGTCGAACACCTGCGAGCGGGTCTTGTCACGCGCGAGGCCATCGCGGAGGGCCGCCACCACCTTGCCGCGGTTCTCCTTGATGTCCATGTCGATGAAGTCGATCACGATGATGCCGCCGATGTCGCGCAGACGCAGCTGCTTCGCCACCTCGACGGCGGCCTCCATGTTGTTGTGGAAGCCGGTCTCTTCGAGGTTCGACTTGCCGACGTTCTTGCCGGTGTTCACGTCGATCACCGTGAGCGCCTCGGTGTGTTCGATGATCAACGAACCGCCCGACGGCAGCCAGACCTTGCGATCGAGCGCCTTGTGAACCTGCTCGTGGACGTGATGACGCTCGAAGAGTGACAAGCCCTCGGCATCGGCGTCGTAGTACTCGATGCGGTCGGCCAGCTCCGGGTTGAACGCCTTGACGTAGTCGCGCACTTCCTCGAAGAGTCGCTTGTCGTCGATCAGCACGCCGCGATAGTCGGCGCTGAACTCCTCGCGGATCACTCGCACGGCCAACTCCGGCTCGCGTGATAGCAGCGTCGGCCGCTGGGCCTTGGCCGCCTTCCGCTCGATCTCGTCCCACTGGTCGAGCAGCAGCGTCATGTCGGCCACGAGCTCGTCTTCGGTGGCGTGCTCGGCTGCCGTGCGCACGATCAGGCCGTGCTCGTCAGGCTTCACACGGTCGAGGATGTTTCGGAGCCGCTTGCGGACGTCGTCGGGCAGGCGCTTCGAGATTCCGTAGGTCTTCGAGTTCGGAATCAGCACCACGAAGCGTCCGGGCAGCGACACCTCCTGAGTGAGACGCGCGCCCTTGTGAGCGATCGGGTTCTTCGTGACCTGGCACAAGATCAGTTGCTTGTTCCTGAGGATGTCTTCGATCCGCGGGTTCTTGCCCTTGACCTCGATGTCGCCCGGGTCGTACTGCACGTCGCTGCGATACAGCACGGCGTTCTTCGGCGTCGCGATGTCGACGAATGCTGCTTCCATGCCCGACAGCACGTTCTGCACCTTGCCGACATAGATGTTCCCGTGGATCTGCGCGACGTCGTCCGAAGGACGGCTCACGTAGTGCTCGATCAGGTTCCGCCCTTCGAGCACGGCGACCTGCGCCATACCGGGACGTACCTGCTCGCACTTGAAGTACCGGCCCACCGGCTTTCCATTGCCTTCCCGCCCACGACGCTGTTCCAGCACCGACTCGTCGAGTTCGGCACGCCCCTTCCCGCGGCCGCGGCCGCGGCGGCTCTTCTTCGCGCCACCTTCCGCTGGACCCTCGTTCTTGGCCTTGGCGCCTTTACCGCGAGGCTGTCCCCCACCCCCGCCGCGCTGCTTCTGTCCGTTCGAGTTGCCACCACCGCTGCCACCAGCTCCGCCGCCACCGCGACGACGACGCTTGTTGCCACCCTTGGACCCGCCGCCTTGCTCGCCTGCGTCATCACCCGATCGCGAGACGCTGGGCGGAGGACTCGACGGCACCGGCATCGTGTCGCCGATACGCGGCTTACGAACGAGCGCCTTCTCGGAGGCCTCCGCCGACGGTCGCCCGTCGGACATCTTCTCGGGCAGTTCGACGGCGTTGCGATCGTCCGATCCGGCGTCGGACTCCACGCGCTGTGCGGCGCCACCCGACGAGCGCTTTCCCGAGCGGCCGGATCCGTTTCGACGCGCCGAGGAGTCTTCGGATCGGTTGTCAGCGCCCTCCGGTGCTGTGGATTCCGCTGCATCGGCAGCGGTGGAGTGGTCGTTGTCCATGGTGGGCAAATTCCCTTCTGCGGCGCGCGTCGAGCACGAGGCGCGCCGTGGCCGAGGTCAGGCCGCGCAGTGGGCGGACCTCGGCGTTCGTGGTGGTGCCGCTGCATCGGGTGATGCTGCGGATCGTCGCTGAGGGCGTGACGAGCACCTGGCCGACCGGTTCTGCGGGCCCAGGGGTGCGTTGATCGATGCCGCTCACTGGAGCGACATCCTAGTTGCGGGCCGCCCTCAGGCGATGGACGATGCAAAAACTCTGCGTTCACACGGTGACGCAGCGTGGTTTCGACCGGGCAGCAGGGTCACCGCATCCGACGCATGTGCACGCTCTGCACCAACCCGAACATCGCGAAGTAGACGATCAGACCCGAACCGCCGTAGCTGATGAACGGCAACGGCAAGCCGGTCACCGGCATGATCTTGAGCGTCATTCCGACGTTCTGGAAGGTCTGCCAGAGCAGCATCACGAACACTCCGGAGCACACATAGGTCCCCAAAAGGTCTCGCGACAGGTGCGCGATGCGCCAGATCCGAACGAGGCACACCCCGATGAGCGCCAGGACTGCCGCACATCCGACGAGGCCGAACTGTTCGCCCACCGCCGCGAAGGGGAAATCTGCCCACATCACCGGAATGTCCCCGTCGTTGGTCAACGGACCGCGCAGCCAGCCCTTGCCCCACACACCACCGGTGCCGAGCGCTCGCATCGCGTTGTCGGCCTGGTAGGTGTCGTCGGCACCCGCTGCCTCCGGGTTGATCAGGGCTTGGATCCGGGCGACCTGATACGAGTTCACGAGGCGCCCCACGAACGCTGCGGCGACCGTCGCGATCGACAGGAACGAGATCAGGAAGATGTATCGGATCTTCGCCCCGGCAACCAGCAACACGCCCATTGCGATCGACACGATCACCGATGCCGACCCGAGGTCGGGCTGAACGATCACGAGCACGGCCGGCACACCCACGATGACGAGGCCACCCAGGAACCGCGCGTACGACACCTCGTCGCTGCGTTCTTCCGCGAGATAAGCGGCCAACATCAACAACGTCGTGAACTTCGCGATCTCCGCCGGCTGGATGTTGATGATTCCGAGGTCGAACGAGATCCGATCCTGCCCCTGAGCGACACCGAGCAGCACGAGGAACACGAGGCTGACGACGGTTGCGCCGTACAGCAGCTTCGCTCGCTCCTTCCAGAACTCGTAGTCGGCCGCCATGACCACCGCCATGACCACCGCCGCGATGATCGCGAACACCACCTGGCGCGTCGCGAAGCCGAACTCGTCGGTGAGGCGAGTCCTCGACGTCGAGAACACCACGAAACAGCCGATGATCGTCAGCAGGAGCTGCGCGGTCATCAACACCCAGTCGATGTTGCGACGCGGATCAGCGGGGCTGGCCTTGATGTTGCCGAGCCCGGAGTCAGGCCGACGGGAGAGGAACGACGCAGTCATCGGAGAGCGGCGACGCCGAGGGTTACTCGGTCCCCCGCACGAACGAGAACTCACCGGCGTAACACGACTGATCGGCGAGATCGATGGGTTCGGCAGGAATCGGGTTCTCGGTGTCCAGCGGATCCGACAGTACCACCGGGTCGGCCGGGGCTTCACCGGAGAGCTGGAGGTACACGCACTTGACGACGGGGCCGGCCGCCTGCGAGCCATAGCCCGCCTTCTCCAAGTACGCACTCACCGTGTACGGATGTTCGTCGTCGACACTGAAGGCAGCAAACGCCGACGAGTCGTTCCACGGATAGTTGTTCGCCCCCTGCGCGGTGCCCGTCTTGCCGGCGACCTGGATCGCATCTGACGGGTAGCGCCGGAACAGCTTCTCGCCCGTCGTCGAGTGGTAGTAGTCACTCACCGTGCCGGGCCCCGTGATCACTCGACGAAGTCCACTGGTGAGTTCTTCTCGGATCTCGCCGGTCATCGGGATCTGACGAACGAGTTCACCGTTCAGGTTCGGTTCCTCCGCGAAACGCGCCTGCGAGATGTCGGCGTAGCCGGGCTCGACGGCGTCGGGCGTGCCTGGCTGGTACACCGCCTTGATGATCTCCGGCTTGAGCACGAACCCGCCGTTCGCGATGGTCCCGTAACCAACTGCGAGCTGCAGCGGCGACGCCGACAGCAATCCTTGCCCGATCGCCAACTGGACGTTGTCGCCGGTGAAGTAGCCCTGCCCTTCGTCTTCGGAGATCACGCCCAGCTCGGCGTAGCGCGCCTTGAGGTCTTCGTCGGGAACGGTGCCGTCGAACTCGAACGGCAGATCGATGCCGGTGTCTGCGCCGAACCCGAACAGCCGCACCTGCTCCTGGAGGACCGGTCCGTAGTTGTTCCGCACCATGATCTCCTCACCGATGCGGTAGAAGAACGCGTCGCTCGAAACAGCCAATGCGAGTGATGCATCGACGGCGCCGTAGACGCATGGGCGTCCGGTTCCCGAGCACGTGGCATTGCGGAAGACGCATCGGACCTCACCGGTGGCGCACTTGTTCTCGTCGATCGACTCCATGCGATACGTGCCGGTGTCGACGTAGGTCTCGCTCGTGCTGATCAGCCCGGTGCTCAGCGCCGCGTAGGCGGTGAACGGCTTGAACGTCGAGCCAAGGTTGTACCGCCCCTGGATCGCTCGATTGACCAGCGTCGAGAGGTCCGGGTCGACCCGCACGCTCTCGGGGATCACCTCGCCGTTCTCGTCGAACTCGAGCGCGGCGACATCGGTCGCGTCGAACACCTCTTCGAACTTGCCGCCGCTCAGGTCCGACTCGAACCAGCGATTGTCGAACGTCGGGTAGCTGGCGAGTGCGATGACATGGCCGTTGTCATGGTTCTGGACGACGACCGCGCCGGCCGGCGCCTTGAACGGCACCTCCTCGGGATACTCGGGGAAGAATCGCTCGGTGAACTGCGTCTCGGGGTCGAGGCCGTTGCGCGACAACGCGTCGCGCCGCAATCGGAGCTGGCTCTGCAGCGCCTGCTCCGCGAACTGCTGTTGATCGAGGTCGATGGTGAGCTGGATGTCACGTCCGTTGATGGCCTCGACTCGTTCGATCTCACGAACGATGCGGCTCGACTTGTCGACTTCGTAGATCGCATAGCCCGGGGTCCCGTGGAGCGCGTCTTCCATCGACAGCTCGACGCCGAACTTGCCCACTCGCTCGCTACGCGCATAGCCCCGCTCGAGATAGAGATCGAGCGTCTCGGCCGTGATCGCCCCCATGTAGCCGACGATGTGGCTCGCCAACGGCGCATAGGGGTACACGCGGCGCCACTGTTCGATGATCTCGACGCCCGGGAGATCCTCGACTCGTTCGAGAATTGCGGCAGCGGTCGGTTCGTCGATGTCCTCCTTCACCGGCATTGGCAGGAGCCTGCTCTCGGTGTTGCCGCGTTGGAAGGTCTCCTCCATCTCTTCGATGGGAACGTCGATCCAGCCCGAAAGCCGTCGGAAGATCTCGGCGCGGTCACCCGGGCGACGGATCACGTCCCACGCCACCGCAACGGTGAGGATGCGCTCGTTGTCAGCGAGGATCCGCCCATCGGTGTCGAAGATGCGGCCACGCTCCGGAAGCAGCGGCACGGTGCGTCGCTTGGTGCGTTCCACCTCTGCCTGCAGCCCCTCCTGCTCGACGGTCTGCAGGAACCACAGTCGAGCGCCGACCAAGCCGAACAGCATGGTGCCCACGAGGGCCAGCACGCCGAGGCGTGTCGCACGCTTGTCCAGAGCCATCGTGACAGTCTGCCTGTCACGCAACCGTCATGTTCGTCATCACCGCGAGAGTTTCGTCACCTGTCGCGACTCACAGGACCCGTCACGCCGAGGGTCTGGCTCGGCGACGCACTCAGAGCGTGTCGGCCTCGGCCGGTGCCGTCCATTCGGGTCCGCGGATCTTCAGGCACCAGCGGCTGATCGGGACGAGCACCGGGCTCATCACGGCTCCAGCGATTCCGACCACTGCGACCACCTTCACCATGTCACCGGGCCACGGATCTGCCTCACCGATGAACAGTCGAACGACGGGCAGCATCGCCTCGCCGACCGCCGACCCGAGTCCGACGAAGATCGCCTTCAACCACCACTGCGGATCAGCGGTGATCAACGCCAGGAGCCCCGCAACAGCACCTCCGAGCGTGAAGGCGAGCGCCGTCGAGCCGATCGGTGTGCCTTCGACGAGGTCGAGCATGACGCCGAGGACGAAGCCGGCCATCGCGCCGCGCTCGGAACCACCGGTCGCCCCGGCGGCTGCTGCCAGCGCGAGCACGACCTGGACGATCACTCCGAAGACCTGCAGCTCGGTGAAGATCGTGCGCTGCAGCGCGATGACGACCATACCCACCGGGATCAATCGGACGAGTGGGCTCTGGAACAGCGTCGCGAGCACGGCTCAGCAACCCTCGCCGGTGCAGCGCTGATCGCGACTCACTCCTCGATCTCCGAGCGCGGACGGAACAGCACGACGCGGACGAAGTTCAGCTTCTCGAGATCGGCGTTCAGCTCGATCTCCAAGAGCGGCCCCGCGACGCCCGGACGATCGGCGCGGTTGATCACACGACCAACCGGGATGTTGGGCGGTGCAAGACTCTCCGACCCACCGGAGGTCTCGACGAGGTCCCCCACCTGCAGCACTGCGAGCGAGGGAATGTCCTGTACGAAGCGAATCTGCGGCGGGCGGGCTTCACCGTTCCCGCGCAACACACCGAACTCCTTCTCGAGGAGTTCGGGCGCGGGCACGGTCGTGGTCGTGGTCGTGGGGAGCTCCCCACCGACGGGGATCGCCGGCGGAAGGGTCGAGGTGGTGACCGCAGGCTGGCCATCGTCACCGACTGGCACCACCGGGTCTGCGTCATCGCCGGCCTGAGGTAGCGACGGCTCGTTGGCGAAGACGTCATCAGGTGACCCGGGTTCGGGCGCCTCTGACTGCTCGGCGAGCTCGAGGTTCTCGTCATCCGTGCGCCCGGAAGGCGTGGTCGCAATCGTGACATCGCCATCATCGGTCGCCGCACCCGTGCCACCCAGGATCTCGACCGGAACGGAGTAGCGCGGGTCGGTGATGAGCATCACCTTCGACGTGGTCTGGTTCGCTTCGGTGATCCGGCCGATCAGGCCCGCCTGGTTCACGACGGGCATCCCGACCCTCACCCCATCGTCGGTTCCGACGTTGATCTCGACGATCTGGTCGATGTTGTTGCTGGCGCCGCCGACGACCTGCGCCACGGCGGTGTCGATGCCTGCCAACGAGTCGAGGTTCTGGAGCCCGAGCAGCAGGTTGTAGTCGATGATCGCCGCCTCGGCAGCAGCCTGCGTGCCCCGTTGGCGGTCAAGCTGATCGCGCAGCGCGGCGTTCTCACGCTCGAGGTCGTCATAGCTCTGATACGAGTGCCACGCCCGCTGCACGGGGTTCGTGACGACGTCAGAAGCACGCTCGACCGGCTCCATCGCTCGGGCGAATCCCTCACGAGCCACATCGAGAACCGGGTTGCCTCGGAGATCGAGCGTGACCAGGAGCGCGGCGCTCAAGAGCAGCGCGACGATGACGCGGCCGCGTCCGACGGTGTAGATGGCCATGACGGCTGTTGTCCGAACCGCAGTGCGGTTCGCCTCAGTCTTCGCCGCCCATCGACATCAGCCCGCGCATTGCATCGATGTTCTCGAGAGCGCGGCCCGATCCGATCACGACGCTGTAAAGCGGTTCCTGGGCGATCCGGATCGGCATCCCGGTCTCGTGCGTGAGCCGCTGATCGAGTCCACCGATGAGGGCGCCGCCGCCGGTGATGGTGATGCCGTCTTCCATGATGTCGGCGGCCAGTTCCGGAGGAGTCTTGTCGAGGGTGGTCTTCACAGCGTCCACGATCGCAGAGATCGGCTCCGCAAGGGCTTCACGGACGTGTTCGGTCGTCAGCTGAACTGTCCGCGGCAACCCGGAGATCAGGTCCCGGCCGCGGATGTCGGCGGTGAGCTCTTCGTCGAGCGGCCACGCCGATCCCATCTGGATCTTGATCTCCTCGGCGGTGCGATCGCCGATCGCGAGGGAGAACTCCTTCTTCACGTACTGCAGCACCGCGTCGTCGAGTTCGTCGCCGGCCACTCGAACCGACTGCGCCGTGACGATGCCGCCAAGCGAGATGACCGCCACTTCCGTGGTACCACCCCCGATGTCGACGATCATGTTGCCGCTAGGCTCATGGACCGGCAGATCGGCACCGATCGCCGCAGCCATCGGCTCCTCGATGATGTGCACGGGCTTGCGGGCACCTGCGTACTCAGCCGCATCCTGCACCGCGCGCTGCTCGACGCCGGTGATCCCGGATGGCACACAGATGACCATGCGCGGCTTGCTCCACTTGGATGCGTGCACCTTCTGGATGAAGTAGCGCAGCATCTTCTCGCACACTTCGAAGTCGGCGATCACTCCGTCTTTGAGCGGGCGGATCGCCTTGATGTGGTTCGGCGTGCGGCCCATCATCCGCTTCGCTTCGAGCCCGACCGCGACCGGTCGACCGTCGTTCGCGTTGATGGCGACGACCGACGGCTCGTCGAGCACGACGCCCTGACCACGTACGTAGATGAGGGTGTTCGCCGTACCGAGATCGATGGCGAGGTCACGCCCCAGACTGAGTGGGTTGTTGCGGGCCATGGCCTGGCCCTCCCTTCGCGAGTGTGCTGTGCGGGTCGAGGGCACCCCGAGCGGTGCCACGATCACCCGATGGTGCGACTGTAGCCAGCGCCGAGACCCGGGCCCCGCTGCCGACCGGGAATGTTACAGATTCGGGAAAAAGATCCCGATCTCACGAGTCGCCGACTCGAGCGAGTCGGAGCCGTGGACCAGGTTCTCCGTGAACAGAATTCCGAGATCGCCGCGGATCGTTCCGGGAGCGGCGTCACGTGGATTGGTGGTCCCCATCATGGTCCGCACCACTTGCCACGTGTCCTCAGGGCCTTCGATCACCAATGCCACGACGGGGCCACGGCTCATGAACTCGACGAGTTCGCCGTAGAAGCCCTTGCCGACGTGCTCCTCGTAGTGCTTCGCCAACGTGTCGGCATCGAGCTGGCGGAGATCCATCGCCACGACGTCGAGGTTCTTCGCTTCGAAGCGGGAGACGACCTCACCGATGAGCTTGCGCTCGACGGCATCAGGCTTGAGCAGGACGAGAGTGCGATCTGACATGGCCCGCAACGCTATCGGTGGCTCCGCGCCGTTGTGTCGGCCGAACGGACCGAATCAGGGGCCCGGCGGGCGCTGAGCTTCGGGATGGAACTTGGCGAAGATCGCTTCGGCAACGGCATCGGGAAGGAACGAATGGGCCTTCAGCTCGTCGAGGGACGCGGCCTTCACGGCTTTGACGCCGCCCATTGCCTTCGTGAGCTTCTTCTTGCGAACCTCACCCAGGCCGGCGATGTCGTCGAGTGCGCTGACCGTCATCGCCTTGCTGCGCCGCTCGCGGTGAAAAGTGTTCGCGAAGCGGTGCGCTTCATCGCGGATGCGCTGCAGCATGAAGAGCGCGTCACTCCCGCGTGGGATCTCCACTGGTTGCGATCGGCCCGGAACATAGACCTCTTCGAAGCGCTTTGCGAGGCCGGCGACCGGGATCTCGTCGGCGAGGCCGAGCTCCTCGACGACCGCCTGCGTCGCGCTCACCTGCCCCTTGCCCCCATCGACCAACAAGAGTTGCGGCGGGTAGGCGAACTTGCCGGGCGTCCGCTCCTTCTTGCCCGATCCGTCTGCCTTCCCGTCGTCCTCGGGGCCGGTGCGCTCGGCAACCGGCGTGTCCTGTTCGGCCAAGTACGCCGTGAGGCGCCGCCGCACGACCTCGGCCATCGCCGCATAGTCATCGCTGCCGTGACCGACCTCGTCGCCACCGACACCATTGACCTTGAAACGCCGGTACTCCCGCTTGGCGGGCAAGCCGTCTTCCAACACGACCATCGAGCCGACGTACTCGGTTCCCTGCAGATGCGCCATGTCGTAGCACTCGATCCGCAGTGGGGCCTCGGGAAGATCGAGGTGATGCTGGAGTTCGGTGAGTGCACGACTGCGGGTGTTGTGGTCGCTCGCCCGCTTCATCCGATGGCGCGTGAACTCCTCCTGCGCATTGCGGGTGACCGTCTCGAGCAGCGCCTTCTTGTCACCGCGCTGCGGCACGCGCACCTGCACCTTCGAACCTCGACTCAATTCGAGCCACTGCTCGTAGAGCTCGACGTTGTCCGCCGCGTATGGCACGAGAACCTGCTTCGGAACGCCGACGACGGGTTCTTCGCCGTACATCGACTCGAGGATGCGATCGATCGTGCCGCCGGGCGTGAGCTCTTCGACCTTGTCGAGCACGAACCCCTTGCGCCCCATGACGCGACCCTTGCGGACGTAGAACACCTGAACCGATGCCTCGAGTTCGTCCTCGGCGATGCCGATCACATCGAGGTCCTCGCTCTTGTCAGCGACCATCTGCTGCTTCGAGATCGCCTTGCGGACCGCCTCGAGCCGATCGCGCAGGCGCGCCGCCTTCTCGAAGTCGAGGTCATCGGCGGCCGATCGCATCTCGGTGTCGAGTCGTTTCACGATCTCGTCGGTGTCACCGTCGAGGAACTCGCACAGCTCGGTCACGAGTTGGCGATACTCCATCTCCTCGATCTCGCCGACGCACGGGCCGGAGCACTTCTCGATGTGGAAGAGCAGACACGGCCGGCCGAGACGTTCGTGCTCGGCGAACTTGTTCTCGCTGCACGTTCTGACGGGAAAGCTGCGCAGCAGCAGGTCGAGGGTGTCGCGGATCGCGTATGCGTGTGCGTAGGGACCGAAGTAGCGGGTGCCCTTCTTCTTGGTTCCACGCATCACCACCGCCCGGGGCCACACGTCGGCATTGGTGACTGCGAGGAAGGGGTAGCTCTTGTCGTCGCGGAGACGAACGTTGAACCGCGGATCGTGCTCCTTGATCAACGAGTACTCGAGCATCAACGCCTCGACCTCGTTGTTGACGATCGTCCACTCGACCGATTCCGCCGTCTGCACCATCTGCGCCGTCCGCGGATGCATGTTGCGGGGGTTCTGAAAGTAGTTCGACAGGCGCTGGCGAAGACTCGACGCCTTGCCGACGTAGATCACGCGCCCGTGGCGATCCTTGAACTGATAGGAGCCAGGTGCGTCCGGAATGGTGCCTGCGGGCGGTCGCGTGACCATGACGAGTGAAGGATACGGACTCCCGGATACCGTGGCGGGTTGATGTCGCAGTACTTCGCAGGACTCTTTCGCCGCCGGCCCAACGATGGCTGGTTCAAAGCGGGTGGCTACGACCTCACCACGGTCGACATCATGACCGCCCTCGGAATCCTGTCGATGTTCGTCTGGGCGATCAGCCCGAACGGTTTGTGGGCCCGCCTGCCGTTCGCATCGTTCCTCGTTCGTGACTTCGAGATCTGGCGACTCGTCACGTGGCCGATCGCGGAGCAGCCCGGGTTCTTTGCCGTCATCGGTCTCGCGTTCTTCTGGTCGTTCGGCCAGCAGATCGAGGGCCTGTTCGGACGGACGAAGTTCCTCTGGTGGATTGCCGCCGTCACGCTCGTCCCCGCACTCCTCACGACCCTGCTCGGGTTGCTGAGCTCGAGTTTCGAGGCGGTCGAATTCGGGCTCGGCCCGATCTTCCTCGCCGGTATCTGGGTGTACGCCGGCACCTACCCGAACGTGCGTTGGTTCGAGGTCGTGCCGTTGTGGGCCATCGCTGCCGTGTTCACGGTCTTGCAGGTTCTCCAGCTCACGGGCGGCCGTGAAGCAGGCGGCCTTACCTTCCTCTTCGCGACCATCGCTGCCGCATTGTCTGCGGGTCGATCTCTCGGCCTCGCGAACGCGTGGCCGATCCCGCACATCCCACTGTCGAGCGGCGGAGCGAGCCGGCCCAAGCGGGCGAAGCCGTCGAAGCCGAAGCGTCCTCGTCGCGGCGATGCCGGCCAGCGTGTCGTCGAGGGCCCTTGGCGCAAGGACACCACGCCGCCTCCTCCGACCGCTGCACGGCCTGCCGAGGCATCTCCTGCCGATCAGGCCGAACTCGACGGACTGCTCGACAAGATCGGTAGTGACGGCATGAATGCGCTCTCGAGTTCTGAGAAGCAGCGCCTCAACGAGCTCAGCAAACGCCTCCGCAATCGCTGACCGACGGCCCTGTCCCTCGTCACAGAGCGCACCGTCGCTCCGCCATCTGCGGCTGAAGACCCGACAACGCCCGGGCGTTTCGCCGCTCGACCAGCACGTCGACGTCATCGCGGCAGAAGTCCCGCCCTCGGCCGGGCGTTCCGCCGCTGGCCGTCACCGAACCAAGCGTCGAACCTCGGAGGCGATCGCGTCGAGCCGAGCCTCACGACCGGACCGATACTGCTGTGCGCTGATTCGGCGCACCGTCCAGTCCAACCCGGCGACAGCTCGGTCGCGTTGCGCATCTCGGCGGCGTCCGACAGCGTCGCCGTGCGTCGGAAACACATCGACCTCGACCGCGAAGCGAGCATCGGGCACCGCGAGATCGAACCGCACGTGGCGACCGCTCGGGAGATCGAGCCGATGCTGCCGAATGAGCCCCCGCACACCGCGGCGAACCAACCCTTCACCAACCACGATCTCCGGTTCTGACTCGGCCGCGGCCCCGTCGAGCCGACGGTCGAGCTGCGACAGAAACCGGCGAACCCAAGGTCGTCGATGCGCCCAGTCGACCGCGACTGCTCGGAGATCGCCGTCGCGGAGCCCGCCGTCCGCGGCCGCCTGCTCGATGACCGAGAGCAGGTGATCGTCGGACGTGAGATGCCGGCTCAGATCCAGTGCCGTGCGCCGTCGGGTCGTGACGCGGATCCCATCTGAACGATGCACGACGTCATCTCGGTCGAGCGCGTCGGTGCGGAACACCGAACACCACGTCGCCGACGATGCTCGCCAGTTGCGGGGAGCGAGCACGTGGATTCGGAGATCGGATCCGACCCGACGGAACCCCCACAACCGGCCGGCTGTCGGGCCAGCGACGACAAGGTGCGGATGGGCCAGAGACAGAGCGGCGCAGCGACCGGCTTCATCGAGGTGGACGCTCGCTGATCGATACGCGCCGCGGACCACCGACACGATGTCGCCGCGACGCTCGAGGTGCTCGATCCGCCGAATTGGCAGCCCGGCATCGACGAGTTGACTGAGCGAAGCGACGCCGTGCTGTTGAGCAAACAGCAGGTGGGCGGCTGGTGTGAGGTGAGCCACATGGTCCCCGATCCGAAGACGGACGAGGAGGGAGCCGGTGAGGAGAACGCTACCGACGCCGCCCGCGAACTCAAGCCGCGCAATGCGGCCGAACGCCCGCGGCGCACGGGGTGTTTCGCCGCCGACCGCGGCTTCGTTCCGCAAGCGGCGAGATTCCCGGCGCCAGCGGGATGTTCCGCCGCACGACGGGTGGTCGCGGCGGGATCAGTGCCAGAGATCGGTCCAACCGGTGGCCTCGGGCCAGAGAAACACCTGTCCCTTGATGAGGCGGATCCCGCGATCGATCTCCGAGATCGCTGCCATCTCGCCATCGGTCAGGCGCTTCGTCGACAGCGCATCGAACATCGAGGCGTACTGAGTTCGCTTCACCGAGAAAGGAATCGGTACCGACCCGCGTTGGACCTGCCACAACACGCACACGACGGCTGGATGGACGCCGAGGCGTTCGGCGATCGCGACAACGACCGGGTCTTCGACGTCGACGGTGTCGCCGGGCGAGCGGTCCCGTTCGGGTCGACTGGGTGAGCCGATCGGGCTGTAGCCGATCGGCACGATTCCCTCGGCACGACACACGTCGAACAGTTCCGGCTGCTGAAAGTGCGGATGCAGCTCCATCTCGTTGGCGCCGGGAACGATCGAGGCGTCGTCGATCACGGCCGACAGCTTTGACACGGTCATGTTCGACGTGCCGATGTTCCGGACCAACCCACGCTCCACGAGTCGTTCCATCTGGGCCCAGGTCTCCATGAAACGAGCGTGCGAATAGCGAACCGCATGCGGGTCGCGAGCGTCGACATCGACACCGACGTCATGGTGATTCGGAAACGGCCAGTGAACGAGGTACAGATCGAGGTGATCGAGCCCAAGGTCGCGCAGCGACTGCTCACACGACGCTTCGACGCGATCGTGACTGTCGTTCCAGACCTTGGAGGTGATCCACAGTTCGTCACGATCGACGCCACCGGCGTGCGCCGAACCGATCGCCTCGCCGACGCTGGACTCGTTGCCATACACCGCTGCGCAATCGACGTGGCGGTAGCCGACCTGGATCGCGCCGATCACTGCATCAGCGACCTGCCGTGCCGAATAGTTGTCGGACCCGAAGGTGCCGATGCCGACGCCGGGCATCGCATCGCCTGATGTCAGCTCGACCGTCGGGATGCTCACCGGGGCGACGGTACCGACGCCAACGCCTCGTCCCGCGACGGCGAGGGCCGAACCACCGGGCTGAGAGGTGCCACCGGCCGCCGGGTCAATGCATCTGACGTTCTCCGTCTCGCCCGTTCGATGGCTCGACGAGCTGCCCGATGACATCCATCGCGCCGCACGGTTGCCCTGGCGCCGCGCGCTTCCGCTCTCGGCTGCGCAGTCAGCCGATGGTCGGCCGTTCGAACTCGACGCGATCGTCGGCTCCACGAGCGGCGCTGGAACGATCGACAACGATTTCAGGAGCCGGCGAGCAGCGGCTTGAGATAGTGCCCGGTGTACGACTCGGGCACCGTGGCGACGTGTTCGGGTGGGCCCGCCGGAACGATGGTGCCGCCGCCGCTGAGGCCATTCGGCCCGAGGTCGATCAGCCAGTCGGCGGTCTTGATCACAGCGGGGCTGTGGTCGATCACGAGCACCGTGTTGCCCTGGTCGACCAGGCGTTGCAGCACCGTGAGCAGACGACGGACGTCGTCGAAATGCAGGCCCGTGGTCGGCTCGTCGAGCAGGTAGATCGTGTGACCAGTGGAACGCTTCGCCAACTCGGTGGCTAGCTTCACCCGCTGTGCTTCGCCGCCGGAGAGTGTGGGCGCCGATTGCCCGAGCCGGACGTAGCCGAGTCCGACGTCCATCAGCGTCTCCATGTACCGGGCGATCCCGGGCTGGTTCGCGAAGAAGTCGACCGCTTCCGACACCGGCATGTCGAGAACGTCGGCGATGTTCTTGCCCTTGAACTCGATATCGAGGGTGTCGCGGTTGAAGCGAGCGCCCTTGCACACCTCGCAAGGGACATACACATCAGGCAGGAAGTGCATCTCGATCTTGATCGTGCCATCGCCTGAGCACGCCTCGCATCGCCCGCCCTTGACGTTGAACGAGAAGCGGCCGGGAAGATAGCCGCGGACCTTCGCCTCGTTCGTGGACGAGAACAGCTTGCGGATCTTGTCGAAGACGCCCGTGTACGTCGCAGGGTTCGACCTCGGCGTCCGGCCGATCGGACTCTGGTCCATGTCGATCACCTTGTCGAGGTGCTCGATGCCGTGGATCCGCTTGTGCTTGCCTGCCGGCATCTTCGACTTGTAGATCTTCTGCATCAGCACCGGCAGCAGAATCTCGCGGATCAACGTCGACTTGCCCGAACCCGACACGCCGGTGACGCACACAAAGTTCCCAAGCGGGATGTCGACGGTCAGGTTCTGCAGGTTGTGTTCGCGGGCGCCGACGATCTGCACCTTGTCGAAGCTCTGAGACCGACGCTGCTCGGGTACGGGAATCGACTTCTTGCCCGACAGGTACTGGCCCGTGACCGAGGCCTTCACCTTCTCGATGCCCTTGACCGGCCCCGCATACACCACCTCGCCCCCGTGTTCCCCGGCGCCTGGACCGATGTCGACGATCCAGTCGGACTCGCGAATCGTGTCTTCGTCGTGCTCGACGACGACGACCGTGTTGCCCAGATCGCGCAACCGGGTCAACGTGTCGATCAGGCGCTGGTTGTCGCGCTGATGGAGACCGATCGACGGCTCGTCGAGCACGTACAGGGTCCCGACCAGGCCGGAGCCGATCTGCGAGGCGAGCCTGATGCGCTGTGCTTCACCACCGGCGAGCGTGCCGGCCGACCGTGACATCGTCAGATAGTCGAGGCCCACATCGAGCAGGAACCCGAGCCGTGCGTTGATCTCCTTGGTGACTCGCTCGGCGATCATCATGTCGCGATCGGACAACTCGAGGGCGGCGAGGAACTTCGCCGACTCGCCGATCGACATGTCGCACACTTCGGCGATGTGCTTGTCATTGATGGTGACGGCGAGCGTCGCTGGCTTCAGCCGAGCACCTCCGCACGCCGAACACGCCACGAGGCGCATGTAGCCCTCGTACTGCTCACGTGCCCATTCGGAGTCGGAACCCTCGTGGCGTCGCTTCAGCCAGGGGATCACACCTTCGTACTCGGTGGAGTACGACCGCTGCCGGCCGTACCGACTCTTGTACTTGACGGTGAGCTTGCCCTTCACCCCGTGCAGCACGACCTTGCGTTGTTTCGCGGTGAGGTCTTCCCATGCGACGTCGAGATCGATGTCGTTGACGTTGGCCACCGACTCGAGCATCCGCGTGAAGTACTGGGTGTTCGCACTCCGCCATGGCGCGATCGCACCGTCGCTCAATGACACTTCGCCGTCGGGCACCACGAGCTCGGGGTCGACTTCGAACGTCGTTCCCAGCCCGTCACAGCTGACGCACGCGCCATACGGCGGGTTGAATGAGAAGGTGCGCGGCGCCGGCTGGGCGAAGCGGCTGTCACACTTCGGGCACGCGAGGTGCTGACTGAAGGTGATGGACTCGTTGTCGGCATCGCGGTGCACGATCTCGATCTCGGCCACACCTTCGGCGAGTTTCAGCGCACCTTCGAGCGAGTCGGTGAGGCGGCGCTCGATGCCCTCTTTGAGGACCAGACGGTCGACCACGACGGCGATCTTGTGGTTCTCGTACTTCGCGAGACGCTCATCGCGCTTGAGGAACTCATCGATGTCGACCTGCTCACCGTCGATGATCGCGCGGACATACCCCTGGCCCGACAGGTCCTCGAGCAGGGTGTCGTACTCGCCCTTGCGACCTCGCACGACCGGTGCGAGCACCTGGAACCGCATGCCCTCGTCCATCTCCAGGATTCGATCGACGATCTGCTGCGGGGTCTGACGCACCAGCGGAGTGCCGTCATTCGGGCAGTGCTGTACGCCGATGCGGGCATAGAGCAAGCGGAGGTAGTCGTAGACCTCGGTGATGGTTCCGACGGTCGAGCGTGGGTTGCGCGATGCTGACTTCTGATCGATCGAGATGGCCGGCGACAAGCCGTCGATGACGTCGACGTCGGGCTTGTCCATCTGACCGAGAAACTGTCGGGCGTAGGCGCTCAGCGACTCGACGTACCGGCGCTGACCCTCGGCGTAGATCGTGTCGAACGCAAGGCTCGACTTCCCCGAACCCGACAATCCCGTGAACACGACGAGCTTGTCTCGCGGCATCTCGACGTTGACGTTCTTGAGGTTGTGTTCGCGGGCGCCGCGCACGACGATCTGGTTCGCGTCGGCACCGTTTCGAGAGCGCGCCGAGCTTCGCTTCGAGCGAGAGCTTGGGGCGTCGGCGGTGGTCGAGGTACGCGAAGCCATGCTCGCACGACGCTATCGGGGTCGAACATGTGTTCCGCGGACCGTACGAATGCGACCAAGACTTCGACACCACCACTGTCAGGAGTCGCACGACCTCGCACTAGTGCACCCATGGTGTTATCTTCGTCACCCAACGTCGCGTGTCCGGCGAACACCGTCCGATTACGTGACCGCGAATCCCATCCGACCACGTCCGAGGAGCCGACGATGAATGCCCGCACTCTGTGTGCCACCGACCTTCGGGTCGAGTTCGCCGGCGAGGAGTACGCGGCGTCACGCGAGCACGGCCTGACATTCGGACGCAGGTCGGGCATCATCATCGACGACAACCGGTTCCTGCACCGACTCCTCGGCACGTTCAGCTTCGACGGTGGACTCTGGTGGCTCACGAACGTCGGCTCTGCGATCGCGATCACCATCGTCGACGAGACCTCCGCGTCACTCGCCCGGCTCGCCCCCGGCGCCTCCATGCCGATCACCTTCGACTCGTGCAGCGTCCGCTTCGAGGCCGGCGGTCGCGCCTATGAATTGCTGGTCGACATCGTCGGCGAGCCGCAACGAGACAGCGACGACTACGGCGAGATGCTCGCCCAACACGCCGCAACCGATGCCGAGGAGACCGCCACCACCGCCAGCCTTCCGCTGACGGACGACCAGTTCGCACTTCTGCGAGCGATCGCTGCACCGCTCCTGCGCGGCCACGACGAGATGCCGACGAATCGACATCTCGCGAGTGGGCTCGGGTGGACCATCACGAAGTGGAACCGCAAGCTCGACGGACTGTGCATCAAGTACAGCAACGCCGGCGTCGCCGGGCTCCACGGTTCGTCCGATCAGCTCGCGAAAGATCGGCGATCGCGGCTCGCCGAGCACGTGGTCGACGCCGGCATCGTTCGTCGCGAGCACCTCGACTGCTGACGGACGCGGGCTCGAGAGCCCGAAGGTCGACTTCTTCGACGACTCGACCCGGCCAGAGCAGCCGGACTGCAGCAAACCCCACCAGAACGACGACGACCGCGACGATCACGACGTCGATCGCGATTCCTTCGCGACGACGCACGCGACCGGACCGGCCGGCGACATCGTCTGCCGACCCGTTCAGTCGATCACCGGGTCGGCGGGCCTCTGCGCCGCCTGAGCCAAACCTGCTCGGGGCCCCAGGGGCGGCGAGGCCTGCCGTTCGAGTCGCGTCGTAGCGTTCGTCGCGACGGAGCGGCACGCTCGTGGGCGCCGATCCGAGCTGCATCTGGATCTCCTGCAACGCCGCACCAAACGCCCCGGCCGAGTCGGGACGCCGGTCGGGATCCAGCGACATGGCGGACACGAGAAGCGCCGACAGCTCCTTGGGCACGTCCGCACGATCGATGCTCGGCACGACGGATGCATCGAGGACCTGACGAATGACCTCGCCGATCTCGGACGCCTCGAACGGAGTGCGACCCGTCAGCATGTGGAAAAGCGTCGCCGCGAGCGAATAGACGTCCGAGAGAAACGTGGCCTCCTCGCCGTCGAGCACCTCGGGCGCGCAATACGCCACGGAGATCGCCGTGGCCTCCGACAGCGCACGCTCGTCGTCGATCGACGAGATGCCGAAGTCCCCGAGCGCCGGCTCCCCGAAGTCCGAGACGAAGACGTTGTGCGGCGTGATGTCGCGGTGCACGACGCCGCCGTCGTGCGCCGCCTGCAACGCCCCGGCGATCTTGACACCTACGTC
>JBGCFW010000046.1:0-4765 GCA_045107155.1 Ilumatobacter sp. | reverse complement strand
CGAGGCTAGCGGTGCGTCCCACCGCGATCGGGTCACTCGCCCAACCCGACCCCGTCGCCTCGGTCACCATCTCGGTGCTCGACGACGTCGATCCGACGATCGAGGTATCCTCGCCGGTCGACGGAGCCACCTTCGCCACGGGTGAGGAGTTCACCGTCACCTTCGACTGCAGCGACGGGAGTGGAACCGCTGTCTGCGAAGCCGAGCTCGGGGTCGGCGGGACCGCGGTTGCGCCCGGAGACACGCTCTCCTTCGACACGCCCGGCGAGCGGACGCTCGTCGTACGAGCGCTGGACGAGGCTGGCAACAACGCAACGGAATTCGTGAACTTCACGATCGAGGATCGGACCGATCCGACGGTGACGATCACGGCGCCGGGCGCAGGTACGACGGTCACGTCGCCGGTGACGTTCGTGTTCGATTGCGCTGACGAGCTGGCCGGTGTCACCTGCACCGGTGTGGTCGATCCGGATACGGCTGGTGCCGTGACCGTGTCGTCCGGTGTGCCGGTGGCGATCTCGCTCGGTGCGCACACGCTCGTGGTCACGGCCGAAGACGCGGCCGGGAACACGGCGAGCGACTCACGCACTTTCACGGTGTCGGAGGAGGCGCCGCCGGTCGTGAGTAGCGATCAGCCGCTCGACGGCGCCACGTTCGGTCTCGCTGCCGGTGGCTCGATCGACATCTCGGCAACCTGTGCTGACGATGGTGCGGGCATGGACTCCTGTGCGCTGACCTTCGACGGCGACGCCGTGGGAATTCCCGGTTCGATCATGGCGATCGCCTCGATTCCCGTCGCCGATGCAGGCGTCGGCGAGCACATCATCGCAGTGCGCGGTGTCGACCTCGATGGCAACGTCGCGGTCGCCTCGATCACGGTCACCGTGGTCGACGACATCGCTCCCGAGGTCACCGAGATCACACCGATCGACGGAGCAGTCGTCGGGCCCGACGTCACCATCGACTTCGATTGCGCCGATGATGCGGTGTCGTGCGTCGGTGAGCTCGATGGTGAAACCGTCGCGACCGGCACTGAGCTCACGCTGGCCGAAGGGCCACACGTCCTCGTCGTCACGGCGACCGACGCCGCCGGCAACGCTGCCCAGGCGCAGTCGGACTTCGTGGTCGATGCAACCGCACCGGTCGTCGAGATCACGTCTCCGCTCGACGGTGCCGAGATCCCCGAGACCGATCCGGTCGCGGTTTCGTTCACGTGTACCGAGGAGCCGGGTCAGCTGGTTTCCGGCGTCGACACCTGTGTCGGCGTGATCGACGGCACCACGACGGTTCAGTCCGGTGACAGCCTCGACGACCTCGAGATCGGCACCCACACGCTGGTGGTCACCGGCACCGACCTGGTCGGCAACGAGGCGCAGGCCACGGTCTCGTTCGAGGTCACGGAAGTGCTCGGAATCCGCCGGGTGCTGTTCGTGTCCCGAGCTGCACAGCCGCCCGCTTCCGATCGGCCGGTCATCGAGCTGTTGACCGAGGCCGGCTACGAAGTCGAGGTCGTCGACGACCGCCGCTCGCGTGTCTCCGATGCCGAGGGCAAGGACGTCATCGTCATCTCTGCGTCGGTCGTCGCCTCGCAGGTCGGAAGCCGTTTCCGTGACATCGACATCCCGGTCGTCTCGTGGGAGGGCTTCCTCCACGCGTCGATGGGCTTCAACAGCTTCGGTGGGTTCCGCAACGGCGAGACCCGGGGCCGGTTCTATCGATCGGTCGACATCGCAGCGCCGGACCATCCCGTCGCCGCCGGATTCGACGGCGAGGTCACGGTCAACACCACCGGCCGCCGCCACGCGTTCTCACGCCCCGAGGGTGATGCCGTGATCGTCGGGACCCTGCCGGGTACACCCGACTTCGCGACGGTCTTCGCCTACGAGCAGGGCGCCGCGATGCGTACCGGCCTCACCGCACCGGCTCGACGCGTCGGTTTGTTCATGGACGCACAGGGCACGGCGCGTCTCACCGCCGACGGTGAGGCCATCGTGTTGGCCGCCCTCGACTGGGCGACCCGACCGCCGGTTCCGTTCAACCTCGCTCCCGAGGTCGATCTCGGTGCCGATGTGGAAACGACGCTCAGCGTTCCGGTCGACCTGAGCGGCGTCGTCACCGACGATGCGCTGCCGACCGTCGACGCGCCGAGCGTTGCATGGCGTCAAGTCGTCGGTCCGGGAACGGCCACGTTCACATCGCTCGACACGGCCACCACCAACGTCAGCTTCGACGCAGTCGGTGTCTACGTGCTCGAACTGCTCGCCGACGACGGTGAGCGGACGACGGCCGATCGGGTGCGTGTCACCGTCGCTCCCGATTCGGTCACTGAGACGATCCTGTACGTGGGAGCGAACTCGTCGCCGAACTTCGTCGACCGGATCATGGTCGCTCACTTCGAGTCGTTGGGCTACACCGTCGAGTCGGTGTCGGACAACAGCGTGCGCCAGGGAGTCGACCTGGCGGGCATCGATCTGATCTTCGTCTCGGCGACGGTCGCCCCGTGGCTGCTCCGCGATGCGTTCGCCGACGTCGCGGTTCCACTCATTCTGAACGAGCGGCTGCTGCTCGACGACTTCGACATGGCGGGCCCGCCGATCCGGACCCGCGGCCCCGTACGGGACCTCCAGATCGAGGCTCCCGAGGATCCGCTCGCCGCAGGATTCGAGGGTGAGGTCAACTTCGTGCGGATCAACACCCAGGTCGGCATGGGCGTGCCCAGCGAGGACGCCGTGGTGGCGGCAACGGCCTTCGACATGGCGGTGCTGTTCAGCTACGAGACCGGCGACGAGATGATCGGACGCACTGCGCCGGCCAACCGTGTCTTCTTCCCGGGGACCAACGTGACCCCGGTGGCGCTCAATGAAAACGGCTTCGCGCTGCTCACTCAAGCGGTGAACGTCGCCCTGTCGTGACCGCTCGTTCACGAGCGGGTGACACAGGCCTGCCATCATGATTCGTGATGATGGGAGCAGTGACAGCGCGAAGCGGTGTTGTCGCGCGCGACGCGCTCATCGCCGAGCTCGCGACCAGGCTCACGAAATCCGACCGGCGATCCGTGGTTCTGCGCGGTCCAGCGGGCATCGGGAAGACGCATCTCGCTGACGAGATCCTCGCCGAACTGGCGACTCGACACCCGTCTTCGAGGCCTGCGACGCGTCGTGTCTCGGGCGGCGAGGCGCAGCGTCATCTGGAGTTCGGAGCGCTCCTGCACCTTCTCCATCTCGACGAGGCACCGGCCACGACCGAGTTCGCACTGGTTCAGCGGCTGCGCCGAGGGCTCGTCGAGCACGGACGACCGACGATCTTGTTCGTCGACGACGTCGGTCTGCTCGATGTCAAGTCGGCTGCCGTCATCGAGAGCATCGTCCGGGCGGGTGATCTGGTCGCGGTCGCGACGGAACGAACCACGTCGTCGGGTGAGCGCGACTACGGCCACCACATGTCGAGCGTGCTCGACGATCTCTTCGAAGCGGTGATGGTGCCGCCGCTCGAGCCGGCACACTCTGCCGAAATCGTCACCTCACTGGTCGGTTCGGGAGAGGTCGGAAGCGTGCGACGACTCGTTGCGATGAGCGGGGGCAATCCGCTGGCGCTGCGCGAGCTCGTCGCCTCGGCCGACGCATCAGGAGCGATCCGTCGTCGAGACGGGCTGTGGCACCTTCATGAGTTCGTGCCCGCTGGCGCCACATTGACGCAGCTCGTCGATTCCCACCTCGCACGACTCGCCCCGGCAGAGTGGGACCTGCTTCGGACGATGGTCATCGCCGGCAGCGTGCCGCGCGCGGTCCTGGCCCGCATCGACGTCACGGCACTCGAACAGATCGAACGAGCAGGGCTCGTCGGTGGTGAGCCGATCGAGGTCCTGCACCCGCTCTACGCGACCGTCATCCGCGAAGGACTCCAGGGTGAGGAGTCGCGGCGGCTCTGCGCCAAGCTCGCGTCGGCGGTGGGCCCGGACGACGGCGTCGATCCGGCGCGTCTCGCTCGCTGGCTGCTCGAGTCGGGTGCCGAGATCGACGATGCGACCGCGCGCCGGGGCGCCGCGGCAGCGCTCGGGCGCTGGGAGAATCGACTCGCCCGTGACCTGCTTGCCTGCATCGCTGAGCCGACCAGTGCGGATCTGGTCCAGTCGCTGTGGGCGCACGCGAACGACGGCGACATCGAGGGCGCCGTGAGTTTGGCTGCCGACGCCGTGTCGGCGGCGACGAGTGATGCCGAGCGCGTCGATGCGGGCCTCGCCCGTGCCGAGTTGTTCATCCTGCAGCTCGGTCGGGGCGAAGTGGCCTACGAGCTGCTCGATCGCCTCAGGGACTCTCTCACGCAGCCCGACCAGCGGGCGCGCGTCGAGGCCGCCACAGCGATGTACATGCGGATGACCGGGCGGGGCAACCTCGCCGAGGCCTACACCCGCGCGGCGGTCGCCGAGGAGTCCGAGTCCGATGCGGCGCGCCTCTCGATCCTGCTGGCTGATTCGTTCGGCAAGGTGTTCACCGGACAGTTCGACGCCGCAGCACCCGTGATCGTGGCCGCCTACGAGTACGCAGATCGATGCGGCGAACCGCACAACGTCGTCCGTATCTCGGTGGTCGATGCGATTCGACAGCTGCTCAGCGGACGCATCGACCTCGCCACCGAGCTCATCGACAGTGCGCTCGCAGCGGCGGACGTGTCCTCGGTTCGGCCCGCTCATGCGGCGTGGCTGGGCCTCGCTGCTCACTCGGCGGCGATGGGTGGAAATCTCGGACTGGCGCGCCGCCGCTCAGGC
>JBGCFW010000045.1:0-10879 GCA_045107155.1 Ilumatobacter sp. | reverse complement strand
TGACGTACTCGGTCAGGCCGAACAGAACGCCGCCGAGGCCGGCGAGCGCTGACCCGGTGATCCACACCCACGTGATGACCGACTCGACGTCGATGCCCGATGACTCTGCGAGGTCGCGGTTGTCGGCGACTGCACGCATCGCCTTGCCGGCCCGGGTCTTCTGGAGGGCGAGGCCGATGGCGATCAACACTGCGGTCGAGAACAGGATGATGAAGAGGTCTTTCGGGGCGATCGTGAAGATGCCGAAGTCGATGGTCGACTGGATCTGATAGTCCCGGTAGAAACGCGCTCGGCCCTGGAACTGGAAGAGGAACACGTACCGGAAGAAGATCGACAGACCGATCGAGACGACGAGTGCGCTGATCAGGCTCGCGCCCCGATTGCGGAGGCGCTTCCAGACGAACTCGTTGAACAACCAACCCGAGACGCCGGACAGGATCACTGCGACGATGCCGGCGAAGATCAGCGAGTTGGTGCCGGGGATGCCGAACAATCGCCCCTCGCTCCAGATGTTGAAGAGTCCGAAGAACTCGAAGTCGACGGCAGCGCCGTAGACCATGTGGAACATGAAGGCGATCATCGCCCCGAGCGTGACCGACTCGCCGTGCGCGAAGTTGGTGAGGCCCGTCGTCCCGAAGATGAGCGACAACCCGATCGAGCACATCGCGATGATCAGACCCAGCTTGATGCCGTCGACGAGCAGCTGAACGAACTTGATCGTGCCATCGTCGGCGATGACGCGTTCACCGAGCGGGAAGAGCACATTGCGCTCGGTGCCCGGCTGGACCTCGACGGCGGTCAACGGATTGTTGTCCGGGTTGCGGAGCGACAAGCCTTCGGCGAGCGTGCTCTCGTCGAGTTCGACGGAGTAGATCCCCGACGCAGGAAGCGGGACTCGCCACTCGCCGTCCGAGTTCGACGTTCCAGAACCGACCTCGTTGCCGGCTTCGTCGAACACGATGAAGGTCACGCCCTCGACTCCGACGCGATCACCCTCCTCGTTCTCGGTGAGGATCGTGCCGCCGATGCTCTCGGCGGCACCGTCGTCCTGAGCTGACGCCGAGCCTCCGAAGGCGGTGATCCCGAGGGCGGCGACGAGAGTTGCGAACAGGAGGCGGAGTGCGGTGAGACGCCCGCCCGGTCTCGAAGTCATTGGCACGGGCGCAGACTCTAGACCTTGGAGCCGCCGCGACCCGCGAAACTCGCAGAGATCGAAGCGCCTGTGTCGAGAATTTCATGCTCTCGACTCAGATCGACCGCTGCAAGTAACAGACGCATGGTGACGACCCACAGAATCGTTGCTCCGAAGATGTGGAGGGCAACGAGCAGTTCGGGAACGCCGGTGAAGTACTGGGCGTAGCCGAGGCCACCTTGCATGAGCCCGACGAAGAGCCAGGCAGACATCGCCGTGCGCAATGCGGTGAGCCCGGATTCATCGGGTCGTCGAGCGATGCGGAGCGAGAGCCATGCGGCGAGCGCGAGGGTGATGATGACGGTGACGCTGTGCGTGCGAGCGACATTCGAGATGTCGAAGCCGAAGCGGCGCGCTGTCTCGTCACCGGCATGCGGACCGGTACCGGTGACGATCGTGCCGGTGACCAAGGCAGCGGCGGTCAGTGCAGCGAGTCCGAGCACGATGCGGACGGTCGGCCGGTGCGGCGAGGCGACCGACCAGGTGATCGGGCGACCGGAGCCAGCGCGTACCGCGATCATTCCGAAAGCGATCGAGATCATCGCGAGCAGGAAGTGCGATTGCACGAGAGCAGGGTGCAGATCCTGGCGGACGGCGAACCCTCCGACCACGCCGTTGGCGACCACGGTGAACAAGACGCCGAGTGCCGGCCACCGAAGGCCACTTCCGCGCTGAGCTGCCCGGAAGGCGAAGATGGCCAGGAGGAGTGTCGGTACGCCGATGAGTCCGCTCAGCAGACGGTTGAGCTGCTCGATCGCCGTGTGACCGGTCGAGACGTCGATGAAGCGCTCATCGTTGCACGCCGGCCAGTCATCGCATCCGAGGCCACTTCCGGTCAGGCGGACGATGCCACCGGCAACGGTCAAAACGCACACGCCGACCGTCGTGACGATCGCCAGCTTCCGGTAACGCTCGAGGGACATCGGTTCCTCAGCGTACGACTACCGTCGTGGCGGTGCTCAGCTCGTACGACGACTTTCCGGTCCATCAGACGTCACATCCGATCGCACGGACCGCATCGACTGACCTCAACCACTACGACCGGTACTTCTTCAACGGCTACACCAGGGACACGCGGATCTTCTTCGCGACGGCGATGGGCCTGTACCCGAACCGACACGTGGCAGATGCGGCGTTCAGCGTCGTCGTCGACGGCGGAACCGCCGACGCCCGCCAGATCAACGTCCATGCGTCCCGGCGGGCACCGAGCGACCGTGCGGAGGCGAACTCGGTCGGGCCGGTACGCGTCGAGGTCATCGAGCCGCTGAACCGTCTGCGTGTCACGGTCGAGGCGCCCGCCGAGGGACTGCGCGCCGACCTCACCTTCGTCCGCCGCTCAGCGCCGATCGAAGAGCCCCACTTCTTTCATCAGGTCGGGCAGCGCACGATCATGGATTCCACCCGCATGACCCAGTTCGGTCAGTGGGAGGGCTGGATCGAGGTCGATGGCGACCTGACGGAGTTGGCGCCCGGGGAAACCCTGGGCTCGCGAGACCGCTCTTGGGGCGTGCGTACCGTCGGGGAGCGTGCGCCCGTCGGCGCGCCGGTCGCCGACCCACAGTTCTTCTGGTTGTGGGCGCCGCTCAACTTCCAGGGCTTCTCGACGCACTTCGACGTGAACGAGCACTTCGATGGGCGACGCTGGCACGAAGCGGCATTCGTGGCGCTCGCCGACGCCGATGCCGGAGTCCCGGAGGCCGCCGAGGCCATGCGCGCCGTCGACTACGAGGTCTCGTGGCGCCCGGGAACGCGAGCGCCGCAGTCGTGCTCGATCGAACTGATCCCCTACTCCGGCGCATCGACGCACATCTCGCTGGAGCCGTTGTTCGACTTCCACATGCTCGGAATCGGTTACACCCACCCCGAGTGGTCTCATGGTGTGTGGAAAGGCGAGCTGGCCGTTGGCGGCGATCGTTGGGATCTGCCGGTGGACCACATGACCTCTCCGCAACACGTGCACGTCCAGACCGTGGTTCGCGCGACCACCTCCGGCGCAGTGGGTGTGCACGAGGGACTGGGCGTGCTCGAAGCGTTCGTCGTGGGGCGCCACGACCCGACAGGGTTGACGGGCCTGTTCGACGGCTGGGCCGAACCGGTCTGACGCCTCGGAGCGGGTCGGTGCCGCTGTGATGCTGTTGGGTCGTGTCGGAGCGGGGACGCGCAGCTCCGACACGTTCGGACCGAGTCCCTAGGTGTGTCGGATCGACATGCCGCCGTCGACGGGGATGGCGGTGCCGTTGACAAAGCTGGCGGAGGGCAGACAGAGCGCGAGCGTCATGTGCGCCACCTCTTCCGGGTCGCCGTAGCGCCGCAGCGGCACCCGTCGTCGGGCATACGTCGCCTTCGCGTCGCCGTCGATCGGCGCCGTCATCGCCGTGTCGATCGGACCGGGGCATATCGCATTGACGGTGATTCCGTGGCGTCCGAGTTCGACGGCCAGCGACTTGGTGAGGCCGATCACTCCGGCCTTCGTGGCGGCGTAGGCGGCCAGTCCAGCCGTGCTCACGAGCGCCTCGGTCGAGGCGATGTTCACGACGCGCCCCGCCGGCGAGTCGAGCAGCAGCGGGAGCGCCAGCCGCGTCAGGCGGGCGTGAGCGGTGAGGTTGACGTCGACGGTGTGGGCCCACGTGGACTCGAACTCGTCGGGTTCCTGGAACGCCGAGTTCGGCGCCGAGACGCCTGCGTTGTTCACGACGATGTCGAGGCGCCCGCTCCAGTCGAGCGTGTCCGCGACGAGGCGGTCGAGCGCGATCGGGTCCGCGACGTCGGCCACGATCCCGAGCGCCGAATTTTCGCCATGCGCTTCGACGATCTCGTTCACCACGGTGTCGACGCGGTCCGAACCCAGGTCTGCGACGACGACGTGCGCGCCCTCATCGGCGAGCAGGTGCGCCGTGGCGCGACCCATCCCGCTCGCTGCGCCGGTGACGATGGCGACGTGACCTGCGATCGATCGTGACAGTGAGCTGAGGCGCACCACGATCAGACGCGAATCTCGTAGAAGTTGTTGACGCCGTGTTCGATGCCGAGTTGACGGAACTGGGCGAAGCCCGCCTCGCCGGCCATTTCCCGCGCCTTCTCGGCGGGCAGCCCGAGCGTGCCGAGCCCGGCCCCGTCCGGTTCGGAGAGCGCTGAGCTCATGCACGACAGAACACTGATGCCATACATCAGCGGAGCCATGGGGTTCTTCTCGACGTTCTCGGCGAAGGAGGAACGCCCCTTGATGTCGACGAGCAGCCAGGTGCCCGAGTCTGCGATGGCCGAACGGATCGAGTGCATCATCTCCTGCGGCCGGGTCATGTCGTGGATGCAGTCGAAGGTGGTCACGAGGTCGCATGAACCGTCGGTCGGCATCGGTTCGTTCCGTGGATCCACGAAGCGCGCATTGGTGAGGTCGGTCGCGTCCAAGCGCTCGTTGGCTCGAGCGAGCGCATGTTCGGAGATGTCGTAGCCGACGAATGTCGACGCCGGGAATCGTTCGGCCATCATGAGCACCGCTCCCCCGGCGCCGCATCCGATGTCGATCACGTTCGCACCGCGTTCGAGGCGTCCTACGACACCGCTCAGCGCTGGAAGCACGGTGTCGATCAGGTGATGCCGCATCCACGGCTCGAAGCTCTTCTCGATGCCGACGGCGCCCTCGCAGCCGTGGCTGTCGTAATCGTGGCCGAGACCGGTCCGGAAGCTCTCGGGCATGTGATCGAGCGCCGCCATGGTCTGCGGAAAGCGGTGGAACATGCCCATCCCGTAGGCCACGTGGTCGGGCGACGCGAGCACCGCGACCGCCTCGGGTGAGAGCGAGAAGCGCTCGGGACTGGACGAGGTGTCGACGTCGATGATGCGGGCGGCCGCCTGGTTGTGGGCCCACTCCCGCACCCAACGCTCGTCGAGCCCGCTCGAAGCGGCGATCTCGGCGGTGGTCGCCGGGCTGTCGAAGGCGGCGAGCGCTTCGAACAATCCAAGGCGATCGCCGAGGTGGATCATGCCTGCGGTCACGGCGCCGCTCAACTGCGTGAAGACGCCGAACGAGAACATCGCGAGCCGGTCGGGGTCGACGTCGGCGAAGGTGGTCTGACGAGGGTCGGTCATGGCGACCGACCGTAGGTCTCAGCGGGTGCGCTGATCGGGTCCGAGGTGTTCGACATCGCTGAGCTTGGCGAGGCTGAAGGTGTGACCGTCGTGGACCGGGAGCGCTTCGACGCGACTGATCGACGCGTGGCCCAATACGAAGCGGTCCCACTCCCACGGGGTCGGCTCCAGCCCCAGGAGATGCCCGATGGCGACCGAGTTGGTGCCGATGTGCGCGACGAGCGCGATACGTGCGCCTGGCTCGGCGATCTCCCAGATCGGCAGCGCGGCATCGGTGCGCGACATGCCCCGCTCGGCCCAGAATTCGGCGCCACCGCTCCGAATGCGTGCTTGGAATTCGGCGATCGACTCGCCTCCGTCGAGGCCGCTCCATCGTTCGTCGACCGGGCGGGCCACGAGTTCCTCGTATGCAGCCTGCGCCATCGATGCCGGCGTTCCGTGCCAATCCGGGTCGCCGATCTCCTCGAGCCACGGAGCGATTGTCTCGGTGCGTCCGAGGGCTTCGAACAGCGGCGCCGCTGTCTGTCGGGCACGTTGCAGCGGTGAGCAGAAGACCTCGTCGAAGTGCTCGCCGGCGAGGGCAGCGGCCATCGCGGCGGCTTGTTCGTGACCGAGTTCGGTGAGCGGCGGGTTGACGACGTTGAGGCCGTCCTTCGTCCACTCGGGTTGGCCATGACGCACGAACACGATCTCCACGCCGTCACACTAGGTTGACTCGGTGCAGGACCGACCGGGTGTTCCCAAGCCCGACGCGAACGAGGCCACTCGGCCCGCCTACACGCCCGGGTGGTACCCCGATCCGAGCGGTGCGCATGACGTTCGGTACCACAACGGTGCCGTGTGGACCGCCGACGTGTCGGACGACGGCGTGCGCTCGGTCGAGCCGCTGGTCGCGCCGAGCGGCCCACGGCGCTCCGGTACGCCGGCGATGGTTCTGGGAATCGTTGCGTTGGCGACGGGTTGGATCCCGTTCGTCGCCTTCCTGTCGCTCGTCGCAGGTGTCGCCGCGGTGGTCATGGGCCTGCGGCGGCGGCGAGACCCCGCGAGTCGGGGCGCCGCGACGGCCGGGCTGGTGACGGGCTCCGTCGGGGTTCTGCTCGCCGCAGCCGGGATCTGGGTGTCGCTCGCCTTTGCGGGAGCGATCCAACGCTTCGAGCAGCCGGGGGCGCATGTTGCGGTGATCGAGTCGTGCGTCGAGGTCGACAATGGAACCGCAGCGCGTGGAACGATCACGAACGACAGCGATCAGAGCCGCAGCTACACCATCACGGTGGCGTTCGACGATGAGGCAGAGGCAACGGTGGTGGTCGACGATGTCGAACCGGGTGCTTCGGTCGGATTCGAAGCGGTCGAGAACCTTCGCTTCGACGACCTCGAGTGCCGTGTCGACGAGGTGAAGGGTCCGCGTCCCTTCGGCCTCGACCTCGACGGCTGAGTTCGGCGACGTCGCGATCGGCGGCGAGCCCTGGTCGGCTCACACCGTGGTTGCCGAAACCCAGTCGTCGTAGAGCGAGCGGTACACACCGTCGGCGAGTAGCAGATCGGCGTGCGCACCGTCCTCGACGAGCACGCCGTCTGCCAGGACCAGGACCCGGTCGGCCCGTGCTGCGGTGGACAAACGGTGGGCGATGGCGATGGTCGTGCGGCCGGACGCGAGGCGCTCGAGCGCTCGGGCGATCCGGACCTCGGTCAACGCGTCGACCGATGAGGTCGCCTCGTCGAGGATCAGGACGTCGGGGTCGGCGAGACCAGCGCGGATCAGTGCCACGAGTTGGCGCTCGCCGGCGGAAAGGCCTTCGCCGCGTTCGCCGACCCTGGTGTCGACGCCCTGATCGAGACTCTCGATCCAGTCGGCGACACCGAGCTCTTCGATGACGTCCGCGATTTCGTCGGGGGACGTGCCGGGACGGACGAACGAGATGTTGGCTGCGATCGTGTCGTCGAAGAGGAATGGTTCCTGGGACACCACCACGAGGCGTTCTCGCAGTTGCTCGGGCTCCGCGTCGCGCAGGTCGACGCCGCCGACTCGAATGGATCCGGCGGTCGGGTCCGTGAAGCGGGCGACGAGCCGCCCGAGTGTCGTCTTGCCCGAACCCGTCGCACCGACCATCGCCACCTGTTGGCCAGGAGTGATGCTGAGGTCGACATCTCGAAGAACGTCGACCTCGCTGCCCGGATACCGGAAGGTGACGTGCTCGACGTCGATACCGATCGAGCCGACGGGAAGCGCCTGGGGTGTGTCGGAGATCGGCGGGCCGACCGGCATGTCGAGCACCGAGAGGACACGCCGCAGGCCGGCAACTGCGGTCTGGGTCTGGTCGATGATCTCCGTGAATTCGGCGATCGGCTCGAGGAATCGATAGGTGAGGAACACGAAGCCGACGATCGCACCGGCGGTGAGGCCGCCCGCAGGGCCTCGGGTGACTCCCACGACGACGACAGCCGACACGGTGAAGACGGAGAAGACCTCACCCGATGGGAACAGGAACGCACCGATCCAAGCAGCACGGATCTGTTGGCGCGCCTTGCGTCGGGTCGCAGTGCGCACCGTGCTCGCCATGTGTTCACCCGCACCGTAGGCGCGGATGGAGGTTGCACCGGACACCACCTCGGCCACGGCGCCCAGCATCTCGCCGTTGCGCTCGCGTGCCGCTCCGTGCGCGACGACGAGCCGCTTCTGGACGAACCGCAGCACGATCGCGAGCGGGAACGCGACACCGAACGAAACGACGGCGAGCAACGGGTCGTAGGCGAGCATCACGATCGAGACGATGACCATGATCGCCGAGTTACGCATCCACGCCATGCCGCCCCACTGGAAGAACTGAGCGAGGGTTTCGATGTCGGAGGTGACGCGTGCGACGAGGCCGCCGCGTCGTTCTTCGCTGTGGTCGGCGAGGCTCAGCGCGTGGATGTGCCCGATCAGACGCTCGCGAAAGTCGTAGAGCGCCCGCTCGCTCCGGACGCCGAGGCGGAGCGATGCCCATCGGAACGACACGCCAGACGCGATCACTGCCAGCGCGGCAAAGAACGACAGCTGCGCGACGAGCGCAACGTCGACATCGATCTGCCCGGCGTCGTCTCCGCTCCCGACGATCCCGCGGTCGATCGCCTGCTGCAGAAGGATTGGCAGCACGACGCGGCCGGCAGAGCCGACCGCAGCCAGCACGAATGTCAGCCACAGACCCGAACGCAGAACCGGTGCCTCCGCAAGGCCGCGGGTGAGGGTCCGGATCGCGCCGTCGTCGGTGTCGAGCGATGAACTGAAGCCGGCCATCAGGCGCCCATCCGGTCGGCCTCGAACGCTTCGACGATCTCGCGATAGCCGGGTTCGTCACGAAGTAGCGCCGCGTGCGGTCCGTGCGCGGCAACCCGCCCGTCGGCCATGTACACCACGTCGTCGGCCAGAGCGATGGTGGACGGGCGCGATGCGATCAGCAAGACGGTCGCGTCGAGGGTGCCGCGGAGCCGGTCGAGGATCGTGGCCTCGGTGCTCGGATCCAGGGCCGATGTGGTGTCATCGAGCACGAGCACCGTCGGCTTGCGCACGAGCGCCCTTGCGAGGGCGACCCGCTGCCGCTGACCGCCGCTGAGGCTGACGCCTCGTTCGCCGACCACGGTGTCGAGCTGCGCGGGCAACGCTCGAACGAATTCATCGGCGGACGCCGTGTGCAGCGCGGCCCAGATCTCTCGGTCGTCGTGCTCGCCGCCGAACTCGATGTTGTCGCGTACTGAGCCTGCAACGAGGAAAGCCTCCTGCAGGACGATCGCCCGCGGTCCTTCGGCCAACGCCACTTTGCCCTCGGTCGGAGCGACGAGACCGAGCACGAGATCGGCGAGCGTCGACTTTCCCGACCCGGTGGGGCCGACGAGCGCGGTGATCGTGCCTCGCCGCAATTCGAGCTCGATGTCGGCCAGCGCCGGCGCGTTGGCGCCGGGATGCCTGAACCCGACCCGGTCGAGCGCCACCCCGATGCCGTTGCCGGGGCGCTCCACCGATTCGAGCGGGTCGGGTTCGACCGCCTCGGTGACCACGGCCTGGATCCGGTTCCACGCCGCCAGCGAGCGCGGGAGCTCGGACAGAGCGTATCCGATCAGGCGAAGCGGCAGGACGAGCAGCGTGAACAAGAAGATCACCGACGAGAACTCGCCGACGGTCACGTCGCCGGAGCCGACGCGCGCGGCACCGAGGAGCACGAGTCCGATGTTGGCCAACGACGGGATCATGTCCGTGATCGCGTCGAACCAGCTTCTTCGACCGATCGCCTCGACTCTCGAGGCTCGGACGCGGTCGGCGAGTTCCGCGAGTCGCTTGGTTTCGCGCTCCTCAGCCCCGTACGCCTTCACGAGTTGGACGCCCTCGAAGCTCTCGTGGACGGCTGCGGAGAAGTCACCGAGCTGCTCCTGAGCGCGGGTGTAGTGCTCGGTGACCGATCGCTGGTACACGACGTTCGTGACGACGATGATCGGGAACACGATGATCGCCACGATCCCGAGCGGGATGTCGATGATGAACAGCCAGATCGTCGACACGAAGATCATCAACACGGTGCTCGACGCGAACGGGATCGGGGCGATCACGCTGACGGTGGTCTCGGTGTCGACACCGGCGCGGGCGACCAGGTCGCCGTCGGCATGGCGTCGGTGCCAGCCGACGGGTTGGCGAACGAGCCGATCGGTGACCTGGTTGGTGTAGGTCTCCGCGACCTGCCACATGCCCTGCGACGCAAACGCTCGACGGAACACGACGCCGACGGCGCGGACCAGACCGATGCCGATGATCATGCCGACACCGGTCAGGAGCGCTCCATCGGAGATCTCGCCCTCCTCGAAACGCTCGACGATGACGTTGTCGATGACCCAACCGATCGCGAAGCTCGACGCAACGGTCGCAATGGCGAACACGGCTGCGCCGATGAACGAGAGGGTGAACGGCCGAGGATGCAGCGACAGCATCGAGCGGATCAGACGCAAATTGCGGCGCGCCTGCGACTCAGAAGATGTGTCACGGGACCCCACGCCGCGTTTCTACCAGCGGCGCGGTGCCATAGCGTCGTGTGTTGATGGTGACTCCTGACGACACGAAGGCCGGCGAGCCGACTCGAGGCCTGACCGATGGTGATTACGGCTTGGAACCGAATACCCGGATCCTCACGCCGTTGCGTGTGCTGTTCATCGTGGGTTTCACCGCCTTCGTCGCCTTCTGGTTCTGGGCCTTGTTCTTGATCGACAAGACCGCGGTCAACAAGTTCGAAGACCGGGCGTGGGCCGAGAACGCAGAGGAGGTGTGCGCTCCCGTGAAACAGGCCGTTCGTCGCCTCGATCTGGAGGCGTCGCCAGACCTCGATCGACGAGCCGAGCTCGTCGATCAGTCGACCGACATGTACGCCGCGATGCTCGACGAGCTCGAATCCGATCTGCCCGATGATCCCAAGGGTCAGGACCTCGTTCCTCGTTGGATCGCCGACTGGCGCACGCTGCTCGATGATCGGTACACCTACGCCGATCGGCTCCGCGCTGGCCAGGAGGTGCCGTTCACCGAGACCGGTGTCGCGGGTGTTCCGATCACCGAACGGATCGAGGCATTCGCAGGCGACA
>JBGCFW010000044.1:0-2984 GCA_045107155.1 Ilumatobacter sp. | reverse complement strand
TCGCCTACTGGTTCTCGCTCTGGTTGTTCTCGATGACGCCGACGACGTCGACGACGGCGCAGGCCGTCGCACGATGGATCGCCATCGGCGTCGCCGCGACCGTGCTCCTCGTTCTGTTGCAGCGCGTCGCACGCAGATTCCTTCCCCTCGCAGGTCTGTGGGCGATGACGCTCGCGTTTCCCGATCGGGCGCCGTCTCGGTTTCGGCTCGCGCTGCGCACCGGAACGTCACGACAGCTGGCGCGCCGCATGGAGGAGGTTTCGCGGGACGGACTCGGGGCCACCCCCGGTCTGGCCGCAGACACCCTGCTCGAATTGGTGGCTGGCCTCTCCCGTCACGATCGGCTCACCCGTGGTCACTCCGAGCGGGTCCGGGCCTACTCGAGGATGATCGCCGAAGAAATGCACCTGTCTGACACGGAGATCGAACAGCTCCAGTGGGCGGGGTTGCTGCACGACATCGGAAAGATCTTCGTTCCTGCCGAGATCCTCAACAGCTCCGGACCGCTCACGAGCGAACAGTTCGAGATCGTGAAGGAGCACACGGTGCGAGGTCGCGAGCTGGTGTCCGGCCTCGAACCGTGGCTCGGCGACGCCACGCGAGCCGTCTGGGAGCACCATGAGCGTTGGGAGGGTGGCGGTTACCCGACCGGCATGCGAGGAGAAGACACCGCGCTCGCGGCCAGAATCGTCAGCGTCGCAGACGCCTTCGATGTCATGACCTCCGTGCGCTCGTACAAGGCGCCGATCTCGCCGGCCGAGGCCCGCGCCGAACTCGAGAGTTGCGCGGGGACGCAGTTCGACCCTGCCGTGGTCAGAGCGATGATGAACGTCTCGCTCGGGTCGCTGTGGATGGCGATCGGACCGATGGCGATTCTCAATCAGGCGTTGGTCATTCCGCGCCTCTTCGGGCCCGGGGGGTCGCTCGGTGGCGTGGCGTCGTCGATGGCGCTGGCCGGAACGCTGACCGTCACGGCGGCCACCGTCGCCGAGCCGAGCTCGTCGGACCCGATCGTTTCCGAGCCGGCATCTCTGGCGCAAGTCGTGGTGTCTCCTCCGTCGACGACCATGACGACCACGACCACCACGACGATCGCTGCGGCGCCGGCACCGATCGTGACTCCCGCATCGACGTCGACGACGACGTCGAGCACCACGACCACGACGACGTCCAGCACCACGACCACGACGGCCCCGCCCGCGGTGGCCAGCCCACCTGCGGCGCCCGTTGTGCCGGCACCTCCTCGAATCCCGGTCACGACGATGCCGACGCTCGACGAATTCGCGCCGCCGCCGACACCGACCGTCGCGGCGACCACACCCACCACCACCACCACCACGACCACCACCACCACCACCACCGTCGCGCCGGCGACGACGGTGCTCTCCCCTCCCGACGCGGTGGAGCCGCCCCCGGCCACGAGCGCCCCGGCGCCGGCTGCTGCGACCACCACGGCGCCGGCATCGACGATGCCGGTCAAACTGTGTCCGCGGACGGACGCGCCCCCGCCGTGCGAGCCGTGGATTGGTGAGCGGGGCGCAGGGACGGCCATCGAACCCTGAGCGTCGTCGCGTGGCGGCTCTGCGTGCTGCTGGTAGCGTTGAGGCCTGCGTTCTCGCCCTGAGGCGCGCGTCTGCTCCCATGAGCACACGCTCATCGATCCGTTTCCGAAAGCCGATTCCCTTGACCGACACTGCTACGACCACCTCCGCCGACGCCCAGTTCGGGACGTTCGACGACGAGGGCAACTACACCCCGCGCGAGATCATCTCTGATGACCTCGGCATGAGCTTCGAAGAAGCGATCTCCGGCACCCTCGTCGAAGTCGAGGATGGCCAGATGGTCAACGGCACGGTCGTCAAGATCGACAAGGACGAAGTCCTGCTCGACATCGGCTACAAGTCCGAAGGCGTGATCCCGAGCCGCGAGCTCAGCATCCGCAACGACGTCGACCCGTCGGAAGTCGTCGGCATCGGCGAGACCATCGAGGCCCTCGTCCTCACCAAGGAAGACAAAGAGGGTCGCCTCGTCCTGTCGAAGAAGCGTGCGCAGTACGAGCGTGCGTGGGGCGACATCGAAGCGAAGAAGGAAGCCGACGAAGTCGTGTCCGGCCCGGTCATCGAGGTCGTCAAGGGCGGCCTCATCGTCGACATCGGCCTGCGTGGCTTCTTGCCCGCATCGCTCGTCGAGCTGCGCCGTGTGCGCGACCTCGCTCCGTACATCGGGACTCAGGTCCACGCCAAGATCATCGAACTCGACAAGAACCGCAACAACGTGGTTCTGTCCCGTCGCGCCTACCTGGAAGAGAACCAGAAGGAGACCCGCGACCAGTTCCTCAACAACCTCAAGGTTGGCGAAGTCCGCGAAGGCACCGTGTCGAGCGTCGTGTCGTTCGGTGCGTTCGTCCACCTCGGTGGCAGGGACGGACTCATTCAAGTGTCCGAGCTGTCCTGGAAGCACGTGGATCATCCCGGCTCCGTGGTCACCGTCGGCGACCCGGTCAAGGTGCAGGTTCTCGACGTCGACTTCAGCCGGGAGCGCATCAGCCTCTCCCTGAAGGCCACGCAGCAGGATCCATGGCAAGAGTTCGCCGAGGGCCACCAGGTCGGTCAGCTCGTCTACGGCCGGGTCACCAAGCTCGTGCAGTTCGGTGCATTCGTCCAGGTCGGCGATGGCATCGAGGGTCTCGTGCACATCTCGGAGATGTCTGCACATCACGTCGACAGCCCTGAGCAGGTCGTCACTCCGGGAGAAGAGTTGTGGGTCAAGATCATCGATCTCGACTTGGCTCGTCGCCGGATCAGCCTCTCGATCAAGCAGGCCGCCGAAGGTGGCGAGCTCGCTGCGGAATCCCGCGAGCACTTCGAGATCGACGAAGCCGGCAACTGGGCCAGCAGCAGCGACGAGGTCGAGGCTGCCTGGGCCGAGTACCAGAGCGCCGACGCCGGCGAAGGCGGCGCTGAGGCACCTGCTGCCGAGGCACC
>JBGCFW010000043.1:0-7527 GCA_045107155.1 Ilumatobacter sp. | reverse complement strand
GAACCATGGCACAGGTTCAGGCGAACGGCATCACGATCGAATGCGAGCAGTACGGCGACGGCGAACCGCTGCTGCTCGTCATGGGGCTCGGTGGCCAGCTCACCGACTGGCCCGAAGGATTCGTGCAGGCCCTGGTCGATGCAGGGTTCCAGGTGACGGTGTTCGACAACCGCGACATCGGTCTGAGCACCGAGTTCGACTGGGAGCCGCCGTCACCGGTCAAGGCCGTCCTCAAGACGCTCGCCGGTCGTCAGCCGAAGGCGGGCTACACGATCGTCGACATGGCCGCGGACGCCAGAGGCCTGCTCGACGCGCTCGGGATCGAGTCGGCCCACGTCGTCGGCATGTCGATGGGCGGGATGATCGCGCAGCAGCTCACCATCGACCATCCGGAGAAGGTTCGTTCGCTCACCTCGATCATGTCGCACCCCGGCGACGGCAAGTCCGGTCGCATCGCCGGCAAGGTGATGTGGAAGATGGCCCGGATGCCGGAGCCGACCCGTGAGACCGCCGCCGATCGCTCCGTCGCCAGCTTCGAACTGTGGAGCAGCCCGCATTTCGATCCCGATGTCCACCGGGCGCGGTCGCAGCGAAGTGTCGAGCGCAGCTACCGCCCTGTCGGTGTCGCCCGGCAGACGGTCGCCATCATGGCGAGCCCTGACCGGACTCTGGGCCTCGGCGCCGTCAAGGTGCCCACACTCGTCATCCACGGCCTCGTCGACAAGCTCGTGAAGCCGAGCGGTGGCACCGCGACGTCAGCTGCTGTGCAGGGATCGACGCTCGTGATGTTCCCTGACATGGGCCACGATCTGCCCGAGCCGCGTTGGGGCGACCTGGTGGGTGCGATTCGGCGAAACGCCGACGCCGCCGCGCAGCTTCCTGCGCCGGTCTGACCTCGGCTGCGCCCATCGCGGCCGTCAGTCGGGGAGGACGTGGCCGATGGGCGACGACCTGCGGACGTGGCCGAGGATCGGTGTCGCTCGCACGACCACGTCGACCCCCTGTGGCATCGCCGTGCGCTCGCCCGCCCGCCATGCGGTGATCGACTCCGATGATCCGTCGTCGATTGCGACGTAGAGGCTGTAGCGGTCGCCCTCGAGCTTCTTCACGAGTGCTCGCGGGAGCGGGGTGACTTCGGCGGGTCGCCGGGCTCGCACCACGACGCCTGTTCGTTCGATGGTGTTGAACATGTCGGCGGCGCCGGCGAAAGCACCCCACAGACCGACCAGGATCGGGATGAAGGTGAGGAACACGAGGCCCGTGGCGATCTGGCTGATGAGCCAGTCCTGCTGCTCGAAACGGTCGTACAGCGAGCGCCCCGATTCGCCGTTCGCGACGTCGATGAAGAACCGACGGAGCCGAAGCCCGACGAATGCCGCGACGAGTCCGCCGATCAGCGTGACCACCGGGCTGAACCCGTACAGCGGCCGCCACGGATACCGAATCCGAACCAGCCGCCCGGTGCCGCCGACCGCACTCCAGACCCGACGATGGTCGTCGCGGGCGAGTGGGAGTTCCACCCGAGCGCCGTCGCCGAGTCCCATCGCCGTCGCGTAGCCCAGGCGTCGGTCGCCCACACCCATCGAGCTCGGTGCCATCGGGGCAAATCCCGCAGACACGAGCCGGTGCCGAACGGCGAGCCAGCGACCGGTGGCAGCGATGCCGGCCTCGGTGTGCGTGACGTCGTTGTCGATCAGACGTCGAACGAGGCGATACACGAGGATCAGCAGTGCGACCAGAGTGGCGATCGAGATGATGCGACGTTCGACCGACTCGATCACGGCGACCTGGGTGCCGTCGTCGCGCGACACGTTCCAGGCGAGGAGGCCGAGCAACGCGGCAGCGATCGGTCCGGCGATCAACTGCGCCGACCAGCGGCGGGTGACGAGCCCGGAGCGTCGAGCCTCGGCGTGGACGAGGTTGCGAAACCGTCGCCACCAGGAGCCGCGAATGTCGACGGCGAGGTGGCGTGCGGGAATCGCCTGATCGGTGGTGAACCGAGCGAGGATGTGCTGCAGTACGAGCCGCTCATGCGGAAGCAGCGCGTCTCCGTCGTACGCCTCAGACGACGGCCGGACGCGACTCACCTCGTCGTCGGTGATCGGCGGGAGGATCCGGATCCAGCCGCGTGCGGCCAGATCGATCACCGTGGCCCGCATCCCGGCAGCGGTGAGCGTGGCATCGTGAGTGAGCAGATTGACCACGGCGGGCGATTCCTTCCGGAGCGCTCCGGCTGCGCCGACGGAGTCGATCGTGCCTGGCGTAGCGAATCGCTCGGCGACCCACAGGCCGACGTGACCGGCGATGCAGAGGATGACCGAGAACCCGAGCATCGCGCCGCCCGGTGTCGCAGCGAAGAAATCGGTCATCGGGTGCGGACCACCTGTGGAGCACGGCGCGCGACGACTCGATCAGACACGGTCGACATCATGGCATCAGGCCTGCTCGCTACGGAGCCACACCGTGCGTTGTGGGAAGGGAATCTCGATGCCGGCCTCGTCGAGGGCGTTCTTGAGCGCGAGTCGGATCTCACGTTGCAGCACCCATTGCACTCCGGGCGCCACCATCACGGTCATCCGGAGCGTGACGCCGTCGGCGCCGAGCGTCTCGACGCCGAGGATCTCGGGCTCGGCGAGGACCTTGTCGACCCAGGCGTCCGACGCGCAGACCTCGCCCGCGGTGGTGGCGATGATGCGACGGACCTGGTCGAGGTCGGAGTCGTACGCGACGTCGATGTCGACGAGCGCCACCGAGTAGTGCTGCGACTTGTTCCCGACACGTTGGACTTCGCCGTTCGGCACGTGCCAGACGGTGCCGTCGAGCCCGCGGAGCACCGTGGTGCGCAGATTGATCTCCTCGACCACGCCGACGGCTTCGCCGAGATCGACGACGTCGCCGATTCCGTATTGGTCTTCCATGAGCATGAACAGCCCGCTGATGCAGTCCTTGACCAGGCTCTGTGCGCCGAAGCCGAGTGCGACACCCGCGATGCCGGCGCCGGCGATGAGCGGCCCGAGTTGGAGGCCGAGTTCCCCGATGATCATCGCGATGGCGATCGCCCAGATCACGGAGTACAGCGTGCTGCCGATGACGCCGCTGATCGATTCGGCACGCATGTTCTTGCGAGCTGCGATCCGAGCGACTTCGACCGGGTCGTCCTCGCCGAGCACCCTCGATGGATCGTGGATGCCGAGGCGTACGAGCTGCCGCCGAGTCGCCGCACGATCCGAGGCGACGAGTCGGCTGACCAGGCGTTCCAGAGCTCGGCGTCCGAACCGTGTCAGGAGCCAGGCGATCGAGAGGATGATCAAGATCTTGAGCGGTCGATCGACGACCCAGCCGGCGAGGCGAGCGAGCGTCTCGTTGCCGCCGGTTTCTTCGAAGACCCGCTCGCACAGATACGACGATGTCGGACCGCAGGATTCGGCGGCGTCGTCGATGGCGCGGAGCGAAGCCGCGATGAGTGCATGCACGTCACGAACGTAACGCGCCATGACGTGTCGATGGCGGTACCCGCGGGCACCCGTTGGTGCGGCGGCGGTCGGAACTCCGCCGGCCGTGCACGGCGATAGCTTTCGCCCGATGAGCGACTCGTCATCTCGCCTCGCCGTCGTCGGGACGGGGTACGTCGGGCTCACGACCGGTGCGTGCTTCGCACACATGGGACACCAGGTGGTCTGCGCTGACGTCGATCATGCGAAGGTCGAGATGTTGCGCGCCGGAGAGATCCCGATCGTGGAGCAGGGGCTCGAGGAGATCGTGCGCGACGCGAGCGATGCGGGCCGGCTGGAGTTCGTGCTGGGCGCCGCCGCCGCCGTCGAAGACGCCGACATCGTGTTCCTGTGTGTGCCCACGCCGCAGGGCGAGGACGGTCGCGCCGACTTGTCGTACATCGAGAAGGCCGCGGCAGAGATCGCCCCGCTCCTGGCTCCAGGCGCCGTCGTGGTCAACAAGTCGACCGTCCCCGTCGGGTCCACGACAGCGGTGGAGCGTGTTCTTCAGCGAGACGACGTGACCGTCGTGTCGAACCCCGAGTTTCTGCGCGAGGGCACCGCGGTTGCCGACTTCCTGCGCCCCGAACGTGTCGTGATCGGTTCAGCCGACCGCGCCGCTGCGCAACGCGTCGCCGATCTCTACGGCGGGATCGACACGCGCATGATCATCACGGATCCTGCGTCGGCAGAGACGATCAAGTACGCCGCCAACGGCTTCCTCGCCATGAAGATCAGCTTCGTGAACGCCGTCGCGGCGATGTGCGAACACGTGGGTGCCGATGTCGCTGCGGTGGTCGACGGAATCGGATCCGACTCCCGCATCGGTGACCGGTTCCTCAACCCGGGCCCGGGCTGGGGTGGCTCCTGCTTCCCGAAAGACAGCCGGGCACTCGTCCGGATCGCCGAGCAGCACGGCTACGACTTCTCGATGATGCGTGGCGTGATTTCGGTCAACGATGAACAACGGCGGCGCATGATCGACAAGATCGCCAAGGCTGTCGGCAACCACCCGTCTGATCTGTCGGGCGTGCGCGTGGGGGCGCTCGGTCTCACGTTCAAGGCAGGCACCGATGACCGCCGGGAGTCGCCGGCCGTTGCGATCATCCGTGACCTCATCGGTGTCGGAGCAATGGTGCGGGCGTACGACCCCACCACGGTCGACGAGCTCGGAACATCGGACGATGGCGACCTCGCAGGTGTCGAGGTCGTCGCCACTGCGGCCGAGGTCACCTCCGAGGCTGACGTGATCTGCGTGTTCACCGAGTGGCCGGAGTTCGCCGAGCTCGACCTCGAAGACTTCGCGGCGCGCCTCGCGCCAGGAACTCCCGTGGTCGACACCCGAAATCTCTTCGAACCTTCTGAGGTGAAGGCGGTCGGGCTGCGATACGACGGTGTCGGTCGCCGATGACCGCAGGGTCGAACGGCTGAGGTGACGATGCGGGTGATCGTCGCCGGCGGGGCTGGGTTCCTCGGGTCGCACCTGTGCGACGCACTGGTCGCGCGTGGCGACGCGGTCATCTGCGTCGACAACTTGCTGACCGGTCGGCGAGCCAACGTCGAGCATCTGCTCGGCAACGACCGCTTCGAGTTGCTCGAACACGATGTGATCGAGCCGTTCGACGTCGACGGGGAGGTCGATGCGGTGATGAACCTCGCGAGCCCGGCATCACCCGCGGACTACCAAGCGTTGCCGATCGAGACCCTCGAAGTCGGCAGCCTCGGAACCCGCCACCTCGTCCAGTTGGCGCAGGCGAAAGGTGCGGTGTTCTTCCTCGCCTCCACCAGCGAGGTGTACGGGGATCCGGCAGTGCACCCGCAGCCGGAGTCGTACTGGGGGAACGTCAATCCGATCGGCGAGCGAAGTATGTACGACGAGGCGAAGCGCTTCGCCGAGGCGCTCACGTTCGCTCACCACCGTCGCCACGGCCTCCAGATCCGAGTCGTGCGAATCTTCAACACGTACGGTCCGCGGATGTCCGCCGACGACGGTCGGGTGGTGTCGAACTTCGTCGCGCAGGCGCTTCGCGGTGAGCCGTTGACGGTGTACGGGAACGGCTCACAGACCAGGAGCTTCTGCTTCGTCGACGACGAGATCGCCGGGTTTCTCGCGCTGCTCGACAGTTCCGAGACGGGCCCGATCAACATCGGCAACCCGACCGAGCACACGATGCTGGAACTCGCCGAGATCGTGAACGAACTCTGCGGCAACGACGGCGGGGTCACGTTCCGGCCGTTACCGCCCGATGACCCCAAACAGCGGCGTCCCGATATCTCGCTTGCGATGAACCGACTGGGGTGGGCCCCGAAGGTCGCACTGCGCGATGGCCTCGAGCGGACGATCGCGAGCTTCGCTCGCCACGCTCGCTGACGCCGCCACTGATCAAGGCTGGTCGTGGCGGAAGCTGTCGTCGAGCTCTTTCGAGCGGCCGAACAGGTACTTGTCGCTGTCCGGGCACAGCACGGCGTCACTGCTGATGAATGCTCCGCCCATCGGGTCGTTGCCGCGCATCTCGGGGAACCACCAACCGTGCGGGACGCGGACGTGCCCTTGCTTCATCGAGTCCATGATCTTGAGCTTGGCGGCGACGGTGCCGGTCTCGGTGGTGAGGTCGATCCAGTCGCCCTCTGCAAGGCCGTCGCCGTCCAGGAATGGCTCCGTTCGTTCTCGAGTGTCGAACTCGATCCGTCGGCGGCACCCACGTGGGCGAACGGACAGGTGCGCGGGCCTAGCGCGCGGCGGGTCCGCGGGCGGCGTTGATAGAGCGGCCAGAGCGTTCGCGCTCGGTGGGCGGGCACCGCACGACGTCGAGTTTCACATCGCGGCCAGTTGCTGCGGGCAGGCGCACAGCGGTGGCTTAGAGTTGACGACAATGGTGCCGGAACGGGTGAGGAGAGCGTTGACCCGGCCTCGGACCCTCGACATCTCGACCGATGAGTTCCGCGACCTGGTGCGTCGGTCCCGCGAGGTGGTGCTGCCCGCCGCGATCACCGGTGCCATCACCGGCGTGTACGTGCGGTACTTCGAGTACATCGTGGTCGAGCTCGCGTTCCACAAGCTGACCCATGTCGATTGGAAGTGGGGTCTGATCGTGCCGCCGCTCGGCCTCGCGGCCTCGGCGGCGATCCTGAAATTCGTCGGCGCAGGCGCTTCGCCGGCCACTTCCGACGAATACCTCCGCAGTTTCCACGATGCCGAGTACCCGCTTCGATGGCGAGCCTTCGTCGCGCGGATCGCCGCGTCGTTCACGACGCTCGGCGCCGGCGGTGCGATGGGCCTGGAAGGCCCCTCGATGTACGGCGGCTCCGCGCTCGGTGCGATCATCCAGCGGCGGCTGCCACGTTCGTTCCGTGGTGCCGACTATCGCACGCTGCTCGTCGCCGGTGCTGCTGCGGGCGTGGCGGCGATCTTCAAGGCGCCGGCCACCGGTGCGATCTTCGCGCTCGAGGTGCCGTTTCGTGATCAGATGGCACGACGCATGTTGCTGCCAGCGCTGGTCGCATCGGCATCGGGCTATCTCACCTTCGTCGCCCTCAGCAGCACGCGCCCGATCTTCTCGTTCACCGATGACGAGCGTGTCGCTTCGCTGTTCGACTACGTCGACCTGTTCGGTGCAGTCCTCGTCGGTGTCGGTTGTGCGTTCGGTGCTCGCGTGTTCTCGCGATTCATGCGAATGGCGAAGGCGTTCACGCTGCGTCCCCTGAGCACTCGCCTGGTGGTCTGCGGGGCAGCACTCACGGGGCTGTACTTCATCACCCGGGTCATCACGTCGGAGGACTGGAATCCGGCCAACGGAGAGAGCCTGTCACTCGGCTCGGGTTACGAGGTGATCGCCTGGGTCGCTGAGCCGCGAGCGGTCTGGTTGCTCGTTGCGATCTTCGTACTGCGGATGTGCGCGACGGCCGCGACCCTCGCTGGTGGCGGGGTCGGCGGAGTCTTCATTCCGCTGGGGGTGGGCGGCGCGTTGGTCGGCCGGGCTGTCGGCGAGGTGTTCAACACGCTCGACCCCACCCTGTACGTCATCTTGGGCATCGC
>JBGCFW010000042.1:0-6259 GCA_045107155.1 Ilumatobacter sp. | reverse complement strand
TCGTCGATTCCTGAATTCGATTCATGCGTGACACACCGTGCGGGCGAGTCGACTGTCCGATCGTTGACCCGGGTGACATCGACCGACGCTCGCTGCGCCTCGACACGATCGCCGCTGGCGCCACGCGATTTCGCGTGGCCCGAACCGAGTTCGGCACCAGAGTGTTCGCCCCGCTCGGTGTGGGCAACCGCAGGTTCTCGCCACTTGAGGGGCGCGGGCACACCTATGTGGCCGAGCAGCGTTCGGCGGCGGTCCTCGAATCGGCGCTGCACGAAGCCGCTGGCCCCAATCCTCGGATCTACGCAGCGACGCTCGCAGCGTTCGGTCTGTATCGACTTCATTTCGACAGCGAGCTGCGGCTGATCGATCTGCGCGACTCGGCGCTGATCGATCTGGGCCTCGACCGTTCGCAACTCACCGGAGCTGACCCAATGCACTATGCGTGCACGCGTCGTGTCGCTGAAGCGCTGGCGGGAACCAAGCGCACGGCGGGCGTCGTGTGGACGTCGCGCCAGGGGGCACTCCACGCCGAACGGAACCCGGATGGTTTGGCGTCCGAAGTACTGCGACATCAGAGCCTCGACGTCGCTGTGCTGTACGAGCCCGACACTCCTGGCAACGTCACCGTCACCGGCCCCGAACCGCTCGTCGTTGCCGGCTCGCCCACGCGTTTCGTCGTGGAGTTGGCCAACCTGTTGCGCATCGCGATCCTCTGAGGTGCCTCGACGTCGGTGATGCTCGGGTGTGTTGCCGCGCTTGGTCACTCGACGACGAGGGCGAGGGCGGTGCGCACCAAATGGAGCACGTCGAAGGTGGTCTTCATGGACCCCGCCGTACGCAGACGGGCCAGCTCCGCGTCAGCGTCGATCTTGGCCTCGAGTCCGGCACGAGCGCTGCGAAGGATCGCCATCGACAGGCCCAGGCGGTCGAGCAGCCCGAGCAACGTGGCCGCCTCATCAGTCCGTCCCGAGTGATGGAGGTGGAGTGCGGCGACGTCGAGCGTCATCGCAACCGATGCTGGGTCGAGGCTGTGCTGCTCCAGGTATCGATCGAGAATCGCGATCAACAACGCAGCGGGGTCGTGCTCGCGCAAGATGAAGCCAACCGTCATGGCGACGCCAGCGAGGCCCATGTTCTCCAGCGTCACGAGTTCGTGGCCGTCGACCTCCCCGGCGGTTGTTTCCAGGATGTCGATGCAGGATGCGGTGTCGCCACGGACGAACGCCTGGGTCGAACGCGCCAACCCGGCAAAGAACGACGCGCCGTGTGATGGCCGCTCGGTCGCCGCTGACACCGTTGCTGCGGTGAGGGCATGGCCTTGCTCCGCACCGACTTCGAATGCGATCACCGCGCCGACGCCACACAGCATTGCTCGCATGTACGAGTCCGATGCAGCAGCGAGGTCGAGGTCGCGTAGCAGTTGCCAGGCCTCGGTTGATTCACCACAGGAGAAGCGCGCGATCGCCGCCATGGCGCTGGTCTCGACGTCATCAATGGAGTTGCCCGTATCCCACCGTAGGTACCACGCACCGTCGCTCGAGCCGTACAGCCCCCACGCTGCGGCCGTTTGAACGGTGGCCAACGACTCGCTGTCGAGCGCCGGGTCGAACGAACGCTGCCGCAATTGCTTTACCCACTCTTGGAGATGGCTCTTTGCTCCCACCGATGGGCTGATTCCGTTTGCCAGGCCGATGCTGCGAACGATCGCAGCCATCGACTCGACGTCCGCAGCGTCGTCTGCGAGTTGGAATGCGAAGGCGATGTTGCTGAGGTCGTTGCGCAATTCTGCAACCCCCGACCGTGAGTCGATGCCCTTCATCTTGTCGAGTGCGGCACGGGACAGACCCGAGAAGTGCGTGATGAACTCCCGACGACGGTCGTGCTCGAGCGCGTTGGACCGAGCACGAATCTGTGAGCGGATGGGAACGAGCATCCGATGGCGCTTCGCCGTGTGGGTCTGGTTGACCTCGAGCAACGAGTGGTCGACCAGCACGTGCAGACGCTTGGCGATCGCGGTTCCAGCCAGTGCTTCGACTGCCGCGACGTCGAAGTCGGTCGGGAAGAACGCGCACACATCCAACAGTGCGAGTTCATCGGCATCGAGCTGCTCGAGTGACGACCTCACCGCGTTGGCGATGGACTCGTGGCGCCGATGGCGGCTGTTGACATGGCCCTGTGCGGGCTCGTTGTCGCGCCAACGGGAGAGCAGGTCGCGCACTCCGACAGAGCGGAGGCTGGCTCCGGCCAGTTCGATAGCGAGTGGCAAGCCATCCAGTTCGTCGAGCAGATCGACGACCGACTCCGATTCGAGATCGGATAGTTGCACCGATGCTCGTTCGAGTTGTCGGCGAAGCAGCTCTCGACTCGCGTTGCCATCGAGTGGCTTGAGCGGAAGCACCTGCTCGTAGGCCTTGCCGAGCGGCCGACGAGAGGTGGCCAGAATTCGGACGTCCGATGTCCGCGTGACGACCCGGTCGACGAACGCGCCTACCTCTGTGGCGATGTGTTCGCAGTTGTCGAGGACCAGGAGGTCGACTTCGGAGCAGACCCGATCCACGACCTCGCCGAGCGGATCGTCTTCGGTCGTCGAAGACGTTCCCACGACCTGGCCGACCTTTGCGGCGATGCCGTGTGCGGTGGTCTCTTCGAAGCAGACGAACCTCGCGGTTCCGCCGTGTTCGTTCTACCAGGACTCGATGATCGCCAACGCCGTCGCCGTCTTCCCGATGCCACCGGTGCCGGTGCAGGTGACGACCCGCTCGGTTTCGAGGAGCTCGGTGGCGCGTCGAACGATCGGGTCTCGTCCGATCAGCGGCGCGGCGAGAACGACGTCGGGAACTCGAAGCGCTCGCTCCTGACGGCGGCCGATCGAGGCGGCCGGTGCGGCGTCACGATGCAGCAAGATGTCGAGTTCGGTCTGTGCCATGTCAGGCGACGGGTCGAGGCCGAGTTCATCACGGAGTCGCGAACGGAACGCTGCAATGGCGCTCAGCCCATCGGTGGCTCGACCCAGCCTGGTCAAGGCCGTTGCCAGCGTGATGCAGAGGCGCTCTCGGTACGGGTGCTGCTCGAGGAACTGCCGTGCTGAGGTGATCGCACCGGGACTGTCCCCTTGGGCGAGTCGAGCTTCCGCGACGACTTCGCCGCAGTCGGCAACCAGCTCGGTCAGTCGGAGACGTTCTGCCGAGACGAAGAATGCACCTTCCACGGTCTCGAGCGGCTGTGCCGATGCCCGTGGGAGCTCGCCGATGAGCGCGAGGGCATCGCCAGGCCGACCGTCGGCGAGCACGTCGCGGGCTTGTGGCAGGGCCTGTTCGAGTGCAAGGGCGTCACACCAGTCATCATCATCGAGTACGAGGCGATAGCCGCTTCCTGCGCTGGCGAGGCGACCGCGAGCCGGGCCGAGGTCGCGACGAAGATCCGAAATGAACCGTTGGATCGAGTTGCGCGCCGATGCGGGTGGCGTGTCGCCCCAGAGTGCGTCGCTCAGCCGTTCTGCGCTGGTGGCCGTGTCGCGATGAACAATGAGATACGCCAGCACCTGACGACTACGGAGGCCGTGGATCGTCACCTGTTCGCCGACGACACGGACCTCGAATCCATCGAGCAAGCTGACGTGTAGACAGTCCGAAACCACTGCAGGTGGACACTATGAGAGTTGGAGCGTCGCCACCCGATCTTGCCAGTGGCTCTGCTGCCGCGGACGGGGTGGGTGTCGACGGACCCGGCGCTTACCCAGTGGTGTTGGCTCCGCTCACCCGGCGGCTTCTCCATGGCTCAGGCGGAGCTCGCGCTTGAGGACCTTGCCGGTTGCGTTGTGGGGCAGTTCGTCGACGAACACTGCCGAGGTCGGCACCTTGAACTTCGCAAGCCGCTCGGCACAGTGGGAAATCACCGTCGCGGCATCGAGCTGTGCGTCGGGTTTGAGCACGATGATCGCCCGTCCGACCTCACCCCAACGTTCGTCGGGAACTCCGATGATCGCGGCTTCGCCGACCGCATCGAGTTGGTAGAGAACGGTTTCGACCTCGGCGGGGTAGACGTTTTCACCGCCCGAGATGTACATGTCCTTCCATCGATCGACGATGTAGATGTACCCGTCCTCGTCGATGCGTGCAGCGTCGCCGGTCTTGAGGTAGCCGTCGACGAAGCTCGACTCGTTGGCCTCGGGGTACTCCCAGTAGCCGGGCGTGACGTTGGGGCCTCTGGTCCAGATCTCGCCGACCTCGCCGGGAGCGACGTCGTTGCCGGCCTCGTCGACGACGCGTACTTCGGTGTGGAGAGCCGGAAGGCCCGCTGAGCCGATTTTCACCATGGCATCTTCAGGCTTGAGCGCAGTCGACAGCGGTGAGGTCTCGGTCATCCCGAACGCCTGCTGGAGCGGGAGTCCCTTCGCTCCCCACGCTTCGAGCAGCGGGAGTGGCGAGGGGGCTCCGCCGAGAGCGGCGGACTTCACGGTCGGGAACGTGGCGGTCTTGAAGTCCGGGTGCTGGCTCATGAACAGATACACGGTGGGCACACCCATGAAGTGAGTGATGGCGAGTTCGGCATCGCCGAGGAGTTCGAGCGCCTTGCCTGGGTCGAAGTCGCGCATGACCACGTTCGTTCCACCGAAGTGGTACGCCGGGTTGGCGAACACGTTCAGCCCTGCGGTGTGGAACAGGGGGAGCACGGTGAGACACGTCGTTTCCGTGCCGACCATGCAGAACTCCACCAGGTTGATGGCGTTGTAGAACACCATCCCCTGGGTGATGATGCAGCCCTTCGGTCGCCCGGTCGTGCCCGAGGTGTACATGATCGTGATCGGTGTGTCATGGGTGCAGTCGACCGCGCGTTCGAGTGGTGCCGCGCCAGACAGCAGGCCCTCGTACTCGGACTCGACATCCCAGTTGAGCACCGTCACCGCTGCGCCATCAGCGACGACCTGTGCGGCCATGTCGACGAAGCTGTCGTCGACGATCAAGAGCTTCGGCCGACAGTCGCCGAGGATGAACTCGATCTCAGGTCCTGCGAGGCGCCAGTTGAGTGGCGTGAAGATCGCGCCCAGCTTCCAGCACGCGAACTGCACTTCGAAGAAGTTCGTGTTGTTGTTGGCCAGTACCGCGACCCGGTCGCCGAACTCGATGCCGTGCGTGTCCCTCAGCGCGGTGGCGAGCCGGCTGCACCGGTCGTTCATTTCTGCGTACGTGAACCGGCGGTCGGTCCCGAGATCGACCTGGGCCAGCTTGTCCGGACGGGTTCGGGCGTGGTGGGCAATCCAGTCGTACGACTTCGTGGACATGGTGGGTGGTCTCCTTGGTATCCGGTCATCGGTGACGCTCGCCGATAAGTGCGTGGTCGGCAGGTGCGTGGTCGGCGGGCATGGTTCCGGCCCTACCGTCGCACGTCTCACTGAGTAGTCACTGAGTGCCGAGCTGCGGCAGCGCTGGAGGTGCGGCAGCTTCCCGCTGCGTGCGCATTCTGGGACACTCCGCTGCGATCGGAATGCCGGCTATGAGCGGCCTCGAGGCGCCTCCTCGTGGACGTTCTGATCGCATCGGTTCCACGCGACCGTGAGTACAGTTCGCTGACGGCTCAAGTGATCTTTGCTCTCGTCGTTGCCGCTTGGGCGGTTGCGATTACTGCGGTCGTTCGGTTCTACCGACGCCGCCTCGGACGCCCGTAGCTTTCGCAGGCGGAAGCTGTCCGTTGAGTCGCATCGCCCGGACCGACCGCCGGAAGCTCGATATTGAACTTAACTTGTCACCGTCTGGCCTACGCGCGAACGGCACGTCGGGGTGCGGGTGACCGCTCGATATCAGCTGGTGGCGATGACGTTGCCGTAACGCTGCTGGGCGGCCTGGGCGGAGGTGCCGAGGAGCTCACCGATCCGCACCCACGAAACTTGTTTGCTGCGTGCTGCGGTGATGGCGTCGACGATCTGTCGTTCGCTGCGCGCTCGCGCAAGTGCGGCTCGTTCGAGGAGGTATTCCTCGACGGGTCGTTCGTCGTTGGGGTCGGGTTCGTAGTTCTCGAAGCGGTCGGCGAGTTCGTCGGCGTGGTCGAGGATGTCTTGGATCGAGCGTGGCATCAGGTCTCCAGGAACTTTGGTCGTGCGAGCATGGCGTGAACAATGAACTCGATGCCCTCGGCTTCGGAGACGCCGATCTCAAGGAGTCGGGCTGCTGTGTCGGGGCCGATGAGCATGTCGAGTTCGCCGAGGTCGAACACTCGGATTGGGTTGCGGTAGGCGTGGAGCATGTCGTCGTCTGCGATCTGG
>JBGCFW010000407.1:0-6778 GCA_045107155.1 Ilumatobacter sp. | reverse complement strand
TCGTCGGTCATGACGTGCGAGCGGCGATCGAGATGAGCCAGGTCCGCCACGTGCTCGCGAGTCAGCTCACGTCGTCGGGCGACCCCGTCGCTGCACTCGCTCGCACCGATGAGTACCTCTGCAACCGTGCGTCGAACATCATGGCGACAGCCCTGGTCGCGGCGTTTGGCCGCGACGGGACGGTGTCATTGGCCTCGGCCGGACACCCTCCGCCCGTGATCTCCAGCGCCGACGGCGTCACGAGGTTGCCGAATCCGGGCCTCGGGCCGCCGCTCGGAACGGGGATCGGCGGGTTCTCGGCGCGGTCCGAGCCGATGGAACGCGGCGATGTCTTCGTCGCGTACACCGACGGCGTGGTCGAGACCCGCGATGCAACCGTCGACGCGGGCATCACGGCCCTGCGCGCACACCTGTCCGAGGCAATGAACGGTGGCGACGCAGGGCCCGACGCTGTGGTTGCCATGTTGCAGGAGCTGGTCGACACGCCGTGGCGGATCGACGATGCCGCCGCAGTCATCGTTCGCGCCGTCGAGTAGTCCTCGGCGGCGATGTCGTCACGCCCAGCGGGCGAGGTCGAGAAGCCACCGCGCGTGATGGCACATCTCGTCGATCGCGACGCGGTCGACGAGGGGTTCACCGTCTGGGTGGATTCGGAGCGTCACCCGCAAACGATCGGCAACGACGAAGGAGTCGAGGATCGCACGCTCGGGCGCAGCGCACCGCGTCGGCGTGACCACCATGGCGTCGAAGCTCTCGACCGTCGCTTCGCCGACTTCCTCGAGCAGCGGTTCGAAGGAGTCAGCGAGCGCCCGCCCGATCGCCCCGACGCGCGCTGCAGCGGGAGATTCGACGGCCGCTCGTCCATGCGTCATCAACATGTCGAGCGCAGACAGACGTCGTCGCACGCGGTCATCGATGGTGACGTCGTTCATGACGGCCACGAAACCTGCGAGTTCGTCACCGAGTCGGATCGGGTCGATCGTCCATCGCAACCGAAACGGAGTCCGGTCGATGCGATAGTTCACGGCCTGCGCTCGTATCGACCGAGCTGACACCAGGTGTTCGCGGATCCGAGCGAGTGTCGCAGGGTCCGTCAACGGCCCCTGGGCGAACCGCGGGCTGTGCCCGACCACCTCGTCTCGCTCACAGCTGAAGATGTCGAGATACGCCTGGTTGACGTAGAGAACCCGTGGTCCGGGCTCGTCGAGCAACGTATCGGTGACGCAGATTCCGTGGCCGATGAGTCCGAATGCAGCGGTGTCGATGCGCTCCAGAAGACCTGCAACGGGTGCGGTCGACCCAGCGTCGGACGTTTCACCGTCTCGATCGCCGTCGCCGGCGTCGCGAACATCGGACTCCAGCGAACTCAAACCGGACCCTTCGACGCTCCTGACCGGGGTGACATGTCGACCACTCTATGTCGTGCGTGGTCGCTGGCTGCAAGAGCTTGGCGCAGGCGATCAGTCGGCGAGCGAACCGCCGTAGATCTGCCAGGCGAGTACCGACTTCGCGCCGAGGCTGAGGACCAAGTAGGCCTTCTCACCGAACAGGTAGTCACTCCATTGACCCACCTCGCGGTACTGCAGCCACTGATTGAGTGCGAAGCTGAAGAAGAAGATCGCCTGAGCGATGAGAATTCCGAACACGAATCCGGGGACCGTCTCGGCCCCGACGATGTTGACGGCGAGCGCGATCCACGGCGCGATGCCGGCCACGCAGCCGAACCAGAATGGCATCATCGTGGTCTCGCTTCGACCGGGTGGATTCATTCGCTCCTGAAGCCACCCGAAGAGGATCATCGACACGTTCGCGCCGGACACCGCGATCACCTCGGTGATCCCGGTGATCCCGCTGTAGGTCCCGATGAGGACGATCATGAGCGTGGAGCTGAGCGAGTACTCGACCCAACGAAATCGGTTGATGCCATTCGTGAGGTCACGCTCGTACACGCCTCGGAAGACGGTGCCTGTCAGCAGATGATCGATCGCTGCGAGCGCGAGGAAAACGGCGATCGCGGGTCCGATCGGAAGATCGAAGAGCTGCTCGGGTGCGGGCTTGCGAGTTCCGGGCGGGCCGTCCGGGAACGACGAGGTGATCTCGATCGCGAAATCACTCGCAAGAACGAGGACCAGCACGGCTTGAGCGGCGTGGAGGAGCGCGAGCCCGAGGTTCCACCTTCGAAGAGAGTCGAATCGTTGCTGCCGGTCCATGTGTCGACCCTGCCCGTTCACGAGCAGAGCGAACCATCGGCCGCGGACCCGCGGCGCCCGACGAAGGTCACGGCACACTGGTGCGATGCCCGAAGGTGACACCGTCCGGCGACTCGCCGACCGCATCTCCGCGCGCTTCGTCGGTCAACGCTGCCAGCGCTCGATCGTCCGAGACCCCAGGATCACCCACCTCGACCTGACCGGGCGCCGCCTCGACAACGTCGACGCCTCCGGCAAGTGGCTGCTGCTTCGGTTCGACGACGGCCGAACGGTCTACGGGCATCTCCGGATGGACGGCCACTGGGAGCTCGGCAGGAGATCGCGAGCCCCGGAGTGGCGGCGGCGGCTCGAAGCAGAACTCGAAGACGGGTGGCTCACTGCCGTGGACATGCCCCTGATCGGCGTCGTGGCGACCTCCGATGAGCATTCGGTGTTCGGGCACCTCGGACCCGACCTCTGCCGCCCCGAGCCACCCGACATCGACCTGATCACCGGACGACTCGCCGACGACCCACATCGGCCGCTCGCCGGCGCGCTGCTCGATCAACGAAACGTCGCCGGATTCGGCAACGTCTACGCCGTCGAAGTTCCCTTCATCGCCGGCGTGTCACCTCATCAACCCGTTGGAACCGTCATCGGCCTCGACACGCTCGTCGCAGCAGGCGCTGCGCTGATCAGGACGAATGCCGAGCGCGGCCCGCAGAACACGACGGGCCGCCGCCTTCATACCGCCCACCACTGGGTGTACGGCCGACGGCGCCAGCCGTGCTCGTGGTGTTCGACACCACTCGACGGCGCTGGCGAACGCGACGTGCCGTGGAAACGTGTCACCACCTGGTGCCGCTCGTGCCAACTCGACGAGCCAGAGCGCGTCGTCGACGTCGCTCGTATCGAACGGGCGCTCGCGCTCCACCCGGCGCGGCGTCGATGGCCCGTCGAGCACGCGATCGTCCAACAACCCCCGACATCTCCCCAGGCCACGTCCGGGGAGCCTTCCACCTCTCCAGGAGCACCATGACCGACACCACAGACACCACGGACACCACGGCGAGCGAGACATCGGTCGCCGACGTGGTGGCAGGTGTGCGGCGCGGCTACGAACGTGACCTCACGCGCCCGCTGGCTTGGCGTCGCCGACAACTCGAGGCGATGGCATCGATGCTGCGCGACAACGCCGACGCACTGCTCGAGGCGCTCGCCAGCGACCTCCACAAACCGAGAACCGAAGGATGGACCACCGAGATCGGCTTCACGCTCGCCGACATCGACTATCAGCTCGCGCACCTCGAGAAGTGGGCAGCGCCGCGCAAGGTCAGCGTGCCGATGGCCTACCAACCGGCGAAGGCCAGGATCGTTCCGCAGCCGAAAGGTGTGGTGCTGATCATCGCACCGTGGAACTACCCACTCCAGCTCCTGCTGTCACCGATGGCCGCGGCGATCGCCGCCGGCAACGCGATCGTTGCGAAGCCGTCGGAACTCGCTCCGCGCACTTCATCGCTGCTCGCCCAGCTGTGCCCCGAGTACCTCGACACGTCGGCGGTCTCGGTGATCGAAGGAGGCATCGACACCTCGACCGAGCTGCTCGCAGAGTCCTTCGACCACATCTTCTTCACCGGCGGCACCGAGGTCGGGCGCATCGTGATGCGTGCCGCCGCAGAGCACCTCACACCCGTCACCCTCGAGCTCGGTGGCAAGTCGCCGGCGATCGTCGCTGCCGACGCTGATGTCGAGGTGGCCGCACGTCGTATCGCATGGGGCAAGTTCGTGAATTCGGGCCAGACCTGCATCGCACCCGACTACGTCCTCGTCGTACGACCACTTCGAGATGCGCTCGTCGCGGCCATCCGGGAGTCGGTCGAGGCCTTCTACGGCGCCGACCCTCACGCGAGCGATGACTACGGACGCATCATCGACGATCGCCACTTCGAGCGCATCGCCGGCCTCATCCACGGCGAGGGCAGCGGAACGGTGACAGTGGGCGGCGTCACGAACGCAACCGATCGGTACATCGCGCCCACGATTCTGCTCGATCCCGATCCCGAGAGCGCCGTGATGAGCGAGGAGATCTTCGGGCCGGTGCTGCCCATGTTGGTCATCGACGACATCGACGACGCGATCGAGTTCGTGAATCGACGACCGAAGCCACTCGCGCTGTACGCCTTCACCGAAGACGACGCGATCGCACAGCGCGTGATCGACGCCACCTCGTCAGGTGGCGTCAGCGTCAACGGCACCTTGCTCCACATCGGCCCGCCCGAGCTCCCGTTCGGCGGCATCGGCCCGAGCGGCCTCGGCGCCTACCACGGCGCGACCGGATTCGAGACCTTCAGTCACCTCAAGTCCGTCCTGCTCAAGCGATCACGACCGGACCTGAAGGTGCTGTATCCGCCCTACACCAACCTGAAGGAACGGATCGTTCGCCGGCTGCAATGAGCCGACCGGGGTGGCTCAGGCTCGGCCGGAGCGCTTGACGCAGCGCACCGAGCGCCCTGCCGCGCCGTCGACGACGCTCACGTCGTCCATCAACGAGTTTACGATGAAGAGTCCACGCCCGCCGAGACTGTCGGGCGGCGGAAGCTCCGTGCACACAGCGCTCTCCAGATCGGTGGCGCCGCTCACCTCGATCACCCAGCCGTCTCGGTCACGGTCGATCGTGACCTCGATCTGCTCGTGGCGCGTGTGCATCACGACGTTCGTGGCCAACTCGCTCGCAACGAGCACGAACTGATCGATGAGCGACTGATCGGCGCCGAGTCGCTGTGCACGACGTCGGACCTGTTCGCGGACCACGGCGATCCGGCTCGACGACGCAGGCGTCGCGATCCGGGAATCGGTGGTCGGGGCCATGCAGGCGAGCGTTCCCGGAGCCCTCGCCACCAAACGTGGGACACCGGTCACCGAGGCCGACCGGGTCAGGGCCCGGCACGTCATCGCAGGCTTCGTCGAACCCCGCCGCTCACCAGATCCACGACGACCGTGACCACGACGAGCGCACCGATACTCGCCAGGATCCCGGCGTAGTCGAAGCGCGCCGACTGTTCTGCGATGGTCCGGCCCAGGCCGGCCGCTCCGACGACGCCGACCATGACGGTCTCGCGGATCGCGACCTCCCATCGGTACAGACCCAGCGATGCGAACCGGCCCGCTACGGCCGGCACGGTGGCGAACGCGGCCACTCCGACCTCGCCCGCTCCGGCGCTGCGCAGCACACGGCCCGGACGGTCGTCGAGGTTCTCGACGACCTCACCCTGCAGCCGCCCGAGAACCCCGAGGTTGTACACGGCGAGCGCGACCACGCCAGGCCAGAGCCCGGGCCGGAACACGAACACCGCGAGGAACGCCCACACCGGTGGCGGCACCGAGCGAGCAATCAGCAGGAGGAACCGCAGGACCACGCCGAGAGCGGTCCGGGCGGAGCGCACGGGACCGTCGAACGGCCGATCCGTTCGTGCTGCGAGGAACGCGATGGGAGACGCGATCGACCAGGCCCCGACAAGTGCGAGAACCGCGAGCGCGACGGTGTCGAGCGCGTCGCCGACCAGTGCCGACAACCCGTCGGGTCCGAGCTGCGGTGGCCACGCCCGACCGGCGAGGTCCGCAGCGAGCGTCCGCGCTCTGGACGACCACAGCGACGAGAGCCGAAGGTCGAGTCGCCACCAGGCGAGCGGAATCGCGGCCGCGAAACCGATGGCGCTTCCCACGAGGACCGGATCCCGTCGAGGAGGCACCTCGCTCAGCCGGGCATGCATCTCGACGCCGCTCGCCGAGCGCCGCCGACGAACGATCGATGACCAGCGGTCGGCGATACCCGAGATGATGATCAACGCCCAGAGCAACGTCCACATCTCCTCGTACCGGAGCGACTGGAACGACAGTGCCATCTGGAAACCGAGACCCCCGGCGCCGACGAATCCCAGTACCGCCGCGCTGCGAATCGCGCACTCGAATCGGTAGAACGCATAGCTGGCGATGTCTCCGATCGCGACCGGGACCGCACCGAACACGAGCGCCGCGACTCGACCCGCACCAGCGGCGCGCAGGGCACGTTCGGCGTCACGAGGGGCTTCGTCGAGGAGTTCGGCGAAGACCTTCGCCGTGACCGAGCCGAACGGGATGCCGATCGCGAGCACGGCCACGATGGGATCGATCCCGAAGATGTTCACGAGCACGAGCCCGAACACGACCTCGTGCAGGGCTCGCGGGATTGCGAAGCACACTCGCAGGACGTGCCACACCCAACGGCGGCGCGTGTGGGTGCCTGCGGCCGACAGCCAGACCCGTTCGGTGAGAGCGACCCCGCCGACGATGCCGATGGCGACTGAGAGCGCTGTCCCGAGCACGGCGTACCCCACGGTCACGGCGGCCTCGCGTGCCGTCAGGCGGAGGAACGCTCCGTCCAGCTCCGGGCGGACCATCGCCTCGAAGAACGCGGAGAACTGGGTGAAGCCTCGAGGGTTCAGGAGATCACCAGGGTCGAGACCGGCGCGCCATGCCGACACTCCGATCACCACGACCGCGACGGCGAGCCACCGTCGACGATCTGGCCGCGGCGGCGGGCGAAGTGCCTG